>CAYZYQ010000015.1:2129-35619 GCA_964482645.1 uncultured Lentisphaeraceae bacterium | reverse complement strand
ACGAGGCGAAGGCGCAGCTGGCGAAGTACCGCGCCGATCCGTCCGTCCCGTCGCTTGCGCGGGGCACGGCGCTCCACCAGATCGTCTACGTCTTCCGGGGCGCGGAACTGCACACGCTCGAAGAGATCGTCTGCGAACAGATGCCGTAAGACGAAAATGGGAAACCTCTCGGCATGTTCCTTGTTGCGAGGAAGGGGGGGCTTGTAGTAGAATAGGCGCCATGGAAATGAAGGTCTACAATTCACTGACCCGCCGCGTCGAACCGCTCGTTCCGCTGGCGGACAATACGATCCGCCTGTATACGTGCGGGCCGACGGTTTACAATTTCGCGCATATCGGCAACTTCCGCGCCTACACGTTCGAGGACATTCTGCGCCGTGTGATTCAGTTCAACGGCATGAAAATCAAGCAGGTGATGAACCTCACGGATGTCGACGACAAGACGATTCGTGGGGCGAACGCCGCCGGTGTGGCGTTGACGGACTACACGAAGACGTACAAGGACGCCTTTTTTGCCGACTTGAAAAAGCTCAACGTCCAGCCGGCCGAAGTCTATCCCGCCGCCACCGACCATATCCCCGAAATGATCGCGCTCGTCGAGAAGCTGGTGGCGAAGGGTGTCGCCTACAAGAGCGACGATGGAAGCGTCTACTTCGCCGTGACGAAGTTCCCCGCTTACGGTCAGCTCGCCCACATCGATTTCGACAACCAGCGTACGGGCGCCCGTTGTGCGGCGGACGAGTACGACAAGGAGAACGTCGGCGACTTCGCGCTCTGGAAAGCGTGGGAGGCGTCCGACGGCCCCGTCGGCTGGGATTCCCCCTGGGGACGCGGCCGCCCCGGCTGGCACATCGAATGCTCGGCGATGAGCATGAAGTATCTCGGCGAGACGTTCGATCTTCACACGGGCGGCATTGACAACCTCTTCCCCCACCACGAGAACGAAATCGCTCAGGCCGAGGCGGCCACGGGCCAGCCGTTCGTCAAGACGTGGATGCACTGCGCCCATCTGCGCGTCAACGGCGAGAAGATGTCGAAGAGTCTTGGCAACTTCTTTACGTTGCGCGACTTGATTGAAAAGGGTTGGAGCGGTCGCGAGATCCGCTACGTCCTCATCAACGCGCACTATCGTCAGGGTCTGAACTTCGCGTTCACCGCGCTTGAGGACGCGCGTAAGTCGTTGGCGCGTGTGGACACGTGCGTCGACGCGCTGGAGAAATGCGCGGCTGGCGTGGCGGTGGGCGAGACGCCCGCATTCGCCGCGCAGGCGCTTGCGAACTTCACGGCGGCCGTCAACGACGATTTGAACACGCCGAAGGGATTTGCCGCCCTCTTTGAACTCGTGCACGGCGCCAACGCCGCGTTGCAGACGGGCGCGTTGGCGCCCGCGCAGGCCGCCGCCGTGCTGGCGGTCTTCCATCGTTTGGACGACGTGTTGGGCGTCATCTTCTTCGGCAAGGCCGCGAAGGTCGAAACGCCGGCGGACGTTCAGGCGTTGCTTGACCTTCGCGCCGCCGCCCGCGCCGCGAAGAACTGGGCTGAGAGCGACCGTCTGCGTGACGCGATTGCGGCGGCCGGTTGGCTCGTGAAGGATTCAAAGGACGGCCAGTCCGTGACGAAGAAGTGATGCGCGGCCGGTTCATCACGTTTGAAGGTCCGGAAGGCGGCGGCAAGTCGACGCACGTCGCGGAACTGGCCGCGCAGTTGCGCGCGGAGGGGCGGGTTGTCCGCATCACGCGCGAACCTGGCGGGACGCCGTTGGCGGAGACGATTCGCGGGCTGCTGCGAAACGAGGAGTCCGATCCACCGGTCACGCGCAGTGAAGTGCTGCTCTTCCTGGCCGCGCGTGCGCAGGTCGTTACGCAGACAATTCGTCCCGCTTTGGCGCGGGGCGAATGGGTGTTGTGCGACCGCTACGCGGATTCGACGTTTGCCTACCAGGGATATGGACGCGGCTTGGACGTGGAGGAACTCAAACGCCTCAACGCTTTCGCGACGGAAGGGCTGACGCCCGATTTGACGATTCTGCTGGATGTGCCGCCGGAAGTCAGTCGGGCGCGTCTACGGGCGCGGGAGGCCGCGACGGCGACGGCGGCCGATCGGATCGAGAAGGCGGGCGAGGCGTTCCATCGCCGGTTGCGCGAGGGATTTCTCGAATTGGCCCGGCAGGAACCGGAGCGGTTTGTCGTCATCGATTCGTCGGGTGCGCGGGAGGATGTCTCCGCCCAGATCTTGAGGGCCGTCCATGACCGTTGACGAGGCCTACGCGCACATTGCGCAGGCCCTTGCGGTCGGGCGCCCCGCTCACGGTTATCTGATCGTGGGCGGTGTGCGCGGGCTGGGCGCGGAACTTTGCAATCGTGTGTTGACGCTGCTGTTCGGTTCTGGCGATTTGCGCGCGCATCCGGATATTCATCGGCTGTATCCCGAAAAGAAGAGCCGCATCATTTCCATCGAATCGATGCACGAACGCCTGATCGCGCCGATGGACGTGACGTCCTACGAGGGCGGGTGGAAAGCGGGCGTCGTCTTCGGCGCGGATCGTCTGCGCGTGGAGAGCGCGAACGCCTTTCTCAAGACGCTCGAAGAACCGCCGGCAAAGACGATTTTCCTGCTCCTCACCGAACAGCCCGAACAACTGCTGCCGACCATCATTTCCCGTTGCCAGCGCATCGATCTGCCTGACGCGCGGGGGCGGATGTTGGACGAGCCGTTGCGCGGCGAGGTCATCGGCATTCTGGCATCCGATCGCTTGAAGGGCATGACGAGCCGCGCCGCCGCCGCCGAGAAGCTGGCGGCCGTTCTGGCGCAGCTCAAATCCCAGGCCGAGGACCTCGTCAGGGACGAGATGGATGCCGAGGCGGCGGACGACGAGGCGGGCGAAGAGACGGGCAAGGAGGCGTATGCGGCGCTCGTTTCGTCGCGCTACCGGGAGTTCCGCGCGGATTTCGTCGCGACGCTTCTGAGCTGGTTTCGCGATTTGATGGTCCTCCGCGCCGTGCCGCGTTCGTGTGCGGCGGACGTGGCGGACGGGGACGTGCCGCTCGTGAACGAAACGCGGCGGCACGTGCTGGAATCGCGCGCGGCGCGGCTGTCCCATGCGGCGGCGTTTCGGAACATCACGGCCGTGGAAGAATTCGCCACGATGCTGGAACGCAACCTCACGGAACTTTCCGCGCTGTCCTTTTTGATGGATCGGTTGGTGTTGGGCACGGAGGGCGTGTGATGGCCGTGCCCCCCGTTGTCGTGCGCGTCCAGATGCCGGAACGGGGCGTGTTCCTCGTGCGGTGTCCGCACGGCGTGTCGCCGCGCGTGGGCGAGCAGGCCATTGTGGCACTTGACTACGGCGAGGATGTGGGTGTTGTGAAAGCCGTCGAGGCGTTGTCCACGGGGATGCCGCCCGCGTTCCAGTACGTGCGGGCGCGAACGTCTGCCGATGCGGCGCACGAGGCCGCGAACGCGCAACGGGCGCAGACGTTGCGCGACGAATTTCTCGATCAGGCGCGGCGGACGGATCGGACGCTTCGCGTCCCCTACGCCCGGTTGGCGTTCGGGGGCGGTCGTTTTTTTCTGGGCTATGCGACGGCGGACGCGCGGGCGGACGTGAGTCGGGCGGTGGCGGATTTGCGCCAACGGTACGGTCTTTCCGTCCATGCGCGGCGGCTCGGCCCGCGGGACGAAGTGGCGTGGCTTGGTGCAATCGGCTCGTGCGGACGCCCCTGTTGTTGCGCAACGTGGCAGACGCATCCGCCGGCCGGTCTGACGGCGGACCGCTGCCGGGGATGTGCGGCAGGGGCGCAGCATGGTGTGTGCGGACGTTTCAAGTGCTGTCTGGCGTTTGAACGCGACGGCGATTTGCAAATCGAAAGGACGGAACGGACATGATGAAGAAAATTCTGGTATTGAACGGCCCGAATCTCGGGCTTCTCGGTACGCGCGAGCCGGAAATCTACGGGCGCACGACGTTGGCGGACATCATCGCCGACGTGCGGGCGGCGGCGGTGGCGCGGGGCGTGGAACTCGATGCGTTCCAGAGCGACGTGGAAGGGGAACTTGTGGCGGCCATCGGCCGGGCGCAGGGCGTCTACGACGGCATCATCATCAACCCGGCCGCCTACACGCACGAATCGGTGGCGCTCCACGATGCCATCAAGGCCGTCGGCATTCCGACTGTGGAGGTGCACCTCTCCAACGTCTATGCGCGTGAAGGCTACCGCCACGAATCCATCACGGCGGGCGTCTGCGTCGGGCAGATCTGCGGCTTCGGCGCGAAGGGCTATATTCTCGCCCTCGACGCCCTTCTTTTGCGCTGACCGTTGCGTGTTGGTTTGGTACAATAAGCATCCACTTAAAAAGGAGCAACAGGAGAAAAGATGAAACAGGCCTTTGTCAATGGCGAACCCATTTCCCGCGATGCCGTCCAGTTCGAGCTGGATCGGCTCGTCAAGTTCTATGCGTCCCACGGCATGAGCCAGGCGGACATCAAGAAGAATCTGGACAAGTTCGTCGAGAAAGCGCAGGAACAGGCCATTGGCGCGAAACTCCTCTTCGCCCGCGCCGAACAGCTCGATCTCGCAGTCGATCCGCGCGCGGTCGACGCGCAGGTGCAGAAGGTCATCCAGCAGGTCGGCGGACGCGAAAACTACGTCAAGGCGCTCGCCGCGCAGAAACTTTCCGAAGACGATTTTCGCAAGGAACTCGCCAAGGGTTGCCGCGTGGATGCGCTCGTCCAGCAGGCCTGTCGCGACGTGCCGGAACCGACGGAGGCGGAAATCGCGGACTACTACGAACAGCACGTCACGCAGTTCGTCGCGTCGCCGCAAGTTCTCGCCCAGCACATTCTCGTGAAGACCGAGGGCATGGATGCGGCGGATAAAGTCGAGGCGCTCGACAAGATCAAGGCCATTCGCGCCCGCATTCTCGAAAACAAGACGCCGGGCGAAATCGGCCAGGCGTTCGTGCGCGAGGCCCAGGAAAATTCGGACTGTCCGTCGGGACAGAACGGCGGTTCGCTGGGCTGGTTTGGGCGTGGCATGATGGTGCCCGAATTCGACCACGCCGCGTTCGCGATGAAGTGCGGCGAAGTGAGCGACGTCATTGAAACGCAGTTCGGCTACCATATCATCTTGAAGACGGACGAGAAGGAGGGCGGTCAGCAGACGCTCGTGGACGTGTCCGACCAGATTCGCGATCTTCTCCGCCACGAGGCGCGTGGCCGCGCCATGGACGCTTTCGTTGCCGAGCTGCGCGAAAAGGCGACGATTGAATACAAGGATCGCTGATGGATCACGCGGCGTTGTTCAAACGGGCGGTAAAAACCATCCCCGGCGGCGTCAACTCGCCCGTCCGCGCATTTAACGGCGTGGGCGGGACGCCCGTGTTCGTCGACCGCGGCCGGAAGCAGAAAATCCACACGGCGGACGGCCGGACGCTGACGGACTACTGTTGCAGCTGGGGCGCGATGATTCTCGGTCACGCGCATCCCGCCGTTACGCGGGCGATCGCCGCGCGTGCGAAACTCGGTACGACGTTCGGTATCGCAACGCCGGATGAGGTGACGTTCGCCGAACGGCTCGTGTCCCTCGTTCCCGGCATGGACATGGTTCGCGCCGTGAACAGCGGGACGGAAGCCGTGATGACGGCCGTCCGGTTGGCGCGTGGCGTCACGGGGCGGAAGGCGATTCTCAAATTCGACGGCTGCTACCACGGCCATTCGGACGCCCTGCTGGTGAAGTCCGGCAGCGGGCTCCTGACGGGCGGGTTGTCCTCTTCAGCCGGGGTTTCCGATTGCGTCGTGGCCGACACGCTGACCGCGCCCTACAACGACCTTGCGGCGGTGGAGGCGGCGTTCGCACAGCGTGGGGCGGACATCGCGGCCGTGATTGTGGAACCCGTGGCGGGCAACATGGGAATCGTGCCGCCGGCCGAGGGATTCCTCGCGGGGCTGCGCCGAATGACGAAGAAATACGGCGCCCTGCTCGTGTGCGACGAAGTCATCAACGGATTCCGATTCGGGTTCTCGTCGTACACATCGCTTTACGCGGGCATCGTTCCCGATTTGATCACGCTTGGCAAGGTCGTCGGCGGCGGACTGCCGCTCGCGGCCGTCGGTGGTCGGGCGAAATGGATGCGCCAGCTCGCGCCGACGGGACCCGTCTACCAGGCCGGTACGTTGAGCGGAAACCCGCTTGCCGTCGCGGCCGGGCTTGCCACGCTTGACGAGCTTGAGCGGACGATGCCGTACGATCAGATGGCCGAACTGGGTAGCGCCCTCGCCGTCGGCGTGTCGACCCTTGCCGCCGAGTATGGCGTTCCCGTCACGTGCCAGAGTTTCAACGGCGTGTTCACGCCGTTCTGTACGGAACGTCCCGTACGGGATTTGGCGGACGCCCAGTCGTGCGACACGGCGCTCTACGCGAAAATCTTTCATGGTCTTCTGGATCGTGGCATTTACATCGCGCCGAGCCAATTTGAGTGCAACTTCATTTCCGCCGCGCACACGGAGACGGACGTGGATGCGTTTCTGGCGAAATTCGAGGATGTCTGCCGGACGCTCTGACAGCGGATGGTGACGCAACGCGACGGAATAGAGGAGCGGACAGCATGACGTTCAAAGTGGGGGCGCGTGGTAGTCGCCTGAGCCGAGTTCAGACAGAAGGCGTCATCGACTATTTGGTGCGGACGTTCCCTGGCACGTCCTACTCGTTCGTGGCCGTTGAGACACCGGGCGATCGTGACCAGACGACGCCGATCGAGGCGAGCGCCCCCGATTTCTTCACCCGCGACCTTGACGATGCCGTGCGGGACGGCCGGATTGATTTCGCCGTCCACTCCGCCAAGGATTTGCCCGCGCGGTTGTCGGACGATCTCGATTGGGTGTGGCTGCCCGTGCGCGAAGATCCGCGTGATGCGTGGGTTGTACGCGCCGGCGCCGATCTCGCGTCCATTCGCACGGTCGGCATTTCCAGCGAACGGCGCAAGGACTATGCGCGGACGTGTTTTCCGTCGGCGGATCTGCGGCCCATTCGCGGCGCGATCGACGCGCGAATCCAGTACTTGCTGGACGGTCGTTACGATGCCGTGCTGATGGCGATGGCGGGCGTGAAACGGTTGTATCCGGACTGGTTTCGTTCCGACGCGGAAAAGCCCGTTGATCTCCATCCCATTTCCGTGGCGGATCTTCCCCCGCCGGAGGCGCAGGGCGTGTTGGCGCTCGTCTTTCGGGCGGACAATGTACCGTTGAAGGAGATGCGCGCCCATTTCGTGAAAGCCGTTCGCTTTGTATCCGCCGGCGTGGGCGACGCGGCGCTTATCACCGTGAAGGGCGCACACGATCTCGCCCAGGCGGACGTTGTGCTCGACGACGATCTGCTGGGGGCGGACGTCTTGCGGCTCTGCGCCGTGCGGCCGGACGCTCGCGTCATTCACGTCGGTAAGCGGTGCGGAGCGCACACGATGCGGCAGGCCGACATCACGCGCCTGATTTGCGACGAAGTGCGGAAGGGGAGGCGCGTTGTCCGTCTGAAGGGTGGCGACGCGGGCTTGTTCGGGCGTTTGGCGGAAGAGACGGACGCCTTGACGGCGTTGCGGATTCCGTTCGTCGTGCGACCGGGCGTGAGCGCGTTGACGGCCGCTACGACGGGGACGGGAATGTTGTTGACACGGCGTGGCGAAGCGCGGGGATTCTCGGTTTTGACGCCGCGTTCAACGGGCATGGAAATGCCGCAGGTGTTGTTCATGGCCACGCGAGTGGCGGCGGACGAAGCGGCGCGGTTGATCCATGAGGGCCGGGCGGCCGATACGCCGTGCGCGTTCGTCTGGGATGCGGCGGGGCCGCGTGAAACGGTTTGGCAGGGGACGCTGGACGACGTGCGATGCGGGCGCGTGACGGGAGATGCGACGGATGCGCCCGGTCTTTGGATTGTCGGTGCGGCGACACGGCGGCTGTGGCCGAAACTCGGCGTGTTCGCCGGGCGGCGCGTGTTGCTGACGTGTTCCGAGGCCGTTCAAGCGAAAGCCGCGTGTGCCGTCGAGGATCGGGGCGGACGGCCGGTGGCGTGTCCGTTCATCCGGCTCGTGCCGTCGCCCGCGTTCCGGCAGACCGCGCGGGCCGTGTCCGCCTATGCGGCGATTGTCCTCACATCGCCAAGCGCCGTGCGGATTTTTTTCGAGACGGTCGTGTGCGATCGGCGGCGGTTGCCGCAGTTCTACACGTGCGGCGCGGGGACGGACGCCGAATTGCGGCGCTACGGCGTGTCGAGCGACGTGATGCCGGAGACGGATTTTTCGGCGGCGGGACTGGTGGCCGAAATCGCGAAATTGGATTTGACGGATCGCCGCGTGTTGCGTCTGCGCAGTGCGAAGGCGGGCACGGACGTGGCCGAGGCGCTGCGCCGTGTCGGCGCCGAGGTGGACGATGTGGTGCTCTACGACAATGTGCCGATTGCACCCGATGTCCTGCCGCCGTTCGACGACGTGTTTTTCGCCTCTGCGTCGGCGGTTGAGGTGTTTCGTGCGCGTTTCGGCGATGCCGCGCTGGCAGGTAAAGGCGTGTTCGTGATGGGGCGTCCCACGCGCACGGCTCTGCCGCCAGGCTGCCCGGCCGCGGTTCTGGAGATCTGACGTGGCGCGGACGGGGTTCTGTTGTCCGTCATTTGGCGGCGTAGACTGCATATGATGTCGGTACAACGGAAAATGAACGGACGAGGGGGCGATAGGTTGTATCTATCGTCGAGGAAATGGAGTTCCGATTTCCCGATGAAGGGGCGAGTGTTTTATAATATTCGGCATCGCGACCGATTGGGTTACGACATGAACATCGAATGAAAGCGAGGTACTGCAATGAGCGACACGAACGAAAGAAAATTTCATCTGGAGACACTGGCCGTCCACGCCGGACAGCCCACCTACGGCGATCCCACCACATATGCGCGGGCGGTGCCGGTGTATCGTACCACGGCGTACAATTTCAGGGATTCCAAGCACGGCGCCGATCTCTTTGGTCTGCGTGAGTTGGGGAATATCTACGCACGTCTCATGAATCCGACGAACGACGTACTCGCCAAACGCATCGCGGCGCTTGAGGGCGGCGCGGCGGCGCAGACGCTCGCATCGGGTACAGCGGCGATTTTCTTCACCATCACGAATATCGCTCGCGCCGGTGACGAGATTGTTGCGGCGAACAATCTCTACGGCGGCACGTTCAGCCAATTCGATGCCATTCTCCCAAACGTCGGCATCAAGGTAAGATTCACACCCGTTAATGACTTCGAGTCTGTCGAGTCCGCGATAAACGACAAGACCCGACTGCTCTTCATCGAAACCGTCGGCAACCCAGCCCTTGACATCGCAGACATCGAGAAGTATGCGGCCGTCGCCCATCGGCACCACCTGCCGCTCGTCGTCGACGCCACGTTCACGCCCCCTCCGCTTTTGCGGCCAATCGATCATGGCGCGGATCTTGTGATCCATTCCCTTTCGAAGTGGATTGGCGGACATGGTGCCGGCATCGGCGGCGTCGTGGTGGATTCGGGAAGGTTTGATTGGACGAATCCCAAGTTCGCGCTCTACAACGAGCCGGACGCCGGCTATCACGGCCTCCGTTTCGCACACGACCTCCCGGATCCGCTCAAGCCCGTGGCGTTCTCGCTTCGTCTCTTGACCGTGGGCATCCGCAACCAGGGGCCGACGCTCGCGCCGGATGCGGCGTGGATTTTTCTGCAAGGCGTCGAATCCCTGCCGCTCCGGATCGCCCGTCACAGCGAGAACGCCCTTGCGGTGGCAAAGTACCTGCAGAC
This sequence comes from uncultured Lentisphaeraceae bacterium, assembly GCA_964482645.1. Lineage (GTDB taxonomy): Bacteria > Verrucomicrobiota > Kiritimatiellia > RFP12 > UBA1067 > RUG572. The sequence continues at coordinate 25,822 of CAYZYQ010000015.1, read as the reverse complement.
GCATCCGAAAGTCGCCTGGGTTCGTTACCCGACGCTGTCGCAACCCGAATTGGCGGCGAAGTACCTGCCCAACGGTGCGGGCGGTGTGGTTGTGTTCGGCGTCAAAGGTGGCGCGGATGACGCTCGGAGACTCGCGGACGCGGCGAATGGTGACATTTTCTCAATCCTCGCCAACGTGGGCGATGCCAAAAGTCTCATCATTCACCCCGCTTCCACCACGCATTCCCAGCTTTCAGAGGAGGATTTGCGCAAGGGCGGCGTCGCCCCCGAACTTATCCGTCTCTCCATTGGCATCGAACACATCGACGACATCCTCGCCGCGCTCGACGATGCGTTCGCGAAAATCTAGGCGGTGGTGGAACAACGGGTGAAAGTCGATTAGAACGAGAACGTCGCGTTCACGCCGCCCCAGAGCAACTGGTCTTTGCCGCGGCCCATGTAGTCGAGCGAACGCAGCGTGGCGGAGGGAATCCAAGTGTAGTTGATCTGTGCGCCCACCGACAGGTACTCCGTGATTGCGTAGGCGGCGGAAAGCCCGATCGTGGAATCCGTGAGTTCCGTGCCGGCGCGTTCGCCCGTCGTGTAGCAGCTCCAGGCGTTGTCGCCGAAACCGAGAGAGGCGGACGGCGTAAGCGTCAGATCTTCGGTCAGTTCGAATTCATGTTCCAGGCCGAACGTGAAGTAGACGCAGGACGGATCCTCGCCGTGCGCGGAATTGTAGTTCCAGTAGACGGCGGCGCTCGGCGTCACGAAGTCGTTGTTGTACGCGACCGACGCATAGAGTTCCTGATCGGACGGGCCGTTGTTCTTCGGGTACGTGTAGAAGATGTGGCCGAGTTCAAAGTCGAAGTCCTGGACGCTCAGTCCGTAGGAAAGCGTGTAGTCGATTTCCTGCAACCCGCCCGCCTGGCGGCTGTTCGTGCTCGTACCGCGTTTGTGCGTGAAGTCGTAGGTCTGCCAGATGTTGGCGGACAGGACGCCGAATTCCTCGAAGTCGTAGCCCAACGTGATGGACGGTTGCCACACGGGATTGTCGTTGCAGATCGTACCACGCCACACGTAGTCGCTCAACACGTCGACTGAGACTTCGGCGAAGAGGCCGGAGGAATCGACCTCCTCCAACACGTTCGTCGTCGATTCCTGCGCCTGAACACCTGAGACGCACAGGAGGGAGGTAGCGGCCAGCAGACCGACTTTCGTCGCTTTCATTTTCGTTTTCTTCCTTCTTCTTTCTTGTTTTGTTACAGAGCTGTCCTTTCGAAGCGGCCTGCAGCCGTCGTCAGGGCAACGATGTACCTTTGACGTGCGAATCCTACCGAAAGCAGGACGTCCGCCAAAGGTGCGCATATGTTATCACATGTGCTATAATGCCGTCCATGCAGTTTTCAATCGAAGCATATGCCGTTTGGTGTGCGGATGAATCGCATCCGAAACCCGACGTTTCATTCGTGCCGCCGATGGAGCGCCGTCGCCTGACGGGCGTCGAACGGGCGGCGTTGGCGGTGGCCTGGCCCGTACGGGCGGCGGGCCAGGTGCCTGTCGTATTTGCCTCACGCTGGGGGGAAATCGGCGTGACGCTCAAACTGATGCGGCAATTCCAGGCGGACGGCGAAATGTCGCCCGCCGGTTTCTCCGCCTCCGTGCACAACGCCGCGCCGGGCGCGTTCTCCCTGCTCACGAAGAACCGCGCACCGTATACGGCCATTGCGGCGCGGGCGAGGTCGTTGGAGGCGGGGTTGCTCGAAGCGCTCGTGACGGAGGGCGAAGTCATTTACGTCTATGCCGAAGAGGCAACGCCCGATTTCTACCAGTCTGCGTCCGGCGGCCCGGCGCAGATGGCCTGTTCGGTCGCCGTGCGTCTGCGTCCCGTCGCGGCGGACGCGGCCGAGCGTGGTGATGCGAAAACCCTGATGGTCGATTTTCGCTCTGCCGTTCTGCCGCCGGCGACGTTTACAGACTGGGTGGCGTTTTTGGAAGGGCGGACGTCCGTGTTCGCCACGGCCGATTTGACGCTGACCCGCCGGAGGTAAGGCGTGTCCGCATCAACATCTCCTTTCCGCGACCGGGCCTGGGTGCGCGTACCGCGCAGCCTTGTTTCGGGTTTGCTCTTTCTGGTGTTCGGATTGGGCGGCCTGTTGATCGGCGGCGCGATTTTTCCGCTTTGTCTTCTTGCGGGCGATAACGCGCGGACACGACGGGTCTTGCGGGGCGTCGTCCGGGAAAGTTGGCGGCTCTTCATGTGGGCGGGGCGTGTTACGGGGACGTTCCGTGTGGTGGTGTCGCCTGAAGATCGGGCGCGTTTGGCCGCGGCGCGGGGCCGCGTGGTCGTGGCAAACCATCTGACGCTGATTGACGTCGTGGTACTCGCCAGCCTGTTGCCCGACAGTACGTCCATCGCCAAGGCCGCCGCCGGCCGCAACTTCTTCTACTCGCGTATCGTGCGGTCGGTTTTCCTCGTCAACGACGACCCTGCGCACGTGCGGGCGGACGCGGCGCGTCTGCTGAGCGGCGGGACGAACGTCATCGTCTTTCCTGAGGGGACGCGCCAACCCGTCGATGCACCGGAGCGGAAACTGCGACGCGGCGCGGCGCAGATCGCGTTGGGGGCCGGTGTACCGATTCTGCCCGTCGCCATTGCTTGCGATCCGCCTGTGCTCGCCAAAGGACAGCCCTGGTATGATGTGGGCGACCGTATGATCGTCTGGACGTTACGTGTGGGCGCGGAAATCCCCGCGCCGTCGTCCGTCGCGCCGAGTGCCCGCCACGCCGCCGCGACGACCCTTACACGGATCATCCAATCCCGATTGTGGGGACGGTCGTCGTGCCGTTGTCATGGACACGGAGATGTGCTAGAATAACGCGCTATGAAAAACGATGAACTTTGTCCCTGTCGTTCAGGTAAGAATTTTGACGATTGTTGTGGAGCGATTCTGTCGGGCGTGCGCAAGGCCGCCACGGCGGTCGAACTGATGCGTGCCCGGTACGCGGCCTATGCCGTCGGGAACGTGAAGTTCCTCTATGAATCTTCCGGTCCCGAACTCCAGGCCGAATTCGACGAGAAGACCTCGCGCGAATGGTCCCAGAACGCCACGTGGGGCGGGTTGGACATTTTATCCACGGATCGCGGCGGTGTGAAGGACGAGGAAGGCTACGTTGAATTTATCGCGCACTATTCCACTACGCAAGGCCAGGGGCGCGACAGCAACCACCACGAAGTGGCCTATTTCAAGAAGCTTGACGGCGAATGGCGTTTCATTGATGGTGAAATCCAGCCCGGCAAGCCCTATCAGCGCGAGGCGCCGAAGATCGGCCGCAACGACCCCTGCCCATGCGGGAGCGGCAAGAAGTTCAAGAAGTGCACGTGCGCGAAGTACCACCACGGAAAGGCCGAATGACGGTCGCCGCGTTCCTTTTCGATCTCGACGGCACGCTGATCGATTCGGAACGTCCGTGGGTGGAGGCCATGATCGCCTGGCTGTCGGACTACGGTCGTCCGGTGACGGTGGCGGAATTGGCGCCGCTCGTTTCCGGGCGTAGTTGGCGGGACATCCACACGACGTTCCACGGGCGTTTCCCTGAATTGCCGCAGACAACGCTCGAAGAGGATGCGCGCGCGTTGCACCGCTACTACGATCGGATTGTTTCCGATCCGGCGACGTTGGCGATTCCCGCCGCGTGGGCGTTTCTCCATGCGGCGGCGCGGTTGGCGCCGTGCGCCGTCGTGTCCGGTTCGCCGGGGGCGGACGTCGCGAAGATGGTCGAAGTCTGCGGCGGTGTGGGCGACGTTCAATTCGTGCTGGGATGTGAGAGTTGTTCTCAGGGCAAACCTTCGCCGGAGGGTTATTTGAAAGCGGCCGCCCGGTTGGGTGTGGATCCCCGCGCCTGTGTGGTCGTGGAAGATTCGCCGAGCGGCGTCAAGGCCGGTCTGGCTGCGGGTATGCGCGTCATCGGCGTACGCGGAAATTCGCTCGTGCCGCCGGATTTTACGGGTTGCACATGGGTTGTGGACAGTCTGGCCGCGTTGCGGCCCGAAGATCTCGTGGCCGATGTGAAGGATAAGGAGTAGCATATGTATTCAGTTCTTGTTTCCGTTTTGCTCGGCCTGGCCGTGGGGCTGGGGCTTGGTCTGACGGGCGTGTCGGGTTACGGCTGGAGTACGTTCTTCGGTGTGCTGACGTTCGTCGCCGGGCAGGTCGTCATCGGAATGCGTCTGCGTAAGCGCGTCACGGCCGTCACGCAGGATGTGCAAAATATTCTCGCCGCCGGACAGAAGCAGATGCAGGCGAAGGTCGCGCGGTGGCAGATGCGTCCGCCGGGGTCGATTCAAGAGGCGCAGGCCGAACTGGCCAAGGAACGCCGTGTGTTCGTGAAGGACGCGCTCGACCGTTCCGAGGCACTTCATGCGTTCGAGCGGTGGATTCCGATGCTCGGCCGGCAGATCGCCACGATCCAGATTCAGCTCCACTGGCTGATTCCCGACTTCAAGAAGGTCGACGCGCTGATGCCGAAAGCCCTCTTCATCGATCCCACGATGGCCGCGATGAAGATTGCACGGATGTACATGCGCGACGAGTCAAGCGAGGCGATCGCCAAGGTCTACGAAAAGGCCGTCCGCCGTCTTCGCTACAACCAGAATGCGCTGTTGGCGGCGACCTATTCGTGGATTCTCGTCCAGCGCAAGGACGTGGATGGCGCATTCAAGGCGCTCGTCCGCGCGTTGGAGAAGAGCGACAATCCCGTACTCAAGGCGAACCGCGACACGCTGGCGAACAACCGTGTGGCGCACTTCACGAATTCGGGTCTGGGCGATCCGTGGTACGCGCTCCAACTGGAAGAGCCCCGGATGCACCATCCCCGGCAGCGGATGCAATGGCGGTGATGCATGGATACGATTCGCATCAACGGCATTGAAGTCGTCTGTGTGCTGGGCGATCGGCCCGACGAACGCATCCGACCCCAGCGCGTCCTCGTGGATGTCGCATTGTCCGTGGATCTGGCGGAGGCCGCAGTGTCCGATTCGCTGGACGATACGGTGGACTACGCGCTGCTGGCCGTGAACATCCGCGACGCGCTGGAAAAGGCGCGTTGCCGTCTGCTGGAGCGGGCGGCCGACGTGGTGGCGGACGTCTGTCTGGCCGCCGATCCGCGCGTGACGTCCGTGTCCGTCGCCGTGCGGAAGTTCGGCGGCATTCCCGGCATCCAGAGCGCCGAAGTCAGAATTTCGAGGTCCGCATGAACGCTGCCGCTGTTAAAAAGGCCGTTGTGCTCGCCGCCGGCTACGGGACGCGGCTGCGTCCGCTCACGTTCGTCGCGCCCAAGCCGCTGTTGCCGATCTGGGGCGTGTCCCCGTTGGAACGCACGTTGCGTCGCTTGGAGGCGTGGGGGGTGACGGAAATCGCCGTCAACGTTCATTGGCAGGCGGACAAGATTAAAGACTACCTTGCATCCCGCAAGGGCACGGCGCAGATTCGCATCGCGGAGGAGCCGGAAATTCTGGGCACGGGCGGTGTCTTGAACCCCTTGCGCACGTGGTTGGGTTCGGATGCGTTTTGGCTCGTGAATGGCGACGTGGTGGCCGAGGGACTGTCCGCCCAGCCGCTGGTCGACGCATTCGTGCGGAGCGGACACTTCGCGGCCTGTTGGCTGTCGGATTGTCTGGGGCCGCGCACGGTCGAAGCCGATCCGGAAGGGCGCGTCTGCAACTGGGCGAGCGACGTACCGGGCGATTACGGCACGTACACCTATTGCGGTTGTGCGCTGCTCTCGTCCGCCGTGATGGACTACCTGCCGTCAACGGGTTTCTCGACCATCGTTTCCGCGTATGAAAAGGCCATGATGGAAGGGCGGTTCGTCGTCGGCGTGACGGAGGAAGACGCCTACTGGGGCGATGCCGGTACGCTGGAGAGCTATCTTGAAATCCACGCGGCGCTCGATCCCGACCGGTTCGAGGCGAATCCGAACGTCATCTTTCCCGGCGTCAAACTGTTGGAGACGGCCGACCTCGCGGGATGCGTCGTGACGGGCGGCCTCATTGGCGGCACGTTCGAGCGCACGGCGCTCGTGGGTGTGGATCAGATTGCCCAGCCGCGTCTTGCAGCGCTTGCCGACGCGCTCGGCTGGAAACCGGCGGACGTCGCGGCCGAATACCTCGGCGCGCGCGGGAGCGATCGCGAATTCTGGCGGTTCGTCCACGGCGACGACCGCGCCATCGCCATTCTCTACGACGACGCCAAGCGCCCCGAAAACGCTCGCTATGCCGCCCATGCGCGGCTGTTGGACACGGCGGGCGTTCCCGTGCCGCGCGTTTTGGCCGATTTGCCAGAGCAGCACGCGCTCGCCTTGGAAGACGTGGCCGGCGATTCGCTGGAAACGCGGGCATCGACGCGCGGTGTCAATCTCGTCAAACTCTACACGCCCGTTGTGCAGGCGTTGAAGACGTTGCAGGAACGGGGCACGGAGGCCGTATTGGCCGCCGACGTCGCGCTCGAACCGTCGTTCGGCCCCGACCTCTACGCCTGGGAGCGTGACTTGTTCGAGACGTATTGCGTGAAAGCGCGTTTCGGTTACGACAAGTTGCCGGACACCGTGCGCGTCGAACTGGAAAGTGTTGCCGACGTGTTGTCCCGCCAACGCCCCGTGCTCGTGCACCGCGATTTCCAGAGTTCAAACGTGCTGTACCGTCCTGACGGGTCGTTGGCGTTCATCGACTTCCAAGGGATGCGCCTCGGCTCGCCCGCCTACGATCTGGCCTCTCTCCTCTACGATCCCTACGTGCCGTTGACGGAACGCGACCGTGCCGCGCTTGCGAAAGTGGCGCCCGTCGAACGTCTCGCCTACGGAGCCGTGCAGCGTCTCGTTCAGGCGTTGGGCGCGTTCGGCCGTCTGGCGTCGGTCGGCCAGCCGCAGTTCGAGCGCTACGTTCTCCGCGCCCTGGAAAATCTGCTGGCGGCGGCGGATGAAGCGGATCTCGATGCCGTGGGCGCATTTGCGGAAGACTTGATCGCGCGCGAGGAGGTTCGTCACGGTCATTTCCACATCCACGCGGACGACGAAGAAGAGGAAGCGCACGTGTGAAGTCGTCCGTCAAACAGCGTCTGGCTTGCATCCGCCGCGAGGCCGTGCGTCGGCCGGACGGCGTGGTCACGCGCGTGTTGGGGCGGACGCGGCAGTTCGTCCGCTACGATCTTGGCGTGGACACGTTCGTATTCGAGGCGGACGTGTGGGCGGATCTCGACGCCCATGCTTCCGTGCTGCTCGTCGCCAAGGCGGATTTGAAACGCGGCGGCGGACGCGGACACGTGATGACGGTGACGACGGGCAACCATTCCGTCGCCGCACTTCCGTTGTTGCAAGGCCACTTTTGGGATCTGTGCCGCTTGCCGTCCGCCCGGCGCGGCGAGGTGATGATGCAGCGCGTCCTCTGCGCGAACGTCGTGGACGGGACGCTTGAAATTTCCCAACGCGATGTGCCGTGCGACCGGCTCGTGGCACTGGACACCTGGTTGACGCAGACGCTGCATTTCGGACTGGGCGATGTGCTGATGACGGAACGCAATGTCCAAACGCTCGAACATTACCGGCGGCTCGGTCAGGAATGGCGTGTGAAGCCGTTGGCCTGGACGGCGCGTGAAATGTCCGCCGCCCTGTCCGCGAGCCGCAAACGCATTTCCACGAATCTGCGCTACTACCACAGTGCGCGGGGCGTTCATTTCCTGTCCTATTCGGATTTCCACACGTTCGCCTCTTGGGCGACGACGGATTTCGAGGCGTTTTGTGCTGCGTTGCGCGAGTTGACGGGCGTGTTCGAGGGACATCGGACGTCCTTTCTCCGTCAGCCGAAATGTGCGGGCCACCACGAAGTCGAGCTTTTCGGTCTCCGGCGCGGCCTTGCGTTGGAACGCTTGATTCCCGAACTTGAAATTCTGATGGAGCGCATCGTCCTGAACCGCATTTCGCGCACGGACGTCGAAGTGCGAATCGGTGAACTCGACGCGCTCTACAAGTCGCTCCTCACGCGGGCCGAGTTGGCGGACGACACGTCCAAGGTCTTCGTTGAAATGCTCTACATGTACCTCACGGGCGAAATCTACTCCGTGATGGGCGAGGGGACGACACCCGCGTTCGATGATCGGCGTACGGCTCTGCCAGGCGCGACGTTCGTTGACGGCCGTCCCGTGTATCATCCCGGCTGTGACGGGCGCAGCGAGGTCTTGCTCGCCAACATCCGCAGCCTGATGAGCAAGGACGAATATGTGGAGTATGCGAACGTCTACGAATTGCGGACGGATGACGGCGATATGACGGCGGAGGACGCGCCCGTCATCGGCGAGGGCAAGACGCGCGAAATCGTCTACAAGACGAATCGTCGCCCGCTCGTCGCGTCGCTCATCGAAAAACGTCTGTCGCATCCCGGCTCGGGCTACGGTGGTTACGTGATCGCGCGTGTTCATGCGTTCAAGGCGTTGGGCGTCGCGTTGCCAGGTTATCGTCTGCTCCGTCGCCATCTCCATGCGCGCAAACGTGTCTTCGATTATGTCATTCGTGCGCGGTGCGAGGGCGAGACGTTGGAGAGCCTGCCCGCGACGTACTTCCAGATCGCCGGCGAGTTCGGGGGCGCGGACGCGGGCGAAGACCCGCAGGTCGTTCGTGCGCTGGCGTTCGTGATGGGCGACGCCGCCGCGCAGAACATGGCGATGAAGAAGTACGATCCCGCCACCCGAACGCCCTCCTACGGCGTCGGCAAGGAAATCTACCGTTTCGCCTACGACATGAAGGCCGGCCGTCTGATGCCGCAGGACGTTGCCTGTTGTTCCGTGCGCGGGACGCTCGGTTGGCCGGACACCTCTCTCACGGAGGCGAACCTGCGTGCGATCCGTCAATTCTACCTGTCGACGTACGCGCACCATTTGCGTGATTTCGCCGCGCACCATCCCATCGTGTCCGTCGAGGAGTTGGCGGATCAGTTCTTCGCGGGGTTCGACTATCGTACCCGCGCCTTGGAATGGCAGTTCTCCGTACGGCGCGACAGTTTCGATGCGTTCGATCCAGGGTTGCCCGCGCGATTCGGCTTCCTCCCCAAGTGGCGGTTCGCCCTTTGGGCGTTGGAACGTCAGGCGCGGCGGCTGGACGCCTTGCGCACGGCTTTCCTCGACTACGTCCTTCATCCCGAACGCGCGGCGGCGTCCGGCGACGACGTACAGGCGTTGAAGGACGGCAATGCGGCGAACGTGTTGAGCGCTTTGCAGGATCTTGAAATTCGGTTTGTCCAAGACGGGAGTTCGGAATGAAAGACGAATGTGTGAAGATGTTGGATCCGGCGTCGAAAATCGCCGTCGTGTTGGTAGACTGCACGACGGCGGCGGGGGCGCTTGCGCGTGGGCATCTGTCGGGTCCCGCCGCCGCCGGTTATCTCGCTCAGGCGCTGGCCGGCGTGTCGCTCCTTGGCGCGGAATGTTCGCAGGACGAAGAAACCGTCACGTTGCGGCTCGATTGTCCTGGTCCGTTGGGCGGATTTCTCGTGGAGGCGACGGCGGCGGGCACGTTGCGCGGCTACACGAAGAAGAAAGTGCTTGATGCGTTCGACGGACTGGGAACGCCGAAGGACACGGATGCTTTGGGTACGACGGGAACGTTCCAGATCATCCGTTCGATTCCCGGTGCCATTCTCTCCTCCGGTACGGTGGCCGTGGCGTTCGGGCCGACGGCGGCGATTGCCCAGGGGCTGGATGCGTTCTACGACCAATCGCTCCAGCGGCGCGTCCGCAACGCCGTGGCGGGTACGGCGGGCGACGATGGCGTTCCCGTCTTTGCGCGGGGCGTCCAGATTGAATGTCCGCCCGACGGCGACGTGGCCGCGTTTGAACGGGTGGCGGACGTTTTCGCGTCGGGCGCGGCGCAGAAAGCCATCGCGGGCGCGACGTTCTCGCCGCGTACGGTGTTGAAGAAACTCGGTCTGCCCCAGGCGGAAATCCGGCAGACCACGCCCGTGGCGTTTGCGTGTCGTTGCAGTGCCGACCGTGCGAAGGACGTGATTGCGTCCCTGCCGGCGGAAGACCGCGCGGCTCTGCCGCCGACGGTCGACATCACGTGCCACATGTGCGGGCGGACGTGGACGATTGCTCCGACGCAGGCTTGAATCGAAAACTGGACGGACGCGGAGGCGGCATGGACTATTTGACGGAAACGGCGGACGGCGTGGTGCTCAACGTGCGGGCGCAGCCGCGCTCGTCACGCGCGGGCATTGACGGCATCGTCGGCGACGCGGTGAAAGTGCGAATCCGTTCCGCGCCCGTCGACGGCAAGGCGAACAAGGAGCTGGTTGAAACGCTCGCCGATGCGTTCGACCTCCCCAAGAGCCGCGTCGTATTCAAGGGCGGCGAGACGTCCAAGACGAAACGTTTGCTGCTCCTCGGCATCGACGCTGCACACGTCCGCCGCATTGTCGGCTGAGGGGACGCGGCGGGGCGTTCCCGCATTCAACACGAAACGAAAGGCGAGGCTGGGCATGAAACGAATGTGGATTGGGTTGTTGGTAGCACTGGGCGTTTGCACGGCCGGCGCGGTGGAAGTTGCGTCGAAGACGTTGACGGTGACGCTCGATACGGCGGCGCGGGGCGCGGTTTCGCGGCTCGTGACGGCGCACGGCGCGGATCTGGGGCCGGCGCGGGGAACGACGCCGCTCTTCGACTTGAAGTTCACGCGCGTGGATGATTTCACGAAAAGCGAAACCGTGTCCGCGTCTGCGGCGACTGCATTCCGCGTCGAGCCAATCGAAAAAGGCGTCCGCCTTGTCTACGGCGGCTTCGGCGCCGTGTGCGACGAGGTGGTCTGCACCGTGCGCGGCGGCGGCGAGACCGTGCGCTGGGGAATTGCCGTTACGGCCAGGCCCGGCTGGGCGCTGGAGGAGACGAGCTATCCGAAAATGCTGCTGTCGTCCTGTCTGGGTACGTCGGCGGCCGACGATGCGTTCGTCGTCGGAACGGCGAAGGGCGGTGTTGTGCGCAATCCCGGCGCGAAGGGGCGGAACTGGTGGTCGCTTCACAAGCAGCCCGGCTCGCTCGTGGCGCAGTTCGCCACGCTCTACGACGATCGTGCCGGATTCTACTTCGCGGCGGAGGACGTGGCCGGCCACGTGAAGTACGTGGGCGCGGGCGGACATCCGGACGGCCTCTGCTTCCAGTCGCGGCGGCTGGGGTTCGACACGGGGACGGTCGTACAGGCCTACGACGTCGTGACGGGCGGGTTCGAGGGTTCGCCCGCCAATCCGTGTTCATGGCATGACGCGGCGGACATCTACAAACGGTGGGCGGCGCAACAGGCGTGGTGTCGGACGCTGTTCAAAGACCGCGCGGACATTCCCGCGTGGATGCGCGACGCGCCGGCGATGGTGCGTTTCCATCGTGCGTGGCTGAAGAATCCGCAATCGATCCGCGACTGGATGGCGAACTACTGGCAGAAGGAATATCCCGCCGCGCCGCTTGTGATGGCGTACTGGGGCTGGGAGAAACACGACACGTGGATCACGCCCGACTACTTCCCCGTCGTGCCCGACGACGCGACGTTCGCGCGGCTCGTCGGCGACCTCAAGAAGATGGGCGGTCACGCTTTCCCCTGGCCGAGCGGCTACCATTGGACGCTCATGTACGACAGGCGGGCCGACGGCTCGTTCGTGTGGGACGACCGTGCGCGGTTCGACCGCATTGGGTTGCCCCATGCCGTCCGCAACCGCGATGGTTCGCGCTACGACCGCGAGCCGGGCTGGCTGCGGGGCGGCCACACGGCCTGTATGTGCGGCGGCGATCCGTGGACGATTGCCTGGTGGAACAACGACATCTGCCTTCCGCTTGCCCGACTGGGTTGCGAGATGATCCAGATCGACCAGGTGGTGGGCGGCGCGTTTCCCGCCTGTTGGGAGAAAGAACATCCGCACACGCCGGGCGAAGGCAAGTGGAAGACGGATGTCTTTCGTCGTCAGCTGGAAACGATGCGCGAGACGATGCGCCGCGTCGAACCGGATGCAATCGTCTGCTTCGAGGAACCGAACGAGCATTTCAACCATCTCGTCGGCATTCAGGACTACCGCGACTGCGAGAGCGGGGCGGACGACTGGGCGAGTGTCTTCAACTATCTCTACCACGAGTATCTGCCGTGCTTCCAGTCCAACCCGCGCCGGGGCAACCGCATTTGGCAGGCCCATGCGGCGGCCGACGGGCAGATGCCGTTTCTTTCGCCCGTGCTGCGCGAGTGCGCGAATGGGCAGATGCCCGCGCTCGTCAACGGCGACTTCGAGCGTGTGTCCGCCGGCGACGCCGGATTCGTGGGATGGGAGCGTCTGAACGGCTACAACGGCGAGGCGTGGAACGGGCGGATGTACGTGGATCGCGCCGTGCGCCACGCGGGTTCGGCGGCGATTCGTCTGGAGGTGAAGACGGGCGAAAACGCCGTGCAGGTTTCGCAGAACGTGCCGGTGTCGGACGCGGCGTTTTTGGGGAAGGGGCGCACGTTCCGTCTGTCGGCCTGGCTCAAGACGGATCATTCCTCCCAGGCGAACGGCGTGAACTTCTGCTTCCTCGGCGGCGCGGGCGGACACGGCGGCCAACTTGCGTTCCCCAAACCCGAAGAAGGGTGGAAGCGCGTGTCGACGACGTTTTCGATCGCCCCGGGCGCGGATCAGCTGCGGATCATGATGCATTTGGGCGGCGACGCGACGGCGTGGGTGGACGAGATGAAACTTGAGGAAGTCGGCGCGGACGGCACGGCGCGGGAGGTCTGTCTGTCGGGACGCGGCGCGTACGATGCGTTCATGAAGACGTGGGTGGACCTCTACCACGGCGCAGGACGCGACTGGCTCGCGTTTGGCCGGCAGGTCAAGCCGCCGCGAATCGTCTGCGGCAGTCAGCCGTACGCGATGACTCTCTACGGAGGCCACCGCCAGGAAGGGCGTCGTCCGAACGTCTTCTGCAACGCCTATCAATCGGCGGATGGACGCGAACGCATTTTCGTGGTGAACGCCACGGGCGACGAACAGCCGGTCACGCTCTACCTGCGCGACGGTCGCCGTCTGGCGTTGACGTTGCGGCCGGATGAAATGCGCCTGATCGATCCGTCGACGGTCGGGGGGATGTGACGGATGGCCGATTCGACAACACGTCCCTGGCTTGTCTGGGACTGGAACGGGACGCTGCTGGACGATTTGGACGCGGCCGTGGCGGCGCTGAACCGAATGCTCGTGGCGCGGGACTGTGCGCCGACGACACGCGCCTATTATCGTGCGCATTTCGGTTTTCCCGTGCGGCCGTTCTACGCCGAACTCGGTGTGGATCTGGCGAAATGGGACTGGGATCAGATTTGCATTGATTTCCATCGATTCTTCCAGGAAGCCGGTACACAGAAGATTCGCGCGGGCGCACAGGCGGCATTGACGTATGGTCGCGCCGCCGGTTTCCGTCAGGGCATTCTTTCCGCCCATCGCGAGGACTGGTTGCGGCGCGAGGTCGCGGCGGCGGGGCTGGACGGATTTTTCGATTTTGTGGCCGGGACGGACAATCTCGACGGAGCTTCAAAGCTGGATCGTGCGCGGCAGGTTTTCGCGTCCGATACCACGTCCACGCGGATTTTCATTGGTGATACATTGCATGACGCGGAGGTGGCGGTGGCACTCGGTGGCCGTTGCATTCTCGTGTCATGCGGACACCAGACGCGCGAACGTTTGTGCGTTTCAGGTTGTCCGGTCGTCGACGGTCTCGTTGCGGCCGCCGAACACGCCCGGACGTTGATTGGGAACTTTGACACAAGGAGGTCGACATGAAGAAAATCTGTTTTACATGTGCGTTCGTCTCGCTGGCTGCGCTCGGTGGCGCCGCCGCACCGCAAATCCCCAATGCGGGGTTTGAACAGGCGACGGATGGAAAACCCGTGGGCTGGAAATTGTCGGCCGAGAACGGTTCGTCGGGAACATGGTGCGCGACGGGCGGCGTGTCCGGCGCGGCGCTTCGCGTCACGGGCGATGGTGCGGGCGCGAGCCGCTGGTTGTCCGACGGCGTGATGCTCGATCCGAATCGTCTCTATGCGTTCTCCTTCAAGACGAAGGGGCGTGGGACGGGGTGTCTTGTTTCCGGCCCCGGTTGCGCAAACGTGGATCTCCCGTTCGATGCGTCGACATGGACAACACGCTCATTCGTTTTTCGTTCCGCCACACGACCCGCGCCCTACGCCGAATCGTTCCACTTGGGACAGTGGCACGGGAGCGGCGAAATTCTGTTCGACGACGTATCCGTCGAACCCGTCCGGCCCATCTATGCGCGTGTCGCCGGTTTTGAGTTGGGACCGGGCGAGGAACTCGCAGGGAATCGCTATGCGTTCGGGACGTCGTTCGGTGGCCCGGCTCGCAACCACGCACGGCCGTTGCTCTCGGCGACGGCGGGGTTCAATACGGATCGGTGGTGGGTGTCCGCACGCGCGGAAATCGTCTACACGTATGCGTTGCCGAAGCGCACGTGGACGGCCGCCACGCTCACCGCCCAGTGCGGTTGGCACGCGGCGGGCGCGGCCGCGTTGGAAGTTTCGCGGGACGGCACGTCCTGGCGGCGCGTGGCGACGATTGACAAGGTTTCGACCGTCGAGGCCACCGTCCCCGCCGATCTCTTGCCGGCCGACCGTTTGTTTGTGCGCGTTGTCGGGCAAGCGGAATGTTCGCTTCAAATCTACGCCTGTTCGTTCGAGGCGACGTTCGCGGGCGAACCCGTCAACGGGTGTGGCGCGGCACAGTTCGTGTCGGAGACGACGGGGCGCGTCGTGGCGGAGGTCAAGGCTTGCGAGTATTTCCGCGACGACTACGGTGAACGGCTGACGGCGGCGGAGGTGCCCGTCGCGCTCTGGCGGGCGTCGAGCGGTTGGAAGATTCCGCGTTTTCGGCGTTTGCCGACGGCGACGGCATCCGCCGTGCGTGTGGCGACGGCCGCAAACGAGGCCGAGGCCGTCCAGATCGTCGTCACGCCCCGCGCCGCGTTGGCCGACGCGCGTGTGTCCGTTGCGTCCGATTTGACGTGCGGCACGGCCGTCCTTTCCGCGTCGGCAGTCGAGGTGTTGCGCGTCGGCTACGTGCCCGTCCGCCAGCCGACGGATGCGGCGGGTTGTCGCGGTCTTTGGCCGGATCCGTTGCCGCCGCAGACGAGTGTCTGTCCCGTGGACGCGGGCGCGAACCAGCCGTTCTGGATTCGTGTTAAACCGCCGAAGGGCACGATGCCGGGCGTCTACGCGGGATCGCTCGTCGTGACGACGAAAACGGCGGCGGGCGCGACGCAGACGCAGTCCGTGCCGTTTGAAGTGGAGGTGTTCGGTTTTACGTTGCCCGATCGCATGACGTGCGAGACGGCGTTTGGTTTTTCGACCGGCCGCGCGTTGCGTTACCATGGCCTCACGAACGACGTCCAGCGGCGGGCGGTTGTCGACAAGTATCTGGCGGCGTTGTCCGCGCACCACATCTCGCCGTACAATCCGGCGCCGTTCGCGCATTGGACGGTGACATGGAAGGGATGGCAGAAGGGGGGCGATCCACAGGCGGCCGAGCCGGTCTTCGACTGGACGGCATGGGATGCCGCCGTTGAAAAGGCGTTTTCCACCTACCACTTCAACACGATCTGCCTTCCCATCGAGGGGTTGGGCGGCGGCACGTACGAATCGCGGCGCGAGCCGTCGTTGCTGGGCGTGCCCGCCACCGATCCCGCTTACGACATTCTGATGGGCAAGTACCTGCGCGGCATTGAAAGCCACCTTCGTGAAAAAGGGTGGCTGGACAAGGCGTACGTCTACTGGTTCGACGAACCCGAACCGAAAGACTACGCATTCGTCATGAACGGTTTCAAGACGCTCAAAAAACACGCGCCGGGGTTGCGTCGGATGCTCACGGAGGAGGCTGTTGAGGAACTGGCCGGCGGGCCGAACCTCTGGGTGCCGCTGACGCCGAACCTCCACGTTGCGGGCGAACAGGCGGCGCGGCAGCGGGGCGATGCGTTCTGGTGGTACGTCTGCTGCGGGCCGAAAGCGCCCTACGTGACGGAGTTCATCGACCATCCGGGCATCGAGATGCGTCTGTGGCTTTGGCAGACGTGGGGCGCGGATGTGGCGGGCGTTCTCATCTGGGAGACGGTTTTCTGGACGAGCGCGACGGCCTATCCCGAAGCGTTGCAGAACCCCTACGCGGACGCGATGAGCTGGGTGGAGGGGGCGGGATTGCCGTCGGGCGCGAAACGTCCGTGGGGTAATGGCGACGGCCGTCTCCTCTATCCGCCGGAAGCCGCCGCGTCGGGGCGTCCCGCCGCGCCCGTGCTTGCCGGGCCGGTCGATTCGTACCGTCTGGAACTTCTGCGTGATGGCATTGAGGACTACGAGTATTTCGCGATGCTGAAACGCGCACTTGCGGCGGCGAAGGATTTGACGTCCGCCGAACGCGCGGCCTATGCGGCTCTGCTCGCCGTGCCGTCGGGCGTGTCCGCGTCGCTGACCGAGTTTGCCACCGATCCGGCGGCACTGGAGGCGCACCGTCTGAAACTTGCCCGTGCCCTTGAACGCCTCTGTGCGAAATGAGTGGAATGAGAGGATTGAACAACATGAAAAAAACGGTATTTTCCTTTTTGTTGTGTGCGGTGTCGGGCGTGGCGGCCGCGCTTGATTTCGCCGCGTTCCAGACGCCGTCGGACGAACGTCGTCCCGAGACGTGGTTTCACCTGATCGGCGGCAATGTCGCCAAGGCGGGGCTGGACGCGGATCTCGATGCCGTGAAGGCGGCGGGCATTGGCGGCATTCAGCTTTTCCACGGTCAGTTCGGCGGCCCGTGGCCGGGCGTTTCGCCGCAGATTCCCTGCTTGAGCGCGGACTGGGACGACCTCATCCGCTATGCCGCCGACGGGTGCGCGAAGCGCGGGCTTGTCTTCAAGATGCAGAACTGCCCCGGCTGGTCGATGAGCGGCGGGCCGTGGGTTTCACAAGACCAGTGTATGCGCTATCTGTCCTATTCGCGCCTGGACGTGGACGGGCCGGCGGCCGACGGCTTCGTCCTGCCGATTCCCCGCTTCGAGCCGGAGGGGCGGAAGCCGTCTGACGCCGACCGCGACTACCGCGACTTGTTCGTGCTGGCCTTTCCCACGCCCGCCGGCGACGACGGCGTGGCATGGACGCCGAAGCCCGTGTCCGAAACGGACAAGGACGGTGTGCTGGTTCGCCGTTTCGTGTCCGACCGGCCGTTGACCCTGCGGACGCTGGAACTGCCGTCCCCGCGCGTCATGAACCACGACTACTCCTATCGTCCCGAAGCCCGTGTGCGGCTCGTCGCGATTGACGGCGCGAAGCGGACGACCGTCCTTGACCAGGAAGTGCCCCAGGGCGTCTGGCAGGACGCCGTGCCGATCACGTTCGCCTGCGATGAGGCGACGGCTCGTGAATGGGAGTTCGTCTTCGAACACAAGCATCCCATGAACGTGTGGCAGGTGAAGTTCGGCACGGGGGCGCGTCTGAACAACTGGGAAGGTCTCGCCGGGTGGGTGCTGCGCGGCCTCGTGAAGCGTCCGTCCCTCCGCCAGAATCCCGCCGGCTGGGTGAAGGCGGACGCCGTGCTCGACCTGACGGACAAGTACGTGGACGGACGTCTCCGCTGGACGCCGCCCGCCGGCAAATGGACGGTTCTGCGCATCGGCCATGTGAACAACGGGACGCGCAACGGCCCCGCGCCGAAGGAGGCCACGGGCTGGGAATGCAACAAGATGGACGCGGCCGCCGTCGACGCCCACTTCGCCGCCTACATCGGGCGCCTCGCGAACGGCCCGCTGGCCGGCGGCAAGCTCAAGGGGTTCGTGGTCGACAGTTGGGAGTGTCTGCGCCAGACGTGGACGGCGACGCTGGAGGCCGATTTTCGCGCCGCCAACGGCTACGACTTCCGCAAGAAACTGCCCGCCGTGTTCGGCTGGGTGCTGGACGACCCCGCGACGACGGAGCGTTTTCTTCTCGACTGGCGGCGGACGCTGGGCGATCTCATCGAGACGAACTACTACGCCCGCATGAACACCATTGCGAAGAAACTCGGTATGACGGCTCAGTACGAGACGGCGTTTGGCGACGTGATTCCCGGCGACTTGATGCGCTTCTGGAAGTGGTGCGACACGCCGATGTGCGAGTTCTGGCATCCACGCGCGGACGGCAGTGTCGGGCAGGACGATTTCAAGCCCGTCTATCCCTGCGCGAGCGCGACGCACATCTACGGCAAGGGGCGTTGTGCCGCCGAGGCGTTCACGTGCATGAGGCTCAAGTGGAATGAAGCGCCCAAGGATCTGAAGCGGACGGGCAACCACGCGCTCGCGCGCGGCGTCACGCATCTCGTCTTCCACACCTACACGCACAATCCGCGCACGGACTTCCTGCCGCCGGGTTCGAGTTTCGGTCACACGATCGGCACGCCGTTTCTGCGCGGTCAGACCTGGTGGGGCGCGATGAAGGATTTTACGGACTACTTCGCCCGTTGCGAGGTGATGCTGGAGGCGGGATTGCCGGCGAGCGACGTGCTGTGGTTTTTGGGCGACGAAGTCGGACACAAGCCGAGCGAGATCTCGCCACTGCCCGACGGCTTCCACTACGACTACTGCAATCCCGACGCGCTGCTCACGCGCGTGTCGGCGAAGAACGGTCGCCTCATGCTGCCCGACGGCGTTTCCTACGCGGTGCTGTGGATTCCCGAAGGAACGTACGTCGCGCCGAAAAGCGAAGCCAGGTTGCGGGAACTCGCGGCGGCCGGTGCGCGGATCGTGCGCGGTTCGCCCGCTGCCGCCGTGGCGGGGCTGACGCCCGATGTCACGTTCACGCCGAACGCGAGGACATCGTCGCCCGCGCCGCTTGAACCGCCGCTCGAATGGATTCGCCGGACGTCACCGGAGAAGGGGAGGGACTGGTATTTCGTCTGCGCGAACGGCCCGCAGGGCTACAAGGGGTCGGCGCGTTTCCGCTGCACGGGTGCGGTGACGCTCTGGGATCCCGTGACGGGAACGGCGCGGCGGACGGCGGCGCGAGTTGCGGACGGGCGGACGGAAATCGATTTCGACCTGGCCTGTGGCGAATCGGTCTTTGTCGTCTTCGGCGCGGCGGATGAAAACGTCTGCGCAGCCGCATCCGCCAACGACGCAGCGGGCGGGACGACGGCGTTGCGCGACTGGACGGTGTCGTTCCCGTCGGGCTGGGGCGCGCCCGCGTCGCTCAAGCTCGATGCACTGACGAGCTGGACGGAACTGCCGCTTTCGGACGAGGCGCGTCACTTCTCCGGCACGGCGTCCTACACGACGCGCGTCACGGCGAAGGCCGGCAGAGCCGTGCTCGACCTTGGCCGCGTGGAAGTGGTGGCGGACGTGTTCGTGAACGGGCGCAAGGTGCGGACGCTTTGGGCGCCGCCCTACCGATGCGACGTGACGTTGCAGGACGGCGTGAACGAAATCCGCGTGGACGTGTCGAACACGTGGTTCAATCGTCTGGCGTTCGACGCCGCGCAGCCGGAAGCCCAACGCAAGACGTGGACGATCGGGGCGCCGAAGGTCGGGACGCCGCCGGAGGCGTCCGGCCTCCTCGGCCCCGTCGTCGTGACGCACGAGTAGCCGGGAGCGGCGGGGCGCGAACGGTCAGACGGACAAATCCAAAAAGCCGTTCGCGCCTGGCAGAACGTCCGGATCGTGGCAGAGACGGACGATGTAGTTAGGCGCGGCGTAGGTGTTGACGAACGCCTGGCTTTCCGCGAGGTTGCCCGTCGCGCCCGTCGGCCGCCGTTGGGTCAGGCAAGCGCTGAGGTAGCAGGCGTCGCCCGCGATAACGACCGTTTTCGAGCCGCGCGGGATGAGGACGAGGCTTGAACCGGGTGTGTGGCCGCCGACGCGCCGCATGGACAGCCGGCCGTCGAAGAGCGAGATCGTCTCGTCGAAACGGACGATTTCGCCGCGATGGTTTTTGAGGTAGCCCGCGCCGAGCCGTGCCTCGGCGCGATGGAGGACGATACGAGCCTGGGGGAAGGACGTTACGCTTTCCATGTGATCCGAGTGGTGGTGCGAGATGAGGATGTCCGTAACGTCCTCCGGACGGATGCCGCGTCGGTGGAGCAGGTCGGCGGGTTTGACGAACTTTGTGGCGGCGCGACCGAAGATGCTGAACGAATCGCAACCGGCGTCCGCCAGAATGATGCGGCCCGGCAGACGGATGAGATGAAACAGGAGGGAGATGGGGACGAGTTTGTTTTTGTCCCCGCCGTGAAACACCATGCTCTCCGTGATGATGGCCTCGCCGTATTTGCAGACCGTGAGCGAGAACCCATCCTGCGCTGGCGGCGGTTGTGCCATGCACTGGGTGGCGCAGAACGCCGCCGTCGCACCCATGAACGCCCGTCTTGAAACTGCCATGGAAACTCCTTCTTTTTCAAGTGAAATGAAACAACAGGATTATACCACATTGTCCAGATCTCTTACGACGACCCTGAGTCACGTCAAGATGATTTTGTTCCGCCGTTCCTATTGGCGTCAGTTTTCCTTCGTTTCACGGTGCTGGATTTGTGCTATACTGAGTGCATGAAAATCACATTCCTTGGTGCTGCACAGACGACGACGGGCTCCATGCATCTCGTGGAGGCCAACGGCAAACGCATCCTGTTGGATTGCGGCCTCTATCAGGGCCACCGCAAGGAAGCGTTTGAAAAGAATCGCAACATGCCGGTCGATCCGGCTACGTTGGACGCGGTGATTCTCTCCCACGCCCACATTGATCATTCCGGCAACCTGCCGCAGCTCGTACGCCACGGGTTTCGCGGCCGTGTCTATGCCCGTGAATGCACGATTGAACTTTGCAATGTCCTGTTGCGCGATTCCTGTTTCCTGCAGATGCGCGACCTCGAATACGTGAACAAGAAGCGCCGGGCGCAGGGCAAGAACCTTTTCGAGCCGTTGTACACGGCGGAGGACATCGATCGCCTGATGCCGCTCATGACGGCCGTGCCGATGCAGACGCCAACGGAACTCTTTCCCGGCGTGTCGCTCGAACTCTACAACGGCGGCCATATTCTTGGCAGTGCGCAGGTCGTTCTCGACGTGAAAAGCCAGACGGGGCGTTCCCATCGGCTGCTCTTCTCGGGCGATCTCGGCCAGCCCAACCAGCCGATTTTGCGCCACTTCGAGCGGCCGCAGGGCGCGGACATCGTGATCATCGAATCGACGTACGCGGATCGCGTTCATCCGTCGGCGGACGACGTGGAAGGGCGGCTCAAGAGCTATATCGACGACATCGTCCAGCAGAAATCCAAGCTCATCATTCCCGCGTTCTCCGTCGGGCGTACGCAGCAGATCCTCTACTACTTGAATCGTCTGCTGGCGGCGGGGCGTATCAGGCCCGTGCCCGTGTTCATGGATTCGCCGCTTTCACAGAAGGCCACGAAGATCTACGAGAAGCACCGGGAGGTCTACAACGACGCGGCGCGAGAATTGCTCGACCAGGGCGTGAACCCGCTCACGTTCCCCGGTCTCCAGTTTGTCGAGACGCCGCAGCAGTCGATGGCGCTCAACGATCTTCGTGGGCCGATGATTATCATTGCCGCGAGCGGTATGTGCGAGGGTGGACGAATCGTCCACCACGTGAAGAACGCCGTCACCGATCCGCGCAACATCATCCTCATCGTCGGCTTCCAGGCCGAGAACACGTTGGGGCGGCGGCTCGTCGAATATCGCGATCCGATTCGGATCTTCGGCGAGGAATACCCTCTGCGCTGCCGTGTCCAGACGATCAACGCACTGTCCGCCCATGCGGATCGAAATGGGTTGATGGATTGGTTCGACAGTGTGAAGAAAAATGTCCGCTACGGCTTCGCCGTCCATGGCGAGCCGGAGAAAGTGGACGCGATGAAAGCGTTGCTGACGGCGCACGGTTGTCCGAATGCGATTGCGCCCGTCCCCGGCCAGGCGTTCACGTTCGACTGATCGAACAAATTGATTTGAGATACGAGTGTACAAGAAGAAGGACTGAAGAAGCATGAAGAAGATGGTTTCCGATCAGGTGAAGGCGGGCAAGGAACGCGCACCGCACAGGAGTCTGCTGTTCGCGACGGGCATGACGCGCGCGGACATGAAAAAGCCGTTCATCGGCATCTGCAACAGCTACGAATCGTTCGTTCCCGGCCACTGCCATCTGAACAAGGTCGGCGAATGGGTCAAGCAGTGCGTGATCGAGGCGGGCGGCGTCCCGATGGAGTTCAACACGATCGCCGTGTGCGACGGCATCGCGATGGCACATCCCGGGATGAAGTATTCGCTGCCGAGCCGCGAGTTGATTGCCGACAGCGTGGAGACCGTGGCGCGGGCGCACTGCTTCGACGCGCTGATCTGCATCCCGAACTGCGACAAGATCGTCCCCGGCATGTTGCTGGGCGCCCTGCGCGTCAACGTACCGACGATTTTCGCCTCCGGCGGCCCGATGGCGCCGGGGCGCAACCCCGTCTCCGGCGGTGATTCCGACCTCAACTCCGTCTTCGAGGCCGTCGGCGCCGAGAACGTGGGCAAGATCACGCCGGAACAGCTGGAACAGGTGGAGGAGACGTCCTGCCCCGGCTGCGGTTCGTGCAGCGGAATGTTCACGGCCAATTCGATGAACTGCCTCTACGAGGCGCTCGGCCTCGCCCTGCCCGGCAACGGTACGGTGCTCGCCACCGATCCGCGCCGTAAAGACCTCTGGCGCGCGGCCGCGTTCCGCGCCGTGGAAATGGCCTTGTGCGGCGGCCCGCTGCCGCGCGATCTCGTGACGCGGGAATCCCTCGACAACGCGCTCACGCTCGACATGGCGATGGGCGGCAGCACGAACACCGTCCTCCACACGCTTGCCATCGCGCGCGAAGCGGACGTCGACTACTCGCTGGAGCGAATGAACGAGATTTCCGCCCGAACGCCGTACGTCTGCAAGCTCGCGCCGAGCGGACACTACCACGTTTCCGACCTCGACCGCGCGGGCGGGATCATGGCGATTCTCAAACGCCTTCCGCAAAACCTGCTCAACCTCGCCACGCCGACCGTTTCCGGCAAGACGCTCGGGGAACAGATTGCGGCGGCGGAGATTCGCGACGACGACGTGATTCGCACGCTTGAAGCCCCCTACTCGAAGGACGGCGGCCTCGCCGTGCTGTGGGGCAATCTCGCCGAGCGCGGTGCGGTCGTCAAGAAGGGCGGCGTCGCGCCGAACATGATGACGTTCACCGGCACGGCCATTTGCTTCGATTCCCAGGAGGAGGCCTGCGCGGGCATTCTCGGTGGGAAGGTGAAGGCCGGCCATGTCGTCGTCATCCGCTACGAAGGCCCGAAGGGCGGCCCTGGAATGCAGGAGATGCTGGCGCCGACGAGCTACATCATCGGTGCGGGGCTGGGCGAGAGCGTCGCGTTGATCACGGACGGACGTTTCAGCGGCGCGACGCACGGCGCCTGCGTGGGCCACGTTTCGCCGGAAGCCGCCGAGGGCGGTCTGATCGGTCTGTTGAAGGACGGCGATTCGATCACGATCGACATTCCGAACCGCGCGATTTTCGCCGATCTGACGGCGGACGAAATTGCGCGGCGCCGCGCGGCGTTTACGCCCTGGACGCCGCGTATCAAGGGCGGCTGGCTGGAACGCTACGCGCGGTTTGTCGGCAACGCCTCCACGGG
>CAYZYQ010000015.1:0-2029 GCA_964482645.1 uncultured Lentisphaeraceae bacterium | reverse complement strand
GCGCCGAAGGGTCCGGACGTCGAGGCGCACGTGAAACTCGTCCAGGCGTTCAACACGCGGGCGAAAGATCCGACGGTCTGGAACGAAATCGTCTATACGGGCGACGACTATCTGCAGAAGGCGCTTGCGTCCGATGACAAGGCGTCGACCGTCGTCGTGCTCGCCGGAAAGAACGACAAGAAGGCGGACTACTATCTGGAGGCGATCAAGGCCGGCTTCAACGTGCTGTCCGACAAGCCCATGGTCATCACGCCGGACGCCTATGCCAAGGTCTGCGAGGCCGTGCGGCTGGCCGACGCGAAGGGGCTGTACTTCGCCGACATCATGACCGAGCGCAATGAAATCACGACGATTCTCCAGAAGGCGCTCGTCGCGGCGAAGGATCTCTACGGCGAGCAGGAGAAGGGGACGCCGGACGATCCGGCCATTACGAAGATCTCCGTGCACCACTTCTGTAAACTCGTCAACGGCAAGCCCCTCCGGCGTCCGGGCTGGTACTACGACACGGATCAGCAGGGCGAGGCGATCGTCGACGTGACGACGCATCTCGTCGACCTCGTGCAGTGGGAGGCGTTTCCGGGAGAGACTCTGCGGACGTCGGACGTGAAGATGCTCAAGGCCCGCACGTGGCCGACGCCCATCACGGCCGCCGACTACAAGACGTCGACGGGGCTTGATGCGTGGCCGGACTTCTTGAAGAAAGACGTCGATGCGCAGAACGTGCTCCAGTGTCAGGCGAACGGCGCGTTCACCTACCAGCTCAAGGGCGTGAACGCGAAAGTGTCCGTCGAGTGGCACTTCATGCCGCCGAAGGGGACGGGCGACACGCACTATTCGCTCATGCGCGGGACGAAGGCCGAAATCGTGATTCGCCAGGGCGCGGCCGAGAACTACAAGCCGCGCGTCTACGTGCGCCCGCGTCCGGGCCAGGACAAGGCCGCGCTCGAAGCCGCGCTCAAGGTGGCCGTGGCCGCGTTCTGCCAGACCTATCCGGGTGTGACGTACAAGACCGACGCCGAGGGCTGGGAGATGGTCGTGCCGCAGACGTACGAGATTGGGCACGAGGCGCATTTCAGCCAGGTCATGAACATGTACCTTGGCTGGATGAAGAAGGGCGAGCAGCCGGCCGACTATTTGCCGAACATGCTCGTCAAGTACTACACGCTTGCCGAGGCGTGGAAGATGAGCCGCCGCTAGGACTCTCAAGTCCATGTGGCAGACGAAGCCTAAGGACGCATTCGACCTCTTGAAATTTCCCTCTTGCATACAAGGCGTGGAAATGCGATAATACCCGCAACCTTAGAATATCATCGGAAGTCCCTTGTGGGATTCCGGGAGACGCGAAAGGCAAGTCATTCGTTAAAACAAAACAGAGAACTTCCAAGAAGGAGTTGGTTTGATATGAAGAAAGCATCTGAAGGTTTTACGCTCGTCGAGCTGCTCGTCGTGATCGGCATCCTCGGCATTCTGATGGGCGCCCTGTTCCCGGCCATCTCCTCGGCCATGCTGAGCGCGAATACGTCGGCCATGGCGATGAAGGGCCGCAACCTTTTCGTGGGCATTACGCAGGCGAACACCGAGCGCGAGGCGGCCGGTCTCACCTCTGTTTGGCCGAAGTCTTCCGAGAATAAGTCGGACGATACGGAGGATATCTCCGGCATGGACTTCGCTGATTCCGCAAAGTACTTCGAAGAACTCTTCGACATCAAGACCTATGGAGACCAGAAGTGGTCGCCGTACGTGGCCGGCGTCGATATCGCCGTGTTGTCCGGTGCGGGCGTTCCGTCCTTCTCCGGCACGAAGTCGCTTAACGGCAAGTTCGTCGCCTGGTCTGTGTTGAAGGGGCTTCAGGACGAAATGGAAGACATCCTGCCCGTGCTCGTCACGCGCAACGCGGCGATCAACCAGCTTCCGACCTCCGGTACCTTCCAGGGCACGGAGACGACGGAAGTCGGCGTGGGCAAGGCGAATGGCGGCGAATCCGATACGCCGTTCTCGAACAAGGCGTTCGTGCTCGTCCGCAAGGGTG
>CAYZYQ010000014.1:17695-35673 GCA_964482645.1 uncultured Lentisphaeraceae bacterium | reverse complement strand
TCGCGTTGAACGCCTCGTCCTGCGTGAGGTTCGCGGCGATGTTGAAGCCGCTCGTCAGATCGTCCATCGTCACGGGTGAGACGCCCGTCATGAAGATCCGCGAGCACGCCTCCTTGAACGCCTTGAACCAGTTCCGGTAGAACCCGGCGCCGTGCGTGACGGCGCGGTAGTCCAGATTCGCCTCGTCGCGCAGCATCGCGTTCGTAAAGTTGTCGTACTCGTCGATGATCAGATAAATTTCATGCCCGGCGAGCCGCGCCCGCATGGCGATCTCGTTGAACTTCGCCGCCGCGTTCCGGTCCGCGAGCTTGTCGATCAGGCCGTCCTCGTATGCGGATCCGTACGCGAGGAGGAAGCCGTCGAGGCGGGTGGAGAGGTAGCTCTCGAAACGGGTCTCAAGCGTCATCCCGCCCCCTCTGTCGACCAGCGAGAAGTCGAGCGACAACACCTGATACTTGTTCGCGTTCTCGGTCGGATTCTCGCCGATGTCGAGGCCGCCGAACCATTTCCGAAAGTTCGCCTTCTCGTTGACGTCGTAGTAGCAGCGCAGCGTCTCGACGAAGAGGGACTTGCCCATGCGCCGGGGGCGCACGAAGAAGACGAAGCTGTCGCGTTCCTCCATTTTACGGATGAAGGCCGTCTTGTCGACGTAGTAGTAGCCCTCCTCGCGGATGCGCTTGAAGTCCTTGATGCCGTAGGGAATTTTGAGTGTCTTCGCCATATCCGCAATTCTACCATTCCCCACCCCCTGCGTCAACGAGGCGTCCGGCCTGGGGAAAAAAAGACAAGGCAGGACCTACGATGCGATGGAGAAAAAGAAGAGTAAGAATCTCCCCGCTCCAAGAGATGGTATCCGAAGGGGACGGACGTCCACGTCGTTTACTTGAGGAAGTCCAGTTTCAAATCCGCCCAAGCGGCCCAATCGCCCGCCGTGTTGTCGGACGGGCCACAGTCCGCCACCAATGACAGTTTGATTCGGCGACCGGCCCACGGCGACAAGTCCGCCTTGATCGGCAACCAGGCGTGTTTCACCACATGAACGGACGCCACGTCCTTCGACGTCCCATCCGCATCCTCCACGACGACGGAATAGAAAATGCCGTCGCCCAGATCGCTACCATCGCCCTTCCCCACGACCGCGCGGAACGTCACCGGACGCGTCGGCAGGGTCAAGCGGTACTGGGCGAAGACGCGCCCCGCGCCGTCGCGATAGGGCGGATGCATCGTCAAGCCGTTCTTCCACACGCCGCCGCTCGCCAAGCCCCCCTTGCCCGCAAACGCACCCGCCGCTCGGTCGACCGCCTCGACCGGGCGGCCGCGCCGCTGCATCGCCACGCAGAACAACGACGGCAAGGTTGGCTGTTCAACCGCCGATACGGCGGATACGTACGTCCCCGTCGGCGCACGGCTGCGCGACGCGAAGTCGGCGACAGTCGGACTGGGCCACACGCCCGTGTCCTTTTCGCGCAGACGCACGACCGCGCCCGTGCATGAACCGCCCGGCAGCTTCGTCGCGACGCCGCGCCCATCCATGTACACGTACTCCGGCGAAACCGAATAGTCGACGCGATGTCCGTCCACGAGGCCGCTGTAAACGAACACGCCGCCGTCCACCGTCCAGCCGCAGTAGCCGTTTGGCGGAAGTTCGATGCCACATTCCAGCTTCATCGGCTCGGTCATCGAACCATTCGCCGCTACGAACGTTCCGTCTGCATACGTCACCACGACCTGCGACCGATGGAAGACGCCATTCAACACCGCGCGCGACGTCTCGTACGCCGTGCCGTCTGCGTCGAGGTAACGGATTTCGGCAGCATCGGCTTGCGTGTAGCGGGCCGCGAGCGCCTGAATCATGAAGTAGCTGCGGTCTTCCATCTTCGGCGACGGCACGAGATAGCCGGGGTGTCCGAATGCCACCGTCGCGGCGAGGAAACGATCGACTTTCACGTCTGCGTTCGTCGGCGCGGATTTGCCGGGATAGAACATGCCGACGTCGCCCATGCCGAAATTGCAAGCAAGTGGATGGAGACGGCGGAGGTCGAAGTCGACGAGCCAGGGATTGATGGAAATGTTGTAGCTCTGATCCTGCGCGTAGTTGCCGTCCGTCAGTCCGCAGTACATCCAGTGGACGCCGCCCTCCGAATAGACCGGCCCGCGCCAATTCGTCCGCTGGATGAGCATGATTTCGCCGTAGGCGTAGAACGTCGCCGCGAACGTCCCCGCGCCCGGCACACGCGCGTCGTAGTCCGTCCGGCTCCACGGCGTCACGGCCGTGTGGACGTCGCAGTACGCCGTATTGAAGCCGAACTTGCGCTGGTTGATCGGCGTGAACGCGGCACACGCCTCCACCGCGTAGGCGGGCTTGGGCGCGTAACAGCGCACCCACGCCGTCTGCATCCGCATGTCGGGATGACGCGCCACGCGGTCGGGATGCCAATTCGCGTTGACCGGCGCGAAGTCGGTGAAGTTGTTGTACGGCCCGTAGACGAATCCGAGTTCGTCGATCATCACACGCGCGTAATCGTACAGTCCCTTGTCGCCGCCTTTCTTCGGCGCGGGGTCCGTCCGAAACGTGAAACTCTCGTCCCCGTCGCGCCAACACGTCTCGTGATCCGTGACGATGATATGCTTGAGGCCGCGCGCGCGGACGCCGCGCCAGTAGGTCTTGTCGCGTTCGCGATTCCCCGCGCCGTGCGCGCGCCACACGCCCGTGCCCGTGACGTGCCGCCACGGACTCGGCGGATTCGGCACGTTCGGCAACACGTCTGCGAAAGCGTCAGAAAAACTGTAGACGAATCGCTCACGGCAGACGTTCCGCGTACCGTCGGTCTTTTCGCCGTAGAGGACGCCGCCGTTGGCCGCCAACGCCCCGTCCCAGCGCATCGACCCGCCCACGGGTTCGCTCGCGTTCGACTGCGTCCAGTCCAACGTCGCCGCATGAAAGAACGGCCCGCCGCCCAGTTCCGCCGCCAGGACGCCCGGACGCTCCGCCGTCCCCCAGTTGCCGTAGGAGTAGTAGGGGAGACGCACGAACTGCACGTCCGCCGGCGGACTCGCCCATGCGCCGAAGCGGACTTCGCAGATGTCTTTCGCATCCGTCGCCACGTCAACAACGAGCGAACGGCCTTCCACGTGAAAACGTGTGCGCACGACGTCGCCAGACGGTTCGAGCCGCCCCGTCACCGTCACATCGAGCGGCGCGACGCGGTTCGTCACAACCGCCGTACCCGTCTCGACGCGACGCCGGCTCGCCCCCCGCGACTTGTCCGGACCCGTCGGCAAATCGGCGAACCACAGGCCGCCATCCGTCGCCACGCGCTGCCAGGCGCCGCCCTTCCAGCGGAACGCGAGGTCGTCCCAGTTCGATGCCCGCTGTGGCAGGGCGATTTCAAGTTCCGCCGCCGGACGTGTCTTCGGCACGACGCCCAACGGCGTATTCGGAAACGGCAACAGACCCGTTCCGACGTTGTTACCGGGCGGCGCGTCGGGAAAGACGCGGTTCGGACGCTTCGCACGCGGCGCGAACGACAACGGCTTGAACGTCTCCGTAAACGCGCAGAGACTATTGAGATCGATCGACCGGTCTTCGGCGTTCGTACCGCCCGTCACCGTGAGGGACGTGAACGTCGCGCCCCGCGCCGTGCGGGCGATTTGGTCGGGCGACAGACGCGCCCACCCTTGAAACCATTCCTTGTAGTTGACGTAGAGCAGTTTGACGGCGAACGACCGCCCGTCCGCGTCGGCGAAATGGGCCGTCACGGTGACGGACGGCGTGGACGGATCGGGCGCATAACCATTGTGGTTGTTGCCGTAACCCCAGCAGCTCACCGTGTCGAACGGGCCGTTCACGGGAATCGGCTGCGGGGGACGCAACGTCACGACGGGATTCGCGCCCGTGGCGCGGTAGGTCAGCCGACACACGCCGTCGCCGAAGAGCAGCCGATCCGTTGCCCGCGTAAACGTCGCCACCGCATGAGATGTCTCGACCGTCCATCCCGCTGCATCCGTCAACGGCGCGAACGGCGCGTGGAGATCCTGTACGCGGTTCGCCCACACCAGTTCGTACGGACGCTTCACGTCGTCACCCGTGATCGGCGGATGGGCGGCGACGGATGCCAACGCCATCACACTCGCCCACGTCCACAAGCCAAATTTCGTCCGCATCGAGAACCTCCTTGCATTCGCGTGTTTATGGAAAAACTTAATGCGGCCATTATAGCATTTCCACCAGACGGCGACAAGGGCGATGCCGATCACGAAGAAATCTCCACCCGTATAAAACCCCAATCAAGGACGGGGTGTCGAATTCTTTGGCAATAGTCAAGGCAGAATAGACAAGCGAAAAATAATTTTCGATGTTCATATCTCACGATTTCACGACCGTTGTAGGGTAAAGAAGTTGAAGTGATAACAGTTGTTAGTAGAAACTAATCCCCGCCTTGAACCCTTCCCCGAAATCGTGTATACTACGCGCCAATTTCTTCGCCCCGCGTAGAGAGTCCGGGGCGGATGAACGACAACGAAAGAACAGGAAGATAGAAAATGCAATACGACGCATGGAAAGGTTTCACGGGAGGACTTTGGGAATCGGAAATCAACGTTTCCGACTTCATTCAGCGCAACTACACGTCTTATGACGGGGACGCGTCCTTCCTTGCGCCGGCGACGGATGCCACCGCCGCGCTGTGGGGCGAGTTGCAGGCCCTCCAGAAGAAGGAGCACGACAAGGGCGGCGTTCTGGACATGGACACCGACGTCGTAAGCGACATTGATTCGCACGGTCCCGGCTATTTGGACAAGAACCTGGAGAAAATCGTCGGTCTTCAGACCGAATCGCCTTTGCGCCGTGCGTTCATGCCCTACGGCGGCGTCCGCATGGCGGAAGAGGCCTGTGAAACGTACGGCTACACGCCGTCCGCCGAACTCCACAAGATTTTCACAAAGTACCACAAGACGCACAACCAGGGCGTTTTCGATGTCTACACGCCGGAAATTCGTGCCTGCCGCAAGAACAAGATCCTCACGGGTCTGCCCGATACCTACGGCCGTGGCCGCATCGTCGGCGATTACCGCCGGATTGCACTCTACGGCATCGATGCCCTGCTCAAGGCGAAGCAGCATGATTTGAAGCACACGGGCGACGGCACGATGTCGGAAGACGTCATCCGCCTTCGCGAGGAAATCGCCGAGCAGATCAAGGCTCTTCAGAAGATGAAGACGATGGCGGCGGCCTACGGCTTCGACATCTCGTTGCCGGCCCAGACGGCCCAGGAAGCGTTCCAGTGGACGTACTTCGGTTATTTGGCCGCGATCAAAACGCAGAACGGCGCCGCAATGTCCATCGGCCGTATCTCCACGTTCCTCGACATCTACATCGAACGTGACATGAAGAACGGTACGCTCGACGAAAAGGGTGCGCAGGAACTTGTCGACCATCTCGTGATGAAACTTCGCATGGTTCGTTTCGCCCGCATTCCGAGCTACAACGAACTCTTCTCCGGCGACCCCGTATGGGCGACGCTCTCCGTCGGCGGCCTCGGCATCGACGGCCGGTCGATGGTCACGAAGAACGACTTCCGGATGCTCCACACGCTGGAGACGATGGGACCCTCGCCGGAACCGAACCTAACCGTCCTCTACTCGAAGCGTCTGCCGCGCCCGTTCCGCGAATACGCCTCGAAGATTTCGATCGATACGTCCTCGATCCAGTACGAGAACGACGACGTGATGCGTCCCGTGTGGGGCGACGACTACGCGATCTGCTGCTGCGTGTCCGCCACGCAGACGGGCAAGGAAATGCAGTTCTTTGGCGCCCGCGCGAACCTCGCCAAGGCCCTGCTCTACGCCATCAACGGCGGCGTGGATGCAAAGACGCGCGTTCAGGTGGCGCCGCCGTGGCGGCCCGTCACGTCCGACGTCCTCGACTACGACGAAGTGATGGCCAAGTACGACGTGGCGCTGGAATGGCTCGCGGGCGTGTACGTGAACGCCCTGAACCTGATTCACTACATGCACGACAAGTACTACTACGAGGCGGCCGAAATGGCGTTGATCGACACGCACGTCAAGCGTACGTTCGCGACGGGCATTGCGGGCTTCTCGCACGTGGTCGACTCACTGAGCGCGATCAAGTACTCGAAAGTCCACATCATCCGCGACGAGCACGGCTTCGCCGTCGACTACAAGGCCGAAGGCGATTTCCCGCGCTACGGAAACGACGACGACCGCGCAGACGACATCGCCGTGTGGCTGCTTAAGACGTTCATGGCCAAGGTCGCGCGCCACCACACCTACCGCGACGCCGTGCCCACCACGTCGATCCTCACGATTACGTCGAACGTCGTCTACGGCAAGGCCACGGCGGCGCTGCCGGACGGCCGTCGCGCGGGCGTCCCGCTCTCGCCGGGTGCGAACCCGTCCTACGGCGCGGAAAAGAACGGCTTGCTCGCCTCGCTGAACTCGGTCGCGAAACTCCCCTACGAATACGCGCTCGACGGCATCTCGAACACGCAGACGATCAACCCGTCCGCGCTCGGCAACACCGAAGAGGAACGCATCAACAATCTGGTCAACGTGCTGGACGGCTATTTCGTCCGCGGCGCTCACCACCTGAACGTGAACGTGTTCGGCGTCGAGAAGCTGCTCGACTGCCAGGCGCATCCGGAGAAGCCCGAATACGCGAACTTCACGATCCGCGTGTCCGGCTACGCCGTGAAGTTCATCAACCTTACGAAGGAACAGCAGGACGACGTGATCAGCCGTACCTGCCACGCCTCGCTGTAAGGCGAGGCCAGGGCGGCTGGCATTGAATCAAAAGAACTGCAGCCGCCCCGCCGTCGACGTGCCGTCCGCCCGCGTGAACGTCACGTCGACGTCCTTGATGCCCGCGAGGAACAACCCGAACGGCATCTCCGCCGCGCCGTCGACGATGGGCAGACGGCATCCTGCTAGACGCAAGATGCCCGTATCAAACGGCGTCACCGCGATGGCCAGCATCGTCTCGGCCGTCGCGCCCGGCGGCACGGTCAGAACAGCCTGCCACGGCATCTTTGCGTCGTCGCTTGCAAACGTGAACGTGACCGTTTCATCGGGGGCCCGCACATCGGCAGACGCAGTGGCCGACGGTGCGGCCGGCCCGGCGGCCAGCAGGAAATCAGTTTCATCCTGAACCAGCAATCGCCGCCGCCAGGCATCCACGAAAGCCGCCAGACGTTCCGCCACGACGGCGGCGTGAGGCCGACAATAGTTCGCCGTGAACGCCGCGATGAACGCCTTTTCATCGGCCGTCATCCCGGACGCTGCGTGTTCAAGTGCGTTCGCCATGTTCATTCTTCAATTCCCGCATGTCCTTCAGCGCACGGGAGAACATCTGATCCACGTTCGCCTCCGACGTCACGCCGAGCATACTTTTGATTTGCGCGGAAGACAGGTTCATGCGGAGTTTCAGCAGATGGACGTAGGCGCGCATCGGGTTCTTCTTCCAGAGATCCCCGAAACATTTCTGCACGAGTTCCCAGTCTTCCCGCCGACGCACCGCAGGGTCTTCGCACGGAGAGGCATCCCGCCCCCGCGAATCTGACACCATCTTCGAAACTTTTTCCTCGAAGGAAAGACCGCCTCCCTCGTCCGTACCGTCATCCCCCGCGTGTTCGAGCGACACCTCGCGCCGCGCGGCGGGATTGGCGCGGTGGACGTAGCCGCGCACGTACGTCCGCATCCACCCCCACAGGCTGCCGCCGTCGTCGCGGTAGAGGTCGATTTTCCGTGCGCCGATCATCTCCACGTAGAGGAGGCTCATCAACTCTTCGGGCGCGACGCCCCATTGACGGGCCATTGCGCCGCTGCGCAGACTCTTCGCCTCCGCCAGCACGACCTTCTCCCAAACGAGCGCCCACGCCTGGTCATCCTGCAATTTCAAGTATTCCCAGATTTCATGGTCGCCGGCGTTCGCGGGAATCATTTCCCCATCTCCTCTTTTGCCTTGCGGCTCGGCACGACGATGTAACCGCGCAACTGAAACGGCGCCCAGTCGTTCGTCCACGTCGTGTCCTTGAACGGCTTCTGAAACAGCGGGACGGGCGGCACGATGTCGTCCGCCGTCCCGCGCACACCGTCCGGCCCCATCGACAACACGACGGGCGGCTCGTTCGTCGGCTCATAGACGTAGGCGTGCTTCCACGGGTCTTTCAGCATCTTCGGAATGTAGGGGCCAATCCAACCCGCGTGCGGAGACGTCTTCAACGCCAACGCCTCCAAACCCTCCTGCGCGGTCGGATAGACGCCACAATGGAACTTGTAGCGCCCCAACGCCTCCGCGAGCGCGGCCACGCTCTGTTCGGCGTGGGCGAGCTTGGCATCCCGCATCTTCCGCCCGCCTCCTTTCCCGGCCGCCTGAATGACCGCGCCGCCCAGCAGGAGCAACACCACGAGGACGACGAGATAAAAGACTGGCCCACGCTGGATTACGGGCGCCTTCAACCCCAATGCGGCCTTCTTCGCCTCGTACTCGCGGCACACCTGTTTGATTTTGCGGGCGCGTTCGCGTTTCGCCGCAACCGCGTCGTTCACCGAAGCCGGATTCGGACGTTTCATGCGATTTCCTCCAAAACGAGCGGTTTGGCGGCAGGCGGCACGGCATCTACCGCAACGGCCGCCGCGACCAGATTCTGCGCGGCGGACAACTTGTCCGGATGCGTCGTCGTGCGAATTTCCGCCACGGGCTGCCCCGCCGCCACCGGATCGCCGTGCGTGACGAGGAGGCGCACACCCGCCGAAAGGTCAAGCGTGTCGGTCGCACAGGCACGGCCGGCGCCAAGTTCGAACGCGGCCTGTGCCACCGCGCGCGCGTCGATCGACGCGACGAACCCCGCCGCGCCGGCACGAACCACAGCCGTCCGTCCGGCGAACGCAGCCTGACGGGCGCGGAACGCCTCCAGATCGCCGCCTTGCCGTTCGACCATTTGCACAAACCGACGACCGGCCGTGCCGTCGGCCAGTTTTTCTCGACAACGCGCACGCGCGGCGTCGAGCGGTTCGTCCAACCCCAACGCCACCATCCGCGCCGCGAGTTCCACGGACAAATCGCGCACATCCGGCACGGACGCGGGATTCCGCAGAACCGCCAACGCCTCTTCGACTTCCAGCGCATTGCCGACCGTGTAGCCGAGCGGCTCGTCCATCGCCGTCACAAGCGCACAGGCCGTGCGACCGGCGCCTTTGGCCACGCGCACGAGCGCCCGCGCCAGATTACGCGCCGCGTCCCGCGTCTGCATGAACGCTCCGGCACCGCATTTCACGTCGAACACGAGCGTCCCCGCGCCCTCGGCCAGCTTCTTGGAAAGAATCGACGCGACGATGAGCGGAATCGACGGCACCGTGCCCGTCACGTCGCGCAAGGCGTAGAGCTTCTTGTCCGCCGGCGCGATCTCCGCCGTCTGGACGGTCAGCGAACACCCACAATCCGCGACGACAGCCCGGTAGTCCGCCAACGACAACCCCGCCACGTAGCCGGGAATCGATTCCATCTTGTCGGCCGTCCCACCCGTCAGCCCGAGGCCGCGCCCCGTCAGGGACGGGACGGCGAGGCCACACGCCGCCGCGAGCGGCTGGACGATGAGCGAGAGCTTGTCCCCCACGCCGCCCGTCGAATGTTTGTCCGCCGTCGGTGGATAACCGGCCGGCGCGTCCGGCGCGGGTTCGGACGGCCAGACGAGACACGTCCCCGAATCGCGCATCGCCTCCGTCAACGCCAGCGTTTCGGCATCCGTCATGCCTCGGCAGCAGACCGCCATCGCAAACGCCGCCATCTGGTAGTCGGGCACGTCTCCGCGCGTGTAGGCGGCGACGAGCGCGAAAATCTCATCCCGCGTCAACTCCCCGCCTTCGCGTTTGCGATCCAGCAACAGTTTGACAATCATGGCGCATCCTTTCTGTTCGGACGTCCGTGCGCGGCGTCAAGACGGCAGAAACATGTCCACGCGCGGCGTCAGCGGACGGCCACGCAAAAACGCACCGCCGTCCATTTCCTTCGCACCTTCCGGTTTGAGCGCCACGAGCAGCAACGCGCCGTCGCCCGTGCGGACGACCGGCCCGCGCGGACTCGTCTGCAAAATCGTGCCCGGCAGTTCGCTCCGCCATGCGGCGTCGATCTGGTCGGTCTTGAGAAATTCGGCGTCCGTGACGACCACGCGCCCCGTTGCGTTCCGACGACGCAGACGCAACGGCAGGAACGTGTAGCACCCCGGCCAGGGCGAATAGGCGCGAAGGAGACGTTCGATTTCGCTTGATCGGCGAGACCAATCGATCAACCCGTCTGTCTTCTTGATCTTGTGCGCGAACGTGGCCTTCGCGTCTTCTTGAGGATGTTCGGGCGGCAGGTTCCTCGCCGCCATCAACTTGAGCGTCTTCGCGAGCGTCACGCCGCCGCAGATCGCCAGCTTGTCCATCAACGATTCACCCGTGTCACTCGAATCGATCGGCTCGACGCGCGACATCAGAACGGGACCGTCGTCCATGCCGAGGCCCATGCGAATGACCGACACGCCCGTCAACTCGTCGCCCGCCAACAGCGCGGCCGTGACGGGCGAGGCGCCGCGATACTTGGGCAACAGAGAGAAATGGCAGTTGATGCACCCGAACGGCGGCAAGGACAAAAGCTCCTGTTTCAGGAACTGGCCGAACGCGACGACGACGATGACGTCGGGCTTGCGTGCGCGAATCCACGCCAACGCCTCGGGCGTATTGACGTTGGCGGGCGTGATGCACGTGGTGATGTTGCGCTCCAAGGCGTACTTACGGCAGGGGCAGGGCGAAAGATCGCGCCCGCGGCCGGCCGGCCGATCTGGCTGCGTGACGACGCCGACCACCTGGAGACCCGGCAGCCGAAGAATGGCATGCAGACACGTGGCCGATGCCTTGGACGAACCCATAAAGACGATACGCATGGCTCTTAGTATAGTATCTTTCCGCACATAACGCAACGCTCAGCATTCAAACCCGGCAATTGTAATATCTTGTGAGTCAGCAAAAAGGGACGCCGGCGACTGCGATGTGACGAGGAAAAAGAAGAGCAGGGATCTCCCCCTTACAAGCAACCCTCACCGTCGCAAGCGCTCCGAATGTCAATACCGCCCGAGGTTTGAGATGGAGAACGAAAAAGGGAGATGGTATAATGACGAGCGTTGGCTTCGTTGGAATACTGGGCGGCACGACGCCGCTCTTCCGCACCAAAAACTGAAACGATGAAAGGGATGTTATGGCCGTTCTCGGCATACTCGCACTTGTGCTTCTGTTCGCCACGCTGGCGTTGGCGTTTTTGCTGATCAAGGCCAAGGGACGCCCGGATGAAAGCGTCGCCGAAATCCAGCGTCTGACAGCCGCGCTCGAACAGGAGAAATGCATCGCCGCCACGAAAGAGGAGGCGTTTGCTGCCCGGCTCACCGAAAAGGACGACGCCTGTCGCCGACTGCTCGCCGAAAAAGACCGCGCGTGCGCCGAAGCGATTGCGGCGCGGCAGAAGGCGTGTGACGAAATCTTGGCGGAACGTGGCGACGCCCTCATGCGCAAGGACGCGGACTGCCAGAAGGCGCTTCGCGACAAGGATGTGGCCACCGAACGCCTCATGGCCGAAACGGAAAAGAAGTTCGCCGAAGCGATCAAGACCCTTCGGGAGAACTTCGGCAATCTCGCGGCCGCCAAGATGAAAGAACAGCAAGGCGACCTGACGGCGTTGAACAAGACGCAGATGGAACAGGTCGTGAAGCCGCTGCGTGAACAGTTGTTCCGTCTTCAGGAAATCACGCAGAAAGCCCAGGACGAAAACGCTTCACTCGGCAAATCCATGAACGATCACGTCGAGGCCATCGGCAAAATCGCCGGCAGTCTGAACCACGTCGCCGAGGCCCTTTCGTCGAATACGCGCTACCAGGGACGCAAGGGCGAAGACATCCTGGCGGAGAAACTGCGGCAGGCCGGCTTGGAGGAAAACGTGAACTTCTTCCTTCAGACCGGAACCGACAGCGACCGCCCCGACGCGCAAGTCTGTGACACCGAAAACCGCTGGCTCATCATCGACAGCAAGGTCAGCCTCACCGCGTACATGGAGTACATGGACGCGAAGGACGAAAAAACGAAATCGGAAAAACTCGCCGCGCACGTCGCAAGCGTACGGCTGAAAATCGACCAACTGGCAAAGAAGAAGTACCCGAAAGTTTTTTCAGAAGAACACAAAGAACGGAACTACCTGCCCATCACCGCCATGTTCGTGGCGTACGAAGCCCCGCTCATGTCCGCGCTTCAGGCGGAACCGTCCCTCTGGCAATTCGCCGCGCAAAACAACGTCGTCCTCATCACGCCGCTCACGCTTCTCGCCTACCTCCGCCTCGTGTACCTCGCCTGGCAGCATGAGAAGGAAGCCCGCAACCAGCAAGCGATCGTCGACACCGCGCGCGAACTTCTGAAGCGCACAAACGACTTTCTGAAAACGTTCGAGGAAATCGGCAAGGCGCTGGAACAACTTCAAGGCACGTACGAAAAAGCGAGGGGCGTCTTCGTCGACGCCCCCCGTGCGCATACCATCGCCAACTCCGCGCGGAAGCTGATCGATCTTCACGTGCGCCTTGAAAGCAAGAAGGGCAAGCGCATCGAACGGGCGGACTGCCTCAAAGCCCCCGAGGAAGACGAGGACTCCGCGTTGCCGCCGCCCGCCCCTTGCCCCGCTTAACCAATTTCGATTTTGCGCGCTTTCGTCTCGGCGCGTTTCTGTACGGTCACGCGCAGAACGCCGTTTTCAAGCGCGGCCTTGATGGACGTGAGATCGGCCATCTCCGGCAAGTCCACGCTGATCGCGTAGTTGGCCCGTTCGAACTCGGCGATGACTTCCTTGAATCCCGCCGGATTCTGGTACTTCGCGTGCGTCTTGAGCGTCAACGTACGCCCCTCGCAGTGGAGGTCGGCGTCGCCCTTCCCGACACCGGGAATCGCAAACGTCAGTTCATAGTCGTCCGGGCGTTCGTTCAACGTCGCCGTCGGCACCACATATTTCTCTTCGTTCATTTCAAATCTCCTTTCATTCAAACGTTCGACACTTCCGTTAGTCCGCGATCGCAATTCGATGCGCACCCGCCGCCTCCGCGCGCGGCAGTTCGATCCGCAGGATACCGTTCGTGAACTTCGCGGCCGCCTTGTCGGCGTTCACGCGGAACGGCAGTTCCAGCCGCCGCCGCCACGCCGGTTCCCGCGCTTCGGGCGCTCCGTTCTTGTCCACCACCACGTCCGGCTTGTCGGCCACCACCACCGCCTGCTGCTCCAGCGTCAACTCGACGTCTTTCGCCGTCTTGCCCGGCAGTTCAAGATCGATGATGATCGCATTGTCGTCCAGATAGACGTTCACCGGCGGGAAACGCCCCGCCGCGCGCGCCCGCGCACTCTTGAACACACGGCTGTCCGTACCGAACAGCTCATCCAAGATTCCCCACGGATTCATGCAGTTTTGCGTATTCATCTTTTGTTCTCCTTACTTGTTTCCGTCCAACCTTCCCAATCTCCAGCCTTGTGGCCACAGACCCGAAAGCGGGACGTTTGCCTTGTTAAAAGCACACGCCGTGCCAATGGGTTCCCACCATGACAAAACGGCCGCAACTGTGCCACGCTGTCACCTCAACAAGCGGATTGTAGCAAGAAAATACAATTCATGACTTTTACGTGGAGGTCATGTCACAGTTTTGTTTCGTGGATATTTCCCGTTTATTTCATTTCCAAGACATTCCGAACACAATAAAACTACAATTTACTCTTTGATTTCCGCATATACTTTTCGATACAATGTCCGCATCGACACATTCGGGCCATTTCGCCCCGCACTTCAGCAGAAAGGATCGTCTCATGTTGGCAAAATGTTATTCGGGCGCCGTGTGCGGCGTCGATGCGCGGACCGTCGAAATCGAGGTCTGTTCGTCGAACGGCGCCCCGCAGTTCGCACTGGTCGGCCTTCCGGACCAAGCGGTCAAGGAGGCCAAGGATCGCGTCACACAAGCCATCTGGAATTCTCGTTTCAAGAAAATCGAGGCGAACATTACGGTCAACCTCGCACCGGCGGACGTCCGGAAGGAAGGCCCAGTATTCGACCTCCCGATCGCCATCGCCCTGCTGGCCGCCACGGGGAAGATTCCCGTCGATGACTTGGCGGACTACGCGCTCGCGGGCGAACTCGCGCTCTCCGGCGTTGTACGGCGCGTCCACGCCATCCTCCCCATCGTCCTTGAAATGCGCCGCATCGGAAAAAAGGCCGTCCTCGTACCGGCCGAAAACGCGCAGGAGGCCTCCATTGTCGAGGGAATCGATGTCTATCCCGTCCGCACGTTGCGCGAAGCGGCCGACTTCCTTGCGCACACGTTATCAATTCCACCCGTCTACTCGGATCTCGCCACGCTCGTGGCGAACGGCCAGGATTTCACCGAAGACTTCCAGGATGTGAAGGGCCAGGCCACCGCGAAACGCGCCATTGAAATCGCCGTCGCGGGCGGTCACAACCTGTTGATGATCGGCTCGCCCGGATCCGGCAAGACGATGCTCGCGCGTCGCATTCCCTCCATCCTTCCGCCGCTCTCGCCGGAGGAGGCGCTTGAAGTAACGCGCGTCCACTCCGTGGCGGGCGAACTGAAAGTCCGCGAAGCCCTCATCACGCGCCGCCCCTTCCGCGCCCCGCACCACACCGTGTCGGACATCGGTCTTCTCGGCGGCGGCACGCACCCCGTCCCCGGCGAAGTTTCCCTCGCCCATCGCGGCGTCCTCTTTCTCGACGAATTTCCCGAATTCAAACGATCCGTGCTGGAAGTCATGCGCCAGCCCTTGGAGGACGGACACGTCTCCATCTCCCGTGCCGCCGCCGCATGTGATTTCCCTTCGCGTTTCATGCTCGTGGCGGCCATGAACCCCTGTCCCTGCGGATATTCGGACGACCCGAAGCACGAATGCCGTTGTTCGCACCGTCAGATTACCGCTTACCGCAACCGCATCTCCGGCCCGCTTCTCGACCGTATCGACATCCAGTTAAGCCTCCCACCCGTCTCCGTGGACGAACTCATCGACGCGCCGCCAGGCGAACCTTCCGCCGCCATCCGTACGCGCATCCTCGCCGCCCGCGCCATCCAGCGCCAACGTTTTGCCGAAATTCCGGACGTTCTCTGCAACGCCGATATGCGGACGCGCGATCTCGCC
This sequence comes from uncultured Lentisphaeraceae bacterium, assembly GCA_964482645.1. GTDB lineage: Bacteria > Verrucomicrobiota > Kiritimatiellia > RFP12 > UBA1067 > RUG572. The sequence goes on along the minus strand of CAYZYQ010000014.1, from coordinate 20,457 downwards.
CGTCACTGCCACATGGACGCCACCGCGCAGAAACGTCTGCGAATGCTCATTTCCGCGCTTGACCTCTCCGCCCGTGCCTACGACCGTGTACTCAAAGTCGCACGAACGATTGCGGATTTGGCCGGTTCGGAAACCGTCTGCGACGAACACGTCTTCGAGGCCTCCACCCTCCGCGAACTCGACCGTTCCTACTGGGGATGATGCCGTGCCGGCCGTCAAGAACAAGACCGTCCTCCACCTCGTCCTCGCAGCCGGGCTTCTCATCCTCGGCGAACGGCTCGGTTTCGCCCTGTCTCCCTTCGCCCGACTTTGGCCCGTTGCCGTGTCCGTCACGGGACTCGTCGCCCTCGCCATCGTCGGTTGGCCATGCGCCGCGCGAATCGGAAAACCGCTCCTGCTTGTTCTGGCCGGCATCGTCCTCGCCCTGCGCACAGACCTCCACCGAACCCAGCTGCAGGAAAGCCAAGCCACGCTCGACCTACCAGTGGAGAGCGACGTGGAGACATGGCGCGAACGGAAGACCGGCACCTGGCGCGCCGTGTTCACCTCCCATGCCGGGCCGTTGCCGCTGAAAGTCGTCTTGCGGACGAACGCCCGCGAAACAGCCCCTCGCATCGGCGAAGTCTGGCGTTGTACGGGGCGTATTTCACGCAAGGAACGCCATGGCAACCGTTTCGCCCCCCGCAGTTTTTGGGTGAGCGAACCGCGCTTCGCCCAGCGCGTCGCCACCGCCCCCGCGTTCTCCGCCGTCGCCCTCTATACGGCCTGTGGCGACGAATTTGCCAAGCGCCTGTCCGCCGGACTCGACTGGAGCCGCGAACTGGCCTCTCTCAACCAGGCCATTCTTCTCGGCCGCCGCGCCGGTCTCTCGAAAGAGAAGCGGCAGATGTTCGCGGACGCCGGAACCGTCCATGTCTTCGCCATTTCCGGTCTGCACGTCATGGTCGTGGCCTACCTGTTTCAAACATTGCTTGAACGCCTGGGCGCTTCCGCCACATCCCGCAGTCTTCTCGTGATTCCGCTCGTCTGGGCCTACACCGTCCTCACGGGCACGCGTCCCAGTGCCGTCCGCGCCGCGCTCATGGCCACCTTCTGGATGGCCGCGCCGTTGTTCGGCCATCGCCCGAATTCGCTCGCGGCGTGGTCGTGGACGGCGTTGATCGTCTACGGTCTCGCCCCCGAACGGGTGTTCGACCTCGGCTGTACACTCTCGTTCGCCGTCATGTTCGGCATTGTCGCGTGGCTTGCCTGGGCCGGCCGGTTCAAGCCTCTTTTCCATCAGGAAGATCCGCTCCGCCGACAGACGTTCTTCAGTGAATACGGTGCCGCCAACGGTTTTCTCTCCCGCTTCGGCGTCTCGTTCGCCGCCTGGCTGGCGGGCGTCCCCATCACGGCGGCGACGTTCGGTCGCGTCACACCCGGCGGTCTTCTGGCGAACCTTGTTGTTGTCGTGTGCGCCGACTGGATGGTGAAGGTCGGCATTGGCGGGATTCTCGCAAGTTTCGTCTGCCTTCCGCTCGCCGCCCTGCTCAACAACGCCGCCGCCGCGCTCACATGGACGATGACCGCCGTCTCCGCACGTGTCGCCGCCCTGCCACTCGCTACGTTCGACGTCAAACCCTGGTCGCTCACGCAATGCCTTCTCTGGTACGGCGCATGGGCGGCGGTCTTTCTTCTCTTCGGATATTTCCGCCGTCCGAAAATTTCCACCGCCCACACGTGGTGGTAGGCGTGTTCCAATGAAACAATCAACGAATGACAATCAACGTGGAAATCGGACGGGACACGAGCCAACCGTCGGAGTCGAGTTGGACGGATTGATCGCCGTTGTAGCGAATGGCTTTCAACTGATCGATGACAAGCCCCGCGCCACCGTCTTCACGGTTGGCGAAACGTACATGGCCGCGCCGCAGACGCGCCGCCGCGCCCGTTACGGACAACCCCGCGCCGGGTGTCCAAACGTGCTGGGACGAATCGGCGAACGAAATCACGCCCTCGCCCGCGTACAACACGGAATCGTCCGTCACCGTCAGCGATCCCAAATGATTTGTGAACGCCCCGCCATCCAATATCCCGCCCGCGAGCGTGACATCGACGTCATTCGTCCCACCCTCGAACACGCCATTCGTCGCAAGTACGAGCGTTCCCGCGCGAACGCTGAACGGACAGACCGTGTTTCCTGCCGCGCCGAACAACACCAAACGCGCCGCGCCAGCCTTGACCCAATTGATCCCTTCAAATCTCGGCGTGTCCATGAGCGGTCCGAGGATATGAAGGTCGGTTTCCGTGTCGAACACGTATTCGTTCGGAATTCGATTTTCCATACGGCGCGAAGCCATCACTCCGTTTTCAATGACGTTCGGCCCCGTCCCTTGCGAACGCACGTAACTCTCAACCGTGTACCACCCTACGCGAATCGGCCAGCCTTTCGTCCGCGATCCATTCCGCAACGTCAACCGTTCGACGTACTGGCAACTACACTTTTCCTGGGATTGGAACGTTGCCACAAACGTACTGGCGTCAAGCGTCATCTCCGTCAGATTGCCAAAAGCCCACGGCGTCCCTACCGTATAGGAAGAACCATTGAAAAGGGAAATCCGATTGGAGATGCTGCTCCCGTCCGCAAACGCGCTGAATGACTTTAGATCGACAGCGACCTCCGCACCGTTCGTCAGCACCAAATCGTGTCCCGCCGGCAACATGGCATCCCCCGTAATCGAAAGAACCGTCCCGTCCACGACCACCCGCGTTCCACGTGGCAA
>CAYZYQ010000014.1:0-17595 GCA_964482645.1 uncultured Lentisphaeraceae bacterium | reverse complement strand
CATTTTGGTGTAATCCTTATCCGTGGTGCTGTTCTTTTTCAAATCGAAGTACTGGACGTAGACGATGTTCGTCCCTGGAGACTTTTTCACAAAGCATCCATAGAAATCCGCGCGGGGATCGTCCTTGTGGTTGAGCCATCCGCCACTCATTCGCGCCGACACAAACGTCAGCGTATCGATGCAGACGTTTTCCAGAATCTTCTGTTCGTTCGTCCCCACGAAATCCGCATATGTCCACAGAGATGTCTGCGTACCGGTTCCTTCAAATCGAAGCTCACTCACCCGCCCTCCAATCGCGTTCGTAATCGTAACGGCCTGTTGCGGACGAATGGCGACACGTCCCGTTTCCAACGACACCTCGCCCGCAGGGAATACGCCACCAAGGACGACATTATCCACGACACGCAGATTCGTGATGCCAATGGCTTTCGCGGAATCGTCCAAACTCGTCGTGTACGGTCGTCCGTATTCGCCCATGTACGACGTTTCCAAATTCGTCCCATAAAGCGCGGCGTCTGCATAGCGCGCCCACAGGACTTTCACCGTGACGTTCGACACCACTTGATCGAACTGGAGTTTGAACGCCTTGACGTATTTGGCGCTACCGTCCGGGTTCGTATCGTCGTAGCAATGAAACTGCGCTGTAGCCGTATCTCCTGATTTCTCGAAGAAAAACATTTCCACAGGACAAAGCCGTTTGCCCCCAATCATGTTTCCGCAGATTTCACCCGTCACGACCATATCGTCCGTCAACCACACATCCGTCCAAAGCAACGCCGGTTCAACCTGCGGAAAAACGGAACTGACGCCCGAACGCGCCACGCACAAGCCGTTCGTCCCAGCCAACGGCGCAAGCAGAATACCGCTTCCCGAAATCTGCGCCGGTGCCTCCAACGTCAGCGTCTCGCCCTGCAAGGTTGCCGGTACGGAAAAGCGAACGCCCGTTGCAGACACCGGATCATCCAAACGATAAAGCTGATCGCGATGCTGTTCGGCAAATCGAATTTCCTTGCCATTCCATACGTCCGCCGGCAAAGACTCGCCCCCGTACGCGCCAGTTGCAACAAACCCAAGCGACCCCATAACCAGAGCCGCCCAAAATCGTTTTCCATACCGTATAGATTTCCGCATCATACGTGACCCTTCCATGAAAGGAATTCAAGAAACCACGACGAAACTACAACGGCATTATATCGATTTTTTTTTCTTGTCAACCACGAGGGTAGAAAAATCAGGGAAGCGGATATTCGACGAACAGCGGCGTGAGCGGTTTGAGGTCGAACACCTCCGGCACGGCGGCACCCGTAATCAAATCATGCCCCGGCCGCGCCAGACGGATCTTGAGCAGACGATTCATGTGGTTGACGCACGTCACGTACGCTTTGCCATCTCGCTGGCAACCATGGGATTCCACACCAAAAACCCCGCCCGAACCGTCTGGCGCATGGACGCGCGGGTAGTCGGGCAGCTTCCACGTGGCGGCCGCGTCGGAAAACTGCCGCGCCAAACGTTTCTCGTCACCCGTACACGTCACTACGTGCACGCCCGCACGCGCCAGACGATCAATCCCGGCCTGGACATCGGATGGAATATGCGTGAAGTCCGGCAGCAACAACACACGCACGGAATCGAGCGGCCGTTGCCGGACGCCCGTCCGTCCGTATGTTGCCAACATTCGCTCCGTCGCTACGCCCAGCGGCTGCCCTAGAAAACTCGCCGCACGGTAGACGCGGAGGAAATTCTCGCCGCGAACGCCCGACAACGCTTGCGATGACAACGACCAATGCAACAGAATCGTCGGTGCCTGGTTGCGAATCGGCGAAAGTTCGTCTGCCAGGCGATTCAAGTCCAACGCACAGCGTCCCCACGCCGCCAGACACTCGGGCCGTTCAAGAAAGAGACCATTGAAGTCGCTCTTCCCCGCGTCATACGCCCGTTCCCACGCCCACAGGGTTGTCGCAGTCTGCCCGTGGACGGCGTTCTGCCAAAGCACGGTATAGACATGGTCACCGGGAACGTAGGATTTCCGACGATCTTCGATGATGTGGTTCTCCGTGTTGAAAATCGGCTTGTCCGCAACACTGCGCTGAAAATCGTAGCCCGACTCCATCTGCCACCAATTGTGCGCCCACCCCTGTACATCTTCCGGCGTCGGATAGTCAATGCAGTCGTTACCGTTGTAGTCGCTCAACGCGCCGAAATCTTCGGGGTCGACCGAGAAGTACGTGGCCCCACCGTGGACGCCCGCGAAAATCATGATCTTCACGTGTACGGGTATCTCCGGCGCGATCTCGTGTACGACATCGGCCATGCGTTTGTGAAAACGCGCGAAAGCCTCCCGGCTGAAGCGGATGAACGCCAACGTCTCATGGGACGGTTTCGCCTCGCGCCAGCTTGCCGGCATCGGCACATCCGCAAACGCCGCGTACGCCGTCCCCCACGCGGCGTTCATGTGCGCAACCGTACCGTAGCGCGTCTGCAACCATCCCGGCCATTGCGCACGTAGGGCGCAGTTCGGCCCGTAGAATCCTTGTTCGGGTTCATTCGAGAGACAGACCGAATGCAGCGCCGGATTACCCCGGATGAGCGGGATGACCGTCCGCAGACTCTTCTCAATCACGCCTTGCGCCCGCGCATCGTGAACACAGTACTTGAAGAAGCCGCCGCCGCACCCTTTCAAGTCCGGCCATTTCTGAAAGGCCCATTTGGGGAAGTAGTGCGGACTCAACAGCAGACAGATCTGCACGTTCTCCTTCGCGCCACGCGCCGCCGCCGCACGAAACGGCGCAATCGCATTCGTGTTAACCGTGTGTTCGGTCGGCAGAAACGCATTCGGACCAATCTCCATTTGGAGGATGTGGTTGCCCAGCGGCGGCATCTTCTCCATCTCGCGCTGAATCATGCCGAAATGGCCAAAGCCCGTCAGAAACACATTCCCGCGTTCGCGCCGTCCGTCCGGCCATTTCCGCGTGGCCACCATGTCCGCCCCGCGAATTTCGATGGGACTTGTGACATAATGCGGCACGGGCGGATCTGTTTCCACGCCCGCCGCGACACGTGCCAGACGCGCCCGTTCGTCGCGCCCAATCCGCACAAGTTCGCGGACTTCCCGGACGGCCCGGTTCGTAAACCCGCGCGAAACGTCCTGTACAATCCACGGATAGAAATCGGACATCACGGACAAGACCGCGCGTGTCTTCGCGCCGCCGCCCGCCCGTTCCAGTTCGGGCAACGCCCGCGCCAGTTCATCGCGTAAAACCCCCGCCTCTTCCGCCGCCTGTGCGAACGTCAGCCGCGCCTCCTCGGGAAATCCGCCGTAGACGACATTCGCGCACAGGACGAGAACGGGACAGACAATCCGCGACCCCGCGTGTTTCCAAAACCGATTCATATGCTATGACCTCTCAGGCGTGATTTGCATTCATTTCTGGGACAGGACGAGCGCCGTCCGCGCCGGCAGATAGAGCAGGATGCGATCAACTTCATCTTCACCACGCTGCGTGAACCACGTCTGCCGCGTTTTGATCCGAGCCTGACCGCCAAAACGACGCTCGTCCGTGTCGAGCACGTGCCGGTAGCTCCCCGCCGCAACGGGAATGCCGTAGTCCGTATAGCTCCTCGACGGCGAGAAGTTGAACACGCAAACGAGCGGACCGCGCCGGAACGCCAACACCTGATCATCGGTCTTGTCCCACAGTCGCACGGGGTCGTCTTTCAGCGCCCCCGTGCGCGTGAAGAGCCGCAACATCGCCGCGTCGAAATCGCCCAGACATTTGTAGAAGAGATAGCCGTTGTCGCGCAGACTCCACTGACGACGCGCATACCAGCAACTCCAGTTGTTCCCCTCGCGCGGGAAATCAATCCATTCGGGATGACCGAACTCGTTGCCCATGAAGTTCAGGTAGCCGCCCTGGCTGGCGCCCAGCGTGGCAAGACGCGCCATCTTGTGAAGGGCCACGCCACGTTGGACGCGCAGACTTCCACGTGCGCGATCCATGCCCGTGTACATCTCGGCGTCGACGAGTTCAAAGATAAACGACTTCCCGCCCACGAGCGCCTGATCGTGCGATTCCACGTAATCGATCACGCACTCTTCGGGCCGATGGTCTGTAAGCTTGTAGTAGAGATGTCCGACGGGCCAGTCCTCGTCCCGCACATCCTTCGCAAGTTTGAACCAGTAGTCCGGCTCGCCCATCGCAAGGCGACGATCGAACCCCATGCCGCCATCCGCCGCCGGCGCGGCGCAACCGGGCATCCCGCTCACATCCTCGGCGATCGTCAGCGCATCGGGCCGTACAGCGTGGATGACTTGGTTCGCGAGACGCAGATACGTCCAGGCGTCCTCGTCCACCGCGTCGCCGAAGTAATCCGCGTAGTTCCCGAAGTCGATGCCCAGGCCGTGATTCCAGTAGAGCATCGACGTCACACCGTCGAAACGGTAGCCGTCGAAATGGAATTCGTCGAGCCAGTAGCGGCAGTTGGAGAGGAGAAAATGCAACACATCCGTCTTCCCGTAGTCGAAACAACGGGAGTTCCACGCCGTGTGCCACCCCTTCGGGCCATCGTGAAAATATTGGTAGGGCGTACCGTCGAAAAGGGACAGACCGTCGCGTTCGTTCTGGACGGCATGGGAATGCACGAGATCCATGATGACGCGCAAGCCCATTCCATGCGCGGCGTCGACGAGCGCTTTCAAATCTTCGGGCGTACCGAAACGCGAACTCGCCGCGAAGAAACTGGACACGTGGTAGCCGAAACTCCCGTAGTAGGGATGCTCCATGATGGCCATGAGCTGAACGACGTTGTAGCCGGCTTTCTTGATGCGCGGGAGAATGTTCTCGCGGAATTCGGCGTACGTCCCGACCTTGGCCTCCTCCTGCGCCATGCCCACGTGCGCCTCGTAAATGAGCGGGGGCTGTCCGCGCAAGGACGGCGAACGGTGTTTCCACACGTACGGACGGCGCGGCGTCCAAACCTGCGCGGAAAAGAGTTTCGTCGTTTCGTCCTGCACGACGCGACGCGCGTAGGCGGGCAGACGCTCCCCGCGTCCGCCCGGCCAGCGCATCTCCAGACGGTAGTGCTGTCCGTGTTCGAACGCCGTCCGTGGAAACCGCCCTTCCCACACGTCGCGGCCGGGAAGACGTGTCAGTTCGTATTCGGGCACAACTTCCCAGTTGGAGAAATCGCCGACGAGACAAATGCCCGTGGCGTTCGGCGCCCATTCGCGAAAGACCCAACCATCTGCCTCGCGGTGAAGCCCGTAGTACTCATGGGCGCCGGCCCAGTCGGCCAAACGCCGCCCCGGCCCGGCCAGTTGCGCGGCACGGGCATCCGCACGGGCGGCACGGGCGCGGACGGCGGGCGCGAACGGCGCGAGATACGGATCGTCGAGCAAATGGGGACGCGCACCGTCCATGATCAGTCCACCGGCTTCCCGGAAAAGTCCTTCACGAGGTGGCGGTGCAACATCTTCTCGTAGAGTTCGATGTACTGCCGAGCGCATTCCTCGTGGTTGAAGCGGCGAAGCGATTCCGTCATAATGCGGCGGATTTCGGCGGCGCGAACGTCAGCCGGACGCGCCCAGAACGCCATCGCCTGATCCATCGCCCAGAAGAGACCGTTCGAGTCGTACGTGTCAAACCGAAAACCGTTGCCCGTGTGAGCCTCCACGTCGAGCGGTTCAACCGTGTCGTGCAAACCGCCCGTGTTGTGCGCCACGGCCAGCGAGCCGTAGATCGGCGCCTGCATCTGCGGCAGACCGCACGGCTCGAAGAGCGACGGCATGAGCATGAAGTCGCTCGCCGCGAAACCCAGTTGCGAGAGGCGGCCGTCGAAGTCGCGGACGGCGAGGCGGTTGCCGATATTGTGGAACGAACGAATGTCCCAGAACGGCTGTTGGAAGGCGCCGCTGGCAATCACGGCAATCTGCGCACCCTGCGACCAGTACTTGTCGAGGAAACGGTAGCAGATGTCCGTCAGCAATTGGGGGCCCTTTTGCACGGGATCGAGACGCGACGGCCAGAAGAAGAGCGGCACGTCGGGGTTCTCTTCCAACCCCAGCGCGTGCTGGAGGGCGAGCTTGTTCTTCCGTTTCATCTCCGCATGGTTGTCCGGCCCGTAACGGAAGGGAATCTTGTCGTCGATCTGCGGGTTGTCCATCGCGTCCGGCGCGTTGAGGATACCGACAGCACAGCCCGCGTGGTATTTGTTACGGATCTCGTTGCGGATGGAATCGGGGATGAAGTCGTGCCAGCCATCGACGATTTCCTTCAAGAACGTGGGAGACACCGTGTTGATGAAGTGGGCGCCGAAGATGCCGGAGGCCTGCATGTCGATCGGATTCGTATCGCGGCTCTCGAAGTAGTTGTAGGGCGGACGCGAGAGATAAAGGTTCTGCCAGAACTCGGCCGCGTCAATCCCCGCGTCCTCCACCTGGGCGATCGTCAACTTCTGCGTGTGGATGTTGTGGACGGTGAAGAGGCAGGGGATGCCCATGCGCCGCGCAGCGGCGGGAATGAGACCCGTCATCCAGTCGTTGCAATGAATCAAGTCCGGCTGCACTTCGGGAATGACGTGGTTGATCACTTCACGCTCGAACGCGAGGGCAAGCTTCGGATTCGCGCCACTCTGGGAGTAGACGCGGTCGCGGTAGTAGAAACAACGGTCTTCAGCCAGATGGATGCGGTCGCTCGTCATGCGGCTCTTGTAGCGGCGCAACTCTTCGGCCACGAGTTGCCCCGTTTCCTCGTGGAACATCCGCCGGTAATGCGGCAACGCCACATGTACGTCCGCACCGAGATCGAAGAGCGCCCCGACGAGCGAGGCGGACACATCGGCCATGCCGCCGGCTTTGGCACTCATCTTTCCCGCAAGGTTGCCCATACCCTCGGGCAAATAGGTGATCTCCGGCGTGACGATGAGAATCCGCGGTTTCTTTTCTGAAGATATTTGACGTGCTGGCATACGAGGACTACCGCTCCTTTCGTGGATAGTATACCACAATCAAGGCGGAAACGAACGTCGCCATGAAAGAAACGAAAGAAAAGGAACGCCGCGCCGCCGTGCACGGCCATCGGCGTCAAGCGTGGGCGGCGAGAAACGCCTCGACTTCGGGGCGCGTCGGACAAGACGGCGGACGCCCGGAGAGACCCCGGCACTTGATGGCCGAGACGGCGCTGCCGAAACGCATGGATTCGCGCAAGTCGTGCGTCTCCGTCCAGCGGATCGCAAAGCCCGTGTGGAAGAGGTCGCCGCAGCCGGTCGTGTCGACGACGTGTTCGACCGGGAACGCCGGCAGTTTGACGAAGTCCGCCCCGTCGAACGCCATCGACCCACGGACGCCCATCGTCGCGCCCGCCACCGTCGGCTTGTAGGTGTCGTAGATTTTGCGGACGGCCGCCTCGGCGTCGGCAAGCCCCGTCAGCTTGAGCGCGAACTCTTCGCTGCAGATCAGCAAATCGGCGTAAGGCAGAAGTTCGGGCACGCCGTCGCGCAACGTCCCCGCGTCGAAGTTGACGAGGACGCCCGCGTCCTTCGCGGCCTTTGCACCGGCAAGCGCCCCTGTCGGGTTGTGTCCGTCGATGTGAAAAATCTTCGCGCCGCGCACAAGGTCGAGATCGACTTCGTCCGCCTGCAATTCGGTCAACCCCTCGCGCGTCCACGCACACGAGCGGTTGCCGGTCTTCTGCTCGATCCAGAGATAGGCAATCGCGCTTGATGCGCCCGGACGGATCTTCATCGCCGACGTGTCCACGCCCTGTTTCTTGAAGTCCTCCAGAATCATCCGTCCATCAGGGTCGTCACCCACCGTGCCGATGTAGGCGGCACTCATGCCGAGCGCGGCAGCGGCGGCGGTGGAGTTGGCGGACGGCCCGCCGCCCAGGATGGCGTGTTTCACCATCTGGACTTTCGTGTCCATGGGAATGAACGGCAACACCGCCAGATGGTCGTTCGAGCAGTAGCCCAGTCCAACGAAATCAGCCTTCTTCATGACGCCCCCTTTTTCGTTTGGTTTTGTCTCAGCGCACGACGAAGTTGACCATCTTTTTCGGGACGCAGATGACCTTGACGATCGTCTTGCCCTCCAGATACTTCGCCACGTCTGGATTCGACTCGGCGGCCGTGCGCATCGCGGCGGCATCCGCATCGACGGAAATCTTCACGCGGCCACGCAACTTGCCAAGCACCTGCACGGGAATTTCCACCTCGTCCTCGACGAGCGCGGCGGCGTCGAACGCCGGGAACGGCTCGTAGGCGAGCGTGTCCGTGTGCCCGAGGAATTGCCAAAGTTCTTCGCCCAGGTGCGGCGCGAACGGCGCGAGACAGAGAACGAACTTCTCCGCCGCTTCGCGGGGCAGTTCCTTTCCGTCGCCCGCAAACGCATTGATGAACACCATCATCGCGGAGATGCCGGTGTTGAAGTTCATCGCGGCCAGGTCTTCGTCCACCTTCTTGATCGTCGCGTTCAGCGTCTTCGCCTCAGCCTTCGTCAGCGGACGGTCGACGATCGGCTGCTCGGTGACCATCTTGTTCACGCGCTTGAGGAAGCGGAACACGCCGTCGACGCCCTTCGTGTTCCAGGGCTTCACCGCCTGAAGCGGACCCATGAACATTTCGTAGAGGCGCAGGGAATCCGCGCCGTAGTCGCGAATCACATCGTCGGGATTGACAACGTTCTTGAGCGACTTCGACATCTTGGCGGGGAACTCCGTCAACTCCTCAAGCTCGGAGGACTTGTCTTCGGGATCTTTCGGCCCGAACGGCTTGCCGTCCTTCCAGACGATTTCGTCCATCGGCACGAGGACGCCGCGCTTGTTCTTGTAGGCGAGCCCCAGGATCATCCCCTGGTTCACGAGCTTGCGGAAAGGCTCGGACGTCGGCACGAGACCGAGGTCGAACAGCACCTTGTGCCAAAAGCGGCTGTAGAGCAAATGTAGCACGGCGTGTTCGGCGCCGCCCACGTAGAGATCGACGGGCAGCCATTTCCTCAGGAGCGCCGGATCGGCGAACGCCGTGTCGTTGTGCGGATCGATATAGCGCAGATAGTACCAACAGCTGCCGGCCCACTGCGGCATCGTGTTCGTCTCGCGACGACCGCGCGCGCCCGTCTTCGGATCGAGGTAGTTCACCCAGTCCTTCGCTTTCGCAAGCGGCGGTTCGCCCGTGCCCGTGGGCTTGTAGTCCTCCAGCACGGGCAGCGTGAGCGGCAAATCCGCCTCCGGCACGAGAAGCGTCGAACCGTCTTCCATGTGGATGACGGGGAACGGCTCGCCCCAGTAGCGCTGGCGGCTGAAAAGCCAGTCGCGCAGCTTGTATTGCGTCTTGGCCTTGCCCACGCCCTTCTCCTCCAGCCAGGCAATCATCGCCGTGCGGGCGGCGTCTACGGACAGACCATTCAGGAAGCCACTGTTCACCAACACGCCGGCGGCAATGTCCGTGAATGCGGCGTCGCCCGTGTAGGGCACGCGGGCGGCGGCGTCCGCCGACGCGGGGACGGCTCCGGCGGGGGCGACGACCTGGTACATCGGCAAATCGAACACCTTCGCGAAATCGAAATCGCGTTCGTCATGCGCAGGGACGGCCATGATCGCGCCCGTGCCGTACGTGGCCAGCACGTAGTCGGAAATGAAAATCGGCAGTTCGTCGCCGTTCACGGGATTGACGCCCACGACGCCGTCGAGGCGAACGCCCGTCTTCTCCTTGTTCAGTTCCGTGCGTTCAAGGTCGCTCTTGGACGCGGCCTTTTTCCGATAGGCCTCCACTGCGTCGGCGTTCTTCAAAACGCCGTTTTTCAGCCACTGCGTAACCAAGGCGTGTTCGGGACTCACCACCATGTAGGTGGCGCCGAAGAGCGTGTCGCAGCGCGTCGTATAGACAGTGATCTTCTCGGCGACCGTCGCCGCGTCGGCACGACGCACCCGGAAATCGACGAGCGCACCCGCGGACTTGCCGATCCAGTTGCGCTGCATTTCCTTGATGCCCTCCGGCCAATCGAGATCGTCCAGCCCCGCCAACAGTTTTTCGGCGTACTCCGTGATGCGGAGCATCCACTGGCGCATTGGACGACGGATGACGGGATGGTTGCCGCGTTCCGAGCGGCCGTCGATGACTTCCTCGTTGGCAAGCACCGTGCCGAGGGCGGGACACCAGTTCACTGGGACTTCCGCCACGTAGGCAAGCCCCTTCTTGTAGAGCTGCTCGAAAATCCACTGCGTCCACTTGTAGTACTTCGGATCGGTGGTGTTCACCTCGCGATCCCAGTCGTAGCTGAAGCCGAGCGCCTGGATCTGCTGGCGGAACCGGTCGACGTTCTTCTTCGTCGTAATGGCCGGGTGCGTCCCCGTCTCGACGGCGTACTGCTCGGCGGGAAGACCAAAAGCGTCCCAGCCCATCGGATGCAGGACGTTGAAACCCTTCATCCGCTTGTAGCGGCAGAGGATGTCCGTGGCGGTGTAGCCTTCAGGGTGACCCACATGAAGGCCGGCACCGCTCGGATACGGAAACATGTCTAGACAGTAGAACTTCGGCTTCGCCTCGTCATGGGCGTCCGTCTTGAACGTCTTGTTTTCCAGCCAAAACTTCTGCCACTTCTTTTCGATTGCGGCGTGATCGTATTCGCTCATCTTCTTCTCTTCCGCTTACAATTCCAAAGTGTTCAAACAGGGGCATGGCGATTCTGTCCTACAGCCCCTGAGGCTTTCATGCCGCATTTTAAGGATTCGTCTTGTCGGGATGTATCGAAAAGCGCGAATCACTTTTCAGCATCTCTGTCGTGTCTGGCCGCAGACGGTCATCAATCGCCCATCTGTAGAAAACCGGAGTTCCACGATAGCTGCCCCAACCGGCGGCCGCCGTTGAGGAATCCGGCTTGAACGGATCATGGATATCGATCGTCGCCGTGAAATTCTCGTCGAAGGAATCCGGACCGAACACGAACCAGCGGAGCGGCTGCCAGACATCGTTCACCTTGCCGTTCTGAAGCGCCCCCGTCACCTTGAACGTCACACTCGTCCAGTTGGGATTCAAGGATGGATCGTACACCACACCCGACTCGGAATCGTAACTCGTCGATCCTGGCTCAAGCCCCTGTAACCTGTCCGGCGCGTGGGCGACGTGCGTCACGGTGTTCGTCAAGAACATCGTCATACGAATGGTGACGTTCGTCCCAACATCACCTGTCGCCGGATTCGTATACTCATACGGCGCAACAACGGGAGATCCATCCGTACCTTGTCCCCAGCCGCCGATACCAGCCACGAACAACCATCCTCCGTCCGTCGGCGGGATATTCAACCAGTACATATCCACCAGCGAAAGCAACGTGTCGCTCGCGCCAGTCGTATCGGAAAACTTGGACAATGGACGGAACTTCGCCAATTGGACGTCAACATCATCGTCGTACTGCTGCATCCAATGCATGATGGCGTCACGATAGCGGCTCTCCGAAACGCCCAAATCCCGCATCCGCCCGTTCGGTCCAGCCGTCGCCACCAAATTGACCTGGCTCTTGACATTCTCAACTTTATACGAGAACGTGCCATCGGTTCCCTTAATGACATTTTGCGCCACGTCGACCGACACGCCGTTCGTAGTCAGAGTCGCCACATCGTACCAACGATCCAGCACAAAGACGATGTTCGTGTTGTGCTCCATCGGCAACACGATCACGGCGTGTTCCACGAGATTCGTACCAGACTTCATTTTGATATGGCCGCCACTCACGTCCGCATAGATCCACACGTTCGTCCCGTTCGGCGTCAGGTAGTAGTTCGCATCGATGTCCTGAAGCGTCCCATCGGCCAACTGGTTGACGCGCGTCGGCGTCTGCCGCATGGAATTCGTCCAACTGCACTGCGTCACGTCCTGCCACGTCACATCGTCCGGATACTCGCCATTCTCGCCATGGCTACGATAGACTCCGAGCGACCCTGCGTCAATATCTCTGCCCACGACACGGAACTGCGCATTTGCAACAGCCCTGTTCAACCCCGTGCAGAAATTCGTCGGGTGATACAGATAACCGTACAACCCTGTTTCCATTTCATCCGAAGCCGCGAAAATAATCTCATGTTCCAGAATGCCGCTGGGTCGTATCAGACGCAGGGCGTACGGACTCCGATAATCGAGTACACCGTTCCTCAACGTAGGGAACAAATTCGACTTCCATGTACCGTCCGCCTCCGTCACCGCCGTGCTAGTGGGTCCCCGCAGCGTAAGGAACACATAGCGATTCGTTGCGTTCGCCGTCTTCGACGCTGTTACCTTGCTCGATCCACCGAATACGACAAACTCACAGGTACGCTTATCCGTATCCACCAACTGCATCCACCAACCCGTCAAATCGCTACCGGCCGGCACGGCGACTTCCACATACTGGTTCGTCGCACCGAGATTGACTTTGTCGCCGTCAAGACCGTCGTAGTAGTTGACTTCGTTGATCCATGCACGGCGCGGTGAAATCGATTCGAGAATCGTGTACGGCGCAAAACCGGAAGCGGCGTAGAGATCGTTCAAATCACCATTCCTGCTCCGATACCACGACGGCCGCGACCACTCTTCCGCCGTCAAAACATGCCGGTGCGGCTCGTCGTGGTGGACATCCTGCCCCTTGTCCCAATAGACGGCACGGACACAATACTGTACGACCACGCTCTTGCCATCCTGCGGCGGAATGATCGACGCCACATTGTCGTAGGTCGACCGGAAAATCAAGTTCGTGCCCACGCGCGTCAATTCGACTTCGTCCGCGTGCGTCCATCTGTCCTTGTTCTCAATACCCCAATTCGCCTCGCCGACACTGTAGCTCATGAACACACGTACATGATCCATGTCGAGTTCATCGCCCATTTGCTGTGGTTCGATTTCAACCTGGATGCCGAAACTCTCACCCAACAACGGCTGTTGATCCATCGACAGGATGTTCGTGATGACCACGTTCCGACTTAGATCCGTTCGGAACGGCGCGACATTGATGAATGCTACTTTCGGCGAAATCGGCTCAGCCATCGTAACTTCGTCGATCAAGACGCGCTGCCCCAGCGGGTCGACCTTGTCGCGCCCCCCCTTGACACCTGGTACGACGAGACGGACAACCTTGTACTCGGCACGATCCGATGTCGTCTTCCACGAAAACGTCCGATACGTCGAACAGTCCACCGTGAACACCGCCAGTTCCTTCCAGTCCGCATCCTGCGCGTTCTTGTCGGACGCACCCATCAGCCGCACCACACTCGCGACGTCCTGTGTCGCACCATACATCTTACGGGCGCGGAAACTCACGTTTCCGATTCCGCATTCCAATGGCGGACTCTGGATGAACGGGTCATGCTGCTGATACTGCCCCTTCTCTGCATCCTTAAGCTCAGTACCATTGGCGTTGTCACCCGTCGTACCCGACCAGTTCAATCCCGCCGAAAGCCCCGTACTCCAGTCGGTCAGATAGGCATATGCATTCGCCACACCGCTGTCCCAACCCGTCGTCAACAGATTCCACCCCCACCACGACCGATCGTCCAACGGCGGTTCGTCGTAACAGAGTGCGCTTGTGATCGTCACCTGTCCATACTCCGGTGACGGGAGTTCTCCCGTCATCGCATTCGTCGTCGACGCGGCGGCGATAACAGCAGGATCGACGACGACACGTACAAGCCCCCCTACGGGCGCACGCAGACTCATCGAATAGGACAACGTGCCGCTTAGGCGCTCCTCGGCGGTCATCCCACGGAACGAGAAGTTCGTCACCGTCGTCCACTCGCTGGCACTCAACGATCCTTCAAGATAAGTGATGTTTTTAAGACGTCCAGACGACACGTTGTTCGTCGCGATCTGCAACAACAGGGCGGCGTTTTCGTCCGCGTTCGCATAGGCGAAAGAGAACAATGAAAGCCCCTGTTTCAACCACGGCGTACGCAATCCCATCGGAACTTCTCCGCTCCCACGCCTGGGCTGGAGCTTAAGCGCCATATTTGTAGCGACGACGCCATTCGAAACGACCCAGCTTTCCGTATACGTCCAATCATTTGGCAGGCCCTGGCTACTGCCGTCCGTCAAAAACGTATCCGTTTGGCCGCGCCACTGGCGCACTTCTAAATCGTCCACGACGATATCCGCCTTGCTACCACCCTCGTCGGTCGTTGAGAGGCGCACGTAGCAGAGATCCGTAATCTGCGGCTGGAACACGATGTCCGACATCTTGAAAGATGCGACGTTCGTCACGGCCACGCGCTGCCATGTCGCGTCCGCATCGGATCCCGGATTACGGATTGACATCTCGACCCATGTGTCCGGCACGAGGGCTTTCACGCCCGCCGTCCACGTGCCGCCGGCACCTTCGCTCGTATCGAACCGTCTCGAACTTCCGTTCCAGTTGGCCCAATCCTCCCAATCCGAATTTTCGTTCGCCACCTTTGTCGCATTCGCGTCCGTCAAATCCACCTCCGTCTCGGCGGTCGCCGGATGGATCTTCAACATGCCGAAATGAGCCTGGCAATCCGTAGAACCCACGCCGAAAGACCCTTTCGCCAACGGATTGGACGTATCTTTACAATAGATGTAGACGAAATTGGCCCCTCCCTCGCTCCCGACGCCGTTCGTGTTCTGCTTCTTGGCCATTGCGCCGACCACATGGTTGTTCCCCGATGCATCCGTGTAGACGGAAATGTAACACGACGTCCAGTTCTTGTAGTCTCGGTCGCTTCCCGTTGGTACGAGCAGATTGGAAATGCTCTTGTAGTCGGCCGAGCCAGAGCTGGCCGTCGATGTGATGATTGGGTTTCTCGTCTCCGAAGACGGAACGACGCCATTGCCGTTGGCCGACGATCCGCCCGTCAAGCGCACGGCCTCCATGCCCGTGCCCGCCGCGTTCTGCTGCCACTTCCAAAGCGACAATTCAAGTTCCCCCGCTCCCGTGTCGCCCGATCCCGTCAGACGGCGGATACGGAATTCGTAGCATCCCTTCGTCGGCCGGTAGTACCCCACAAGCGAAACCGTCGGCGTGCCTGGCGACATGTCCGACCCGTTGCGCAGTACCGACATCGCCACTTCCGCACTAAACGCATATTGCCGCCGCCCCATGTAGTCAAGCGCATAGAGAAAACCATCGAACGAATGCTGCTGCGCCACGCGGGCTTTGAAGGAGAACGTGTCCACGCCCTGTGGTACACCATTGGCGGGCAGGTCACTCAACTCGATGGCGCCGACTCCACCACCATCCATCTGAAACGCCCGTGTGGCCGAATCGACAATCGACACGTTGACGACCTTGTTCGTCCGATCCGTGCTCACAAACATGCCATTACTCGCCCGCCAGCCGTTCGGCGTTCGCCATGTGGAAAAGTGCTGGTCGAACGGATAAAGCTCCACGTTATTTCGACTGAACGATTCGCTCCACCAAGAGTTCGTTCCCAGCGTCAAATTCCAGCGGTTGAAGTCGCACGTATAGAGCGTCTTCACGTCGGACACGCCCGACGTCGTCACGTAGTTGCCGACGTACTGGCTACCCTTCGCGTCCGTCCAAGCGTTGAAGTCCTGGTAACCGCCGCGCGAAACCGTGAACGCCCCCGTCTCGTCGTTGAACTCGAAGACGAGGTGCGTCGCCACGTTTGTCATTAAGACCACTCCGTCAACGCCCCCCACCTCGGCCACAGACGTGAACGGCAAGTAGGGAACCTGCGCCACGCCAGACCGAAGTTTGAAGAGCGTGTTGTTCCGAGCGTAGATCTTCGCCCCCGATGTCTGCTTGTTGACAGCGTTGAAGTAGAATCCAACCGCCTGCCCAGCGATTGCGAGATTCGTCGGCATATGATAATGATAACGCCACGTGTGGTCGCTCACGAGTTCCATCGCGTAGTTCGTTGTCGCGAACGTGTTTGTCCCCAAGTAGGCACAGAAATCAACCCGCTCGTAGTCCGACTCGCCCTCACGGATACGAACGAAATAATCCGTCCCCCCCGCCGGCGTAGGCATTTCGGAGTTGTACAGCATCGGATTCGTCACCGATCCGCGATTCGTGACAGACGTAATCGCCTCCGTCCAATCGGCGCCAAACCTCACGCCGCACGCATAGTCCTGCGGGTAGTAATAGTGGCCGTTGACTTTGGCCGTATAGAAAAACTCCAAATCGCCCACACCATTCGTAAAGGGAATCGCCGTCTCCGTTGTCAGTTCGAAGTTCGTCGTCGACGAAGAGGACAGAAGCGTCTGATCAAACGGAATCGTCCGCCATGCATCTACGACCTGTCCCAGATAACGCCATCGATAATGGAACATTGGATTCTCAATTCTAACGGCCGTTTTAGCTGCAGAGTTCGTAACAAACGCAAACGCGAGACGTGGATGGTTGTCCTCCTGCATAAACGACGCAAAAGGCTTCGTCAATTCGCCCGTACACCCCAGAACGGACGTTCCCTTCTTCTCGGGATTGTAATCCGAGCCATGCCGTTTGAGTTCGACCGTCGCTGGCGGATAGGATGCGATGATGTTGTCCAACAGAATCAGACCAGCGGTATCCAAGGCACCAGACGCTTTCGACAACCGGCGGATACGAAAACGAATCGGCTGACGGTAATTCAACTTCGACCGAATGCGGTAGAAATAGTTCGACATACCAGCTGTTGCCGCCAAGGCGATGTTCGTGACCCCCTTCTCCAACGCGGTCAACGTCTTCACGTTTTCAACGGCAAAAACGTCACAGGGAAGCGGATGCCAAACAAGCTCTTCATAGTTCGTCGTCACAGAATCGAACGTAATGTTTCGCTCAACGGCCGCATCCTCGGTCACATTTGTCGAGATCTCGACACCAATCTGGCCCGTCACGTCGTTGACAAACGCATTAACGGCATCAAAGTAAAGCGTTCCAATACCCTCTTTATAGTAAGGCGAATACAAACAGGAGTCTGTCGTATTTCGCATGACGACGGACGCAACAAGCTTAGCGCCATCCGTCGTCGGCTCAATCTTTGTGGCTCCTGTACCGATGGCCTTGGCCGTCGTCGACCAAGGAATGTAGTTACGTGCAGTACTGTTGACAATCGTACCACTACCGGCACGGCAGTGTGTCAAATGCCAGAGAACAGTCCCATCCGTCTTGTACATCGTGTGCGTGATACCCTTCAGCAAGTAGGGAACGAGGAAACTGGGAGTCTCCGAACTATGAACCCAGTAGGTCTTCTTGGTCGTATTCGTGTCGTAGTAGTCCTGAGACGATACGTTCGCCAATAACTTGGAATCGTTGTTCATCAGCAACATACGATCATTGTCCATGACAATATAGGCCGTTGCTGACCGAGGGGCGAGGACGGCGAACCCCAGCATAAACAGGGCACAAACAGACGAAACGCTCCATGATGCGTCTCGCCGCCCCCATCCGACCAGTCTTTTCACAATGTTTTTCATGTCTAAATCCTTGCCTATCGGGACTCCACCCTCCGAACGAGGGTACAATCCGCCTATCTTTTCAACTAACAAAGTCTACCAAACGGCAGAATAGTTGGCAATAGTCTCCACCCTCTGAAGTCTACCTTTTTTGACGCAACTCGATTGGCGGGCGAAAAAGCAACTCCCCAACCACTACATTCGTGGTCATGCCCCCCCCCCCCC
>CAYZYQ010000013.1:0-39948 GCA_964482645.1 uncultured Lentisphaeraceae bacterium | reverse complement strand
TCCCGATCTGGGCCGTCGGCCTCGCGTTCGACGCGAAGACGCGCCAGCTCGTCGATGCCGACGTCGAGAAAATCCAGTAGGCGGCCGTAAGGGCGTGGCTACCGGACTACTACCACGCCTATGCGCGGTCGGAGTACCGTGCGCTCGGCATGAAGGACACGATGCCGCCGGAGTAAGGGCGTTGGTATGTTTCAACCGCACGTTGAAACTCGCCCCGTCGTCCGCTGCCGTGCCGATGAAAGGAACGAAGTAAAATACGACTATAGTAGTCGCATTTACTTTGACAAGTGACAATTCGGCTTTTCGTTCGTTTTCAGTCTGCACAGCGAGGCTAAATTATGCCATAATATAGCCACAAAGGAGAAGTCATGCCTGTAATCGTTCCAGTAAGAAATTTAAAAGACACCAACAAGATCTCCGAACTTTGCAATCGCGTAAAACAACCGATCTTCATCACGAAGAATGGTTATGGCAACATGGTCATCATGAGCATGGCCTACTACGAGGAGGTTATGGGGCGCAACGCCATCTATTCCAAATTAGAGGAGGCAAGAGCGGACATCGCTGCGGGCCGCGTCAAACCGCTTCGCAAGGCGTTGGCAAATCAGAGGGGCAAATTTGATGTTCACGCTTGAGATCACTGCAAGTGCTGAATCAGATCTTGACCAGATAACGGACTATCTTGGTAGAACGCTCGCCAATCCACAGGCAGCACTGGCGTTGCTCGACGAGATCGGATCCGTTTCGGATGTGCTTGAAACCACGCCCGAACTTTTCCCCTTGTGCGCTGATTCCAGACTCGCAGAATTAGGTTATAGGAAAGCACTCGTACGAGCATATGTTCTTGTCTATGAGATTGACAGAAATGAACAGGTTGTACGTGTACTTCGTTTTTTCCATTCGTCTGAAGACTATGCTGAAAAAATGTAGCGTTCCCTTCGGCATATGAGTGACGAGAGAATAAAAAAAAACAGCCTCATGCGAGAGACTGCTGAAAGGTGGAGCCAGGAAAGGGACTCGAACCCCCGACCTGCTCATTACGAATGAGCCGCACTACCAACTGTGCTATCCTGGCGTTGTTGAAAACGAGGGATAGTATACACGATTTCGGG
This sequence comes from uncultured Lentisphaeraceae bacterium, assembly GCA_964482645.1. Lineage (GTDB taxonomy): Bacteria > Verrucomicrobiota > Kiritimatiellia > RFP12 > UBA1067 > RUG572. The sequence continues at coordinate 38,836 of CAYZYQ010000013.1, read as the reverse complement.
GTTGTCCGCAAGGGGGTATTTTGAGGAAAATGAATTTTGTTAAAATTTCCAGTTCACAACGGCGCGTGATTTCGCTACAATATATGGACAATTGTTTTGGAGCAATAGGAGTTAGCAACAATGGCGAATATCAAAGGCGGCCGTGCCGCCCGTAAACGTGACCGGCAGAACGCGAAGGCGAACAAGCGCAATGTCGCGGTCAAGACGCATCTGCATGTGGCGCACAAGAAGCTTTTCAAGGCTGCGGACGCTGGCAACACGGATGCGGCGCAGAAGGAGTTCATGGACTTCGTGAGCAGTCTGGACAAGGCGGCCAAGAAGGGCATCATCTCCAAGAACACGGCGAGCCGCAAGAAATCTCGCGCCCAGTTGAAGTTGAACAAGGCGCTGGCCGCCGCTGCTGCCGCGCCGGCTGCCGCCGCCGAGTGAGTGCGGCGGGAAGTACCCTGATTGAATCGGGAGGGCGGCCGGCGGTTGCTCTCTCGGTTTGTTTTTCTAGAAGATTGACCTCCACAAGAGAAAGGTAGTTCAGCAATGGCAAAGAAGACACTTCGCGACATCGAACTCGCGGGCAAGCGCGTGGTGATGCGCGTCGATTTCAACGTCCCGATGGCCAAGGACGGTTCGGGCAAGATTACGGACGACACGCGCATCGTCGCGGCGCTGCCCTCGATCCAGTACGTGCTGGAGCATGGCGCGTCGCTCGTGCTCATGTCCCATCTCGGTCGTCCGAAGGGCAAGGGTTACGAGGAGGCGTTCTCGCTCAAGCCCGTGGCCGAAGAACTGTCCCGCAAACTCGGCAAGCCGGTGGCGTTTGCGGCCGATTGCAAGAATGCGGACGCGGAAGTGGCCGCCCTCAAGCCGGGCGACGTGCTGCTCCTTGAGAACACTCGTTTCTACAAGGCCGAAGACGGCAAGGTGAAGAAGGATGACGAGAAGAAGGGCATCCATCTGACGGACGAAGAGTACAAGACGCAGAAGGCGAAACTGGAAGCCGACCGCAACGAACTCGCGCAGAAACTTGCGTCCTATGGCGACGTCTACTGCAACGATGCGTTCGGCACGGCGCACCGCGCCCACGCCTCCACGGCCGTGATCGCGAAGTACCTGAAGCCGGCCGTCTCGGGCTTCCTGCTGGAGAAGGAAATCAAGTTCCTGGGCGATGCGGTCGAGAATCCCGTTCGTCCGTTCGTGGCCATCCTCGGCGGCGCGAAGGTGTCCGACAAGCTCAAGGTGATCAAGAACCTCCTTAACAAGGTCGACACGCTCGTGGTTGGCGGCGGCATGGCCTACACCTTCCTCAAGGCGAAGGGCCTCAAGGTCGGCGCCTCGCTGTGCGAAGACGACCAGCTCGACTACGCGAAGGAAATGCTCGCGGCGGCGGAAGCGAAGGGCATCAAGTTCCTGCTTCCTGTGGACAACGTGGTGGCGAACAAGTTCCCGGCCGAGAAGGACGCTTCCGACATCGAGATGAAGGTCGTCGAAGGCGACATCGAAGACGGCTGGATGGGTCTTGATATCGGGCCGAAGTCGGTCGAACTTTTTGCCGAGGCGATCAAGTCCGCGAAGACGGTCGTGTGGAACGGCCCGATGGGCTGCTTCGAATTCGCGCCGCTCGCGAAGGGCACGTTCGGCGTGTGCGACGCGGTCGCCACGGTCAAGGCGAACGGCGGCACGTCGATTATCGGCGGCGGCGATTCCGTGAGCGCGGTCAAGAAGAGCGGCAAGGCGGCTGAGATGTCCCACATCTCGACGGGCGGCGGCGCTTCCCTTGAATACCTCGAAGGCAAAGTCCTTCCGGGCGTCGATGCGCTCGAAAACAAGTAATCCGTTTCAGACGGTACTTGAAAAGAACACCCCGACTGCGCTTGGCGCGGTCGGGGCGTTTTTCTGTTTCAGTGCATCGATCCGGTACGAACGCCAGAACGTTTCGGTGCAGGGCCTACGGCAGGACAGCCGAGGCATAGCGGTCGTGACCTGCGTAGTCGGGTTCGATCTTGATGTCGTCGAATCCAGCGTCGAAAAAGAGTTGCCGCACGGCGGGGCCTTGGCCGTCGCCGATTTCAAAAAAGATGCCGCCGCCGGATTTTAGCAGGTTGAGCGCGTCGGCAATCAACCGTTCGTAGAAGTCAAGTCCGCGCGGGCCGCCGTCGAGCGCGTTGCGCGGCTCGAAGTTCCAGATGCGTGGATCAAGCGTCGCGCAATCAGCCGTTGGAATGTAGGGGGGATTGGAAACAAGCACGTCGATCGTTTCCGGCTCGTCGAAGTCGTCCAGACCATCCGCCACGACGAACTTGACGCGGGAAGAGAGATGGCACCGTGCGGCGTTTTCCGTTGCCAACGCCACGGCGGCGGGCGAAATGTCGATGCCTAGAAACGCCGCTTCGCCCTTGTATTCGTGGGCGAGAGCCAGCGAAATACAACCCGAACCCGTGCCGACGTCCACCACAAGCGGCGGCGGCGCATCTGCGGACCGCCGCCGTAGAAACGCGAGAACGCGCGTGACGAGTTCTTCCGTTTCGGGGCGGGGAATAAGTGCACGCTTGTCGCACGTCAGCGTGAGCGCTCGGAAATCCCACTCGCCGAGGACGTACTGGATTGGTTCGCCCGCGACGAGACGCGACATGGCTCGACGCAGGGCGTCGACATAGCGCTCGGCGGGTGTCTCGTCGTAGTGGGACGCGAGAAAACCGCGCCCACACTTCAGCAGACGACCCATGAGCAGTTCCATGGCCACCTGCGCGTCGGGAACGCCTTTACGCGCCAAATGGTCTGCGCCGAGGGCGACGAGTTCTTTCCACGTCCGCACGATCAGAACGGCAGATCCTCCGGATCTTCGGCACCCATGGCGGGAGGGGGCGGCGGCGTGGCCGGTTCGGGAACGACTTCCGTGGCCGTACCGTTGTCGTTGAGCTTGTCGATTTTAAGCCCCGTGAGATCTGTGAAGTAGCGGACGCCGTTCGGCCCATCCCAGCGGCGGCCGTCGATTGCGAACTGGACTTTCACGCGGTCGCCCTTCTTGACGGCGTCGCAGAGCGCACAACGCTCCTTCTTGAAGGTAAAGAGAACGGGGTTGGGATACTTGTTGGCCGCATCCACGTCGTTCCCCACGATGAGTTCGCGCTTGGTGAAACCGTTCGTACCGAACGACTTTGTTTCGCCGATTTCTTCAACAACGCCCTGATAGTCGTAAAAAGCCATTTCCTAAATTGCTCCTTCTGTCCTGATGCGGAGATTCTACCAAATCGGGGGAACTGCCGCAATGTTGAAATGCGGGAAAGACGTGAGACGACGGGGGCGTCTCGGTGAATGGGGCACGGTTGACAAGAAAAAAAAATGGATATAATTGCTCATCAAACGTCGGAGTAGATTCGACTATCGGCTAACGGAACTCTCAAACAGTTAGGAGACGGGCATGGCGAACGGACACATGATGGCTTGTGTGGCGTGTGGGCTTGCGTTGCTTGGCGCAGGACTCCAGGCGGAAACGCCTGATGCGTGGTTGGAATACGTCGAGGCGCAGGGGCGTTCGGCCGTGGACGTCGGCGTCGTCGGGCGTACGAATACGAAGGTGCAGGTTTCGTTCCAATGGACGGCCGCTCGACACGGCGAAGCGTGTCTGCTCGGTGCGCGGAAGACCGGCGACGACGCCTCGCGGGCGGAGTTCATCTACTCGAACTCGGACGAAGGTGACGCCGTCTTCGGCTTCGGTTCGCAACAGATGCAGTTACGTGTCGAACCCGAAAACGGGTGGACGAGCTACAAATGGGAACGGGATCGCGACTTCACCGCGACCGTCGAGTTCACGCCGACGAACGAGACGCAGACGGCGATGACGTTCGCGTTGGCGCGTTTGGAAGGGGGTGTCAGCTATTATCCCGGTTGCACCGACGATCCGCAGTATGTCGTCGCCGACGGCGTGTCGGATACCGGACTCAACCTTTATCTGTTCGCGGACAATGTCGACGGCGCCGTCGAGAATCGGGTCTGGGCACGCGTCTACTCGCTCAAGGTCTGGCAGGACGGCGACCTCGTACGCGACCTCAAGCCCTGTCTCAAAAACGGTCGGGCCGGTTTGTACGACGCCGTGTCGGACGACATTCTCTACGCGCTCGACGGCACCGAGGAGCTGACATACGACGCCGCCTGCAACGAGCCGGACGATTTCGTCGAATACGTGGACTCCACAGGTGGCGCGTACGTGGACGTCGAAGTACGTGGACGCTCCGGCACGTCGTGCCGCGCGAACATGGCGTGGCTTGACCTGAACGGGGACTACGCCTTTCTCGATGCGCGGTCGACCACCACTTCAAACGACCGCGTGTTTCTGCTGCATACGACCTCGGACAGGGGGCTGGCCATTGGCTACGCGAACTTTATTCGTGTGAATAACAGTCTCCCTGAGGATGATAGATTCTACTTCAGCGTCGGTACGCGCTATTTGGTGGAGACGACGCTGGAGGCCGGCAACCAGACGGTCAGCGTGGACGGCCGGAGCATCTATTCCGGCACGGCGCCCGAATCCTACGACACGGGGCGGAACTTCTACCTGTTCGCCAACCATATCGGCGACGGTGTGCAGAACCAAAGCAAGGCGCGTCTCTATGCGCTCGAGATCTGGCAGGACGGCAACCTCGTGCGCGACTTCAAGCCGTGCGTCAAATACGGACGCTTCGCACTGTACGATGCGGTCGACAAGCGGATCTTCTATCCGCAGGGCGGTCGGCTCGTCGGTGCGCCGATTACGGCGCCCGGCAAGCCTGACTACGAGCTGGAATACATCGAATCGTCCGGCGGGACGTACCTTGACACAGGTGTCCGGGCGCGGACTGGCACGGCCGCCGCCGCGAACATGCGCTGGAATGCGTTTGGCGACCACAAGCTCTTTTCGGACGTCGATGCACGGAATGAAAACACGTTCCTCGGCGCCTGCGGGGAACATGGGAACAAGCGCATGTATTTGATACATTCGCCCAACGGACAGGCCTGGTTCGGATATGGCGACACGAGGATCTATCCGACGGTGACGACGGCGACGACGGAACGGGTCGGATTGACGGCTGGCGAGGACTGCGAATGGGCGGCGTCATACATGACCGATGCACAGACGCTGTCGGTGAACGACGTGCAGTACGTCTCCGAGCAGATATCGGGGGACGTCGATGCGGAATGCAACCTCTACCTGTTCGGCGCCAACGTCGGAAACCGTTGCCTGCGGTATGCCGGGCGTTTCCGCGTCTACGAACTCAAGATCTGGCAAGACGGCGACCTCGTGCGCGATTTCCGCCCCTGCATGAAGAACGGGCGGGCCGGTCTTTACGACGCGGTGGGCGACAAGGTCTACTACACCGCTCGCGTGCTGCCAGATTCGTGCATCGGCCCGGCCAAGAACGTTTCGGCGCTTCGCCCCACGCATCTCGTCGAATATCTGGAAACTGACGGAACGCGCTGGATGGACATGGAGGTCGTCGGCCGCAGCGGCACGGTGGTGGAGTTCGACATGGCGTGGCTCGACGTGGGTGGAGACGTCGGCTTTTTCGGTTCAAGCCGTGAACCGCGCGCGGACGAGGACGGAAAGGACGGCCCCATCCGCTTCTATCCCTGGCACAATGCGCGAAAGGCATTTTGCTACGGATGCAAGAATTTCACGTATGTCAAAAAGAATGCTCCGTCCGCGACGATTGGATGGCAGGCGGTCGAACGCGGCGATGGCATATTCATTGATCCGGGTCGTACATACCACGTGCGAACGGACTTCGCGACGAATCGCATCCAGATTGCCGTGAACGGCGAGACCGTGCTCGACCGCTCGGGTGATTTCCATGTCGACACCGGTCTTCCCATGTACCTCTTCGGCGAGAACGTGAAGGGGCAGGCGGGGAACTTGTCGCGCGTCCGCATCTATGGCATGAAGGTCTGGCAGGACGGCGTTCTCGTGCGCAACTTCGTGCCCATGCGGCTGGGCGGTGAAAACGGTATGCCCGCGCTATGGGACAAGGCCCGTGCCAAGCCGTTCTTCCTGAACGACAAGGCGCCGTTTGCGCGCGTGGGGCCGGTCGTGGGCAAAAATCCATCCGGCTTCCTCATCCTCTTCCGCTAACGCCCGGCCGGGCCGCATCAAGAATCCCTCCACGTGAGCCGTGCAGACCTCGCCGGCGGCGTGAGGGATTTTTGATATAATGGAGCATCTTTAAGGAGCGTCTTTATTTAGAAAGGAAGTCTCGATGAAAGCAGATCTGATGCGGAAGACGGTCGTCTGGGCGGTGGCCGTTTTGTCTGGAGCCGTGTGGGCGGGTGTGCGTGTGCCGTTGTGGCCGGCGGGGAAAATGCCGATGCCCCAGTCTCATCAGATTGGCGCGATGACGGACGAGGCGGGTGTGCCCGGCTTCAAGGCGGACGAACATCGGATGCCCTATTTGGAATGGTTCGATCCGCCGCCGGCCGATGTGCGCAAGGACGTCTGTATGATTCTCATTTCGGGCGGTTCCTACGAATGCTGCTGCGACGTCGGCTTGATCAAGATGTGGCGCGAACGCTTCACGGCGCTTGGGTTCCAATGTGTCAATCTCGTCTACCGCACGCCGCGTCCGAAAGGTCTGCCCATCTACGCGACCGCGTGGGCGGACGGTCAGCGGGCCGTGCGGCTCGTTCGCGCCGAGGCGCAGACGCGTGGATTCAATCCGGAGAAAATCGGTACAATGTCGATGTCCGCCGGTTCGCATCTGAACACGCTGCTTGCGACGAGTTCGCAAACCCCGGCCTACGCGAAGGTGGATGCGCACGACGATTTGCCCTGCCACATTGCGTTCGCGCTCACGGGTGCCATCGCCTACGGCGTGACGGACGGCTACGGCATTCCGAACACGCGCGACGGCGACGCGCCCGATGCGAAAATCGATCCCGCGTTCAAGTTCGACGCGAAGACCGCGCCGATGTGCATGTTCCACGGCGGGCAGGACATCTATTCGCCGATGGCCTCCACGCTCGTCTATCGTCAACTCCGTCGCATGAAGGTTCCCGCCGAATTGCATCTCTTCGCGGATCGTCCGCACGGCTTCTGGGGTTCGCCGAAGGGCGAGGCGAGTACGGGCTACGACAACTGGTTCGACCATGCGGCGGGCTTCATCCGCCAGATGAATTTCGCGGGCGACCTAGGGCCGGAGATTCCGCAGGACAAGCGGTATTCCGCCGCGTTCACGGCGTCCGTCGAACGCGACCTCCTCTGGCCGAAGGGGCGGATGCCGGATGTCTCCACGAACCAGACGTACGAGCCGTACATGGAATGGTACGTGCCGAAGACGTTGAAGACGAAAGCCATTCAAGTCGTCGTGCCGGGCGGTGCCTACAACTTCTGCAACGTGCCGGGCGAGGGCGTGCCGGTGGCGCGGTATTTCAACGAAAAGGGCATGACGGCGGTCGTGGTGAAGTACCGCTGCCCGCGTCCGCTCAACGGTCTCGCCAAGCACACGTCGGCCTGGCAGGACGCGCAGCGCGCGATTCGCAAAGTCCGCGCCGCCGCGCCCGCGCGTGGACTCGACCCGGATCGCATCGGTCTCATGGGTTTTTCGGCGGGCGGGCATCTGACGCTCATGACGGCCACGAGTTCGCGTCATCGCGCGTATTGGGCGGTCGACGACATCGACAAGCAGTCCTGCAAGGTGCAGTGGGCGTGTCCGATCTACCCCGCTTACGCGCTGACGGACGGCGTGGACAGTCCGAATGCAAAGGGCGGGAACGAGGATGACGCCGTGCCTGTGCCGGAGTTTTCGTTCGACCTCGACACGCCGCCGATGTGCTTCCAGCATGGCGACGCCGACGACTGGGCGGCGATGAATTCGGTGAAGACGTGGGAGAAGCTGCGCCGCATGGGCATCCAGAGCGACCTCCACACGTATGCGAAGCGCGGCCACTGCTTTCAGTTCAACGCGGCCGAGGGCACGGGCAGCTACAAGTGGCTGGATCACGTTTGGGAGTTTCTCAACCACCAGGGATTCAACCGGTGAAGGCGCGGGCGTGAGATGCCCTCTCGAAAAGGAGTGAAGATGAATCGGAGAGATTTTCTGAAAGTGGGCGTTGCCGCCGGCGCGGCGGCGTTGGGCGGATGTTCGACGATGGAAATGCCGAAGGCGCGGAATGCGAATCCGTTTGGGGCGCCGGTGAAGGATGCGCCGCCGAAGGTCGAGTACCATGTGTTCTCGAAAATGTTCCAGGCGCCCGTCTGCAAAGATTACGATGCGGTTGCCGAATTGATGGCGAACGCCGGGTTCACGGGCATCGAGTGGACGGTGCGCAAGGGCGGGTACGTGTTGCCCGAACAGGCGAAGACGGATTTGCCAAAAGCCGTCGCGGCCGCCCGCAAGCAGGGACTGAAGTCCACGATGATCGTTACGTCCATCACGGACGGCGCGGCGGCGGATGCGCAGGAACTTCTGCGTGTCGCGGCGGACTGCGGCGTCGTCCAATACCGGCCGGGCTACTACTTCTACGATGCGGAGAAAGAGACGTTTCGTCAGTCGATCGATCGCATCCGGCGGGGCTTTGCGTCGTTGGCGAAAGCCGGCGAGACGACGGGGCTGAAAGCCTGCTACCAGAACCACAGTTCGTGGGGGCCGCGCGTGTTCGGCGGCGTGGTGTGGGACGTCTACGAAATGGTGAAGGATCTCGACCCGAAATTCGTCGGTCTTGAATACGACCCGATGCATGCGTTTTTCGAGACGGGGCTGTCCTGGAGCCATGGGCTGGAACTTGTGGCCGACCGCATTGGCGCGGTGTGTCTGAAGGACTTCCACTTCCAGCTCTCGAAGAAGAACCCGAAGAACCACGCGAAGTTCATGTGCGCGGCGGGGCAGGGCATCGTGCCGTGGCAGGAGGTCAAGACCCTGCTCGACCGGAACGGGGTCAAGGCGCCCTACGTGCTTCATTTCGAATACGATTTCAGCAAGACCGACCTTCTCAAAGCCGTGAAGGGCGAACTTGAGTTTTTCAAAAAGATTTTCGGCTAAGGAGAACGACAAGATGAAGACGATGCAGATGATTGCGTGGACGATGGTGGCCTGTGCGCTGGCGGGTTGTTGCACGGCGGACGGGAATGGGTGTTGTGCGAAAGCTTGTGCGGCGACGTGCGTGTCGGACGTGCCGAACACGCTCACGGCGGCCGAACGGGCCGAAGGCTGGCGGTTGTTGTGGGACGGTCGTACGTTTGACGGCTGGGTGTCCGAACGGGGGGGCTGCAAAGTGCCGCCGAAGAAGGGCTGGAAGATTGCGGATGGCGTGTTGACCGTGCTGCCGTGCAAGGGCATCAAGGACGGCCGGTGGGTGGACATCCCGAAGGAACAGGCCGCCCTCGGCAATGGCGGCGACATCGTCACGGTGGAGTCGTTCAAGGACTTCGCGTTGAAGGTGGACTTCCGTCTCACGGAAGCGGCGAATAGCGGGATCAAGTACTTCTACGACCCGGCGGCGTTTGGCGGCACGTGTGAGGAGTACCAGCTGCTCGATGCGGCGCATCCCGATTCCACGAAGGGGCGTGACGGCATGTGCCGCCGCGTGGCGTCGCTCTACGACATGATTCCCGCGCACGCGGAGAAGATCGTCCGTCCGTGCGGCGAATGGAACACGGCGATGATCGTCTCGAAGGGCGCCCATGTGGAGCACTGGCTCAACGGCGTGAAAGTGCTTACGTACGAACGCGGGTCTGCGGCGTTTCGCAAGACTGTGGCCGTCTCGAAGTACGCCGCGACCGAGAAGGACGGCCGGCACTGGGGCGAGACGCCGGCCGGCCGGATCAAGCTTCAGGATCACAGCGATTCGACGGTGAGTTTCCGCAACATCAAAATCAAGGAACTGTAAGAGGCAGTCTCTGCAATGGACAAGATCGTTTATTTCGACAACAACGCGACGACGCAGGTGGCGCCGGAAGTCTGCGAGGCCATGCAGCCGTTTTTCAACGCGCGCTATGGCAATCCCTCCTCCATGCACGCATTCGGCGGGCAAGTGGCGAAGGATCTGGCAAAGGCCCGCGAGGAGGTGGCGGCGTTTCTGAACTGTTCGCCCGACGAGGTGCTGTTCACCTCATGTGCGACGGAATCGGACAACACGGCCATTCGCGGTTGTGCGGACTGGTTCGGGCCGTCGATGAAAGTCATTACGACGGCCGTCGAGCATCCCGCCGTCCTGCAGCCGGCGCGGCGGTTGAAAGCGCAGGGATTCAAGGAAGTCGAGCTCCCCGTCAATTCGGTTGGTCAGATCGACCTCGACCAGTTGCGCGCCGAACTTAAGGGAACGCAGTACGCGCTTGTGGCGGCCATGTGGGCCAACAACGAGACGGGGACGGTCTTTCCGATTTGCGAGATTGCCGAAATCGCCAAAGAGTACGGCGCGACGATGTTCACCGATGCCGTTCAGGTGGCGGGCAAGATTCCGGTCGACGTGCAAAAAGTTCCTGTGGATATGCTGTCGATGTCCGGCCACAAGTTCCATGCGCCGAAGGGTGTCGGCCTTCTCTACGTGCGGCGCGGCACGAAGGTCAAGCCGTTCATGTTGGGCGGACACCAGGAGGGCGGTCGCCGCGCGGGGACGGAGAACGTGCCGTACATCGTGGGACTGGCCAAGGCCTGTGAGTTGGCCACGGCGCACATGGCGGACGAGGCGAAGGCGTTGACGCCGATGCGCGACAAGCTGGAGGCCGGCATTTTGGCGGCCTGTCCGAATGTCATCGTCAACGGCGATCCGGCGCATCGTCTGCCGAACACGCTCAACGTTTCGTTCGAGTATATCGAAGGCGAGGCGATCGCGTACCGTCTGTCCGACGTGGGCATCTGCATCTCCACGGGGTCGGCCTGCGCGTCGGGTTCGCTTGATCCATCGCACGTGATTCGTGCCATGGGTGTGCCGTTCATTGCCGTACATGGGTCTGTCCGCTTCTCGTTGTCGCGTTACAACACGATGGATGAAGTGGACTATGTGTTGGAGAAGTTGCCGCCAATCATCAAGACGTTGCGGGACATGTCGCCGTTTGGTCCGGATCGTGATCCCACGACGTACAAGTAGGCGGCGCGGCTGGCTTGACAATGTCCCCTGACGGGTGGTAAGATACAACGAATCCGCGCCATGGAGCGATTTCGCGTGAAGGGCTGTGTGGCGGTTGTGATGTCTTTTGTTAACCAAGGAGTCTAACGAGATGAAGAGTGTCGTGTTTGGTGGCGTGGCGGTGGCTTTGGCCGTGACGCTTGGAGTCGGCTGCGCCGGCTGTGGCAAGGAAGAGGCGAAGCCGGCGGCGGTGGAGAACAAGGCGCCCGCGCGCGATCCGAACGAGGTCGTGCTGGTTGTCAACGGCCAGAAGTTGACGTACGGCGCGATCAGCGGCGATGTGGACAAGCTGTTGGAAGCCCGCAAGGCTCAGATTCCCGCCGAGCAGATGGAAGAGGCGCGTAAGATGTTCTCGCTTCAGGTTGCGCAGCAGTTCCTCATGAAGACCCTGCTCAAGAGCGAGGCGGCCAAGAAGGGCGTGAAAATTTCCGCCGAAGACCGCGCGAAGCGCGAAGCCGATTTCGTCAAGGCGAACGCCGGCCAGCCGAATGCGCCGAAGTCCGTGGCCGAGGCGGCGGAAAAGTTTCCGCTGGGCAAAGAGCGCGGGTTACAGGAATTTGCGGACGGCATTCTGATCCAGAAACTGTTGGAGCAGGAAGTCGTCTCGAAGATCAAGGTCGACCCGAAGAAGGTCGATGCCGCGTTGGAAAAGATCAAGGCGGACAATGCCGAAGCGGAGAAGAAGGCGCAGAGCGCCGAGGTTGACATCAAGGCGCTCAAGAAACAGATGGACAGTTTGAAGGGCGATGCGCTCAAGGCGAAGTTTGCGGAACTCGCCAAGGCGAAGAGCGACTGCCCGTCCAAGGAGAAGGGGGGCGATCTGGGTGAGTTCACGCGCGGTCGCATGGTGCCCGAGTTTGAAAAGGCGGCGTTTTCGCTTCCGCTCTTTACGGTTTCCGATCCGGTCAAGACGGCGTTTGGCTGGCACTTGATCATGGTCACGAAGAAGACGCCCGCCGTCGAGGCGAAGGGCGACACGCCGGCCGCGCCGGAAAGCGTTCAGGCGTCCCACATCCTGCTGAAGGCGTCCGCACCGCAGAAGTTGCCGACGCGCGAGCAGATCGAATCGAACATGAAGAACCAGGAAGAGCAGATGGCGATTCGTTCATACTTCGAGGCGCTGCGCAAGGCGGCCAAAATCGAAGCGCCCGGTTTCCCCGAACTCCAGCCGAAGCCGGCTCATCCGATCGAATCCGAGCCGGTGGAGGTAAAGAAAGCCGCCGAGGCCAAGCCCGCGCCGGCCGCGAAGAAGTAATTCAGCGCGACAGCATCTGAACCACCGTGCGCCGCAGATCAGGCGGCGTGTCGAGATGGTACGAAAGGAAGACGCCGAGGAATCTCACGGCGTCTTCCTTCGCTTTGAGGGAGACGGTACGAGCGTCGGGGCGTAGCAGCGCCTGTACGGCGTCGCGGGAGAGGCGGACGGTGCGCGTCCCCTCGCCGAATCGGCCGTGATCGAGTGCGAAGGGCGTCCAGGCGTCCGTCGTGGCGGCGGATGCCGGCGGGCGGGTGAGGTCGGGCGCGAAGCCGCCCAGACGGAGGAACTGCATTTCCAGTTGGATGAGGGCGGCGAACCGTCGGGCACGGCCGTCATCCGCGTCCTCGATGTTTGCGGAGGGGGTATCCACGGGGACGAGCGCGTCCAGAAAGCGGTCGAACGCCGCGTACCAGGCGGATGCTTCGCCACCGGGCGGCGCGAGTTCGCGGACGAGTGCCGCGCCGTAGCCGGCGAGCGCCGTTTCACGCCAGCGGCCGCGCAAGGGGTCGCGCAGGTTCACGGGGACGACTTCGCGGAGGGCGTGAAGATCGCTGCCGGAGGCGTGGGCGTAGTAGAGGAGATCGCAGGCGTAGAAAAGGTCGTATTGGCCGAGGAACGCGGACTTGGGACGGACGGCGCCTTTGACGAGCGTATTGACGCATCCGTGGTCGGGCGTCAACCATGCGACGACGTGGCTTGTACGCGACCACGGGTGGATGGCCAGCACGATGCCTTTTGTCTTGATGATCTCTCCTGCCATGGCGGGTATTATACCATGTCCGGACACTGGGTGAAAAAGTTGAAAAAAGTTTATCCCCCCTCTTGCACACAGCCGTCCGCTATGATATACTACACACCGTTTTCACCGCTCCAAGTGCGAGGATAACTCAGTTGGTAGAGTGCCACCTTGCCAAGGTGGTTGTCGCGGGTTCGAATCCCGTTCCTCGCTCCATTTGGAAAGGCGGAAATACCTGGATGGGAGCATAGCTCAGCCGGTAGAGCAAGTGACTCTTAATCACTGGGTCGTGGGTTCGAATCCCTCTGCTCCTACCATTCAGGATTTTTCGGCTAGGTAGCTCAGTTGGTAGAGCAACGGACTGAAAATCCGTGTGTCAGCGGTTCGATCCCGCTCCTGGCCACCAGGCAACACAATGAACTCGGCTCACGCCGAGTTTTTTTTTTTGAACATAGTCTGCAATCCAGGGGTCTGCAGGAAACGTTTTGAGGTTGGTTTCTGTGGGTCGATGCGTGCGCGTGGCCGTAGTCGTGCGGGACACCCTGTCCGCGTAGGCGTTCGCCGTCTTTAGCACGGTCTTGTTTGTAGCCGTTGGCCGTCACCGCATACGCGCTTCACTTCGGCGGATGCCGGACGTTCCTGGTCGGCACGGAACACAAGGCGGTCAGATCCTGTCTGGTCGACGCGGCGTGCGAAGTCGTCGAGACGCTCATCCTCGAATGGAGGCTCGGCCACAATAGGGAGGCGATCATATTCATGATTGGAAGTCGTTATATCTCGTGAACCAGTAAAAATGAAAGGCGGCAACTACGAGACGACGGGGAAAAGAAGAGCAGGAACCTCCTCCATGGGGGAGGTGAGGCTTTGTTTTCCTCTTCGTCGATCCCTATGGACTTCTTTTCTTTTTGTTGCCTCACGAGATATTACGACTTCCACCCTACAACTTTTTCCGTCGTCACTTGACGAGAAGGGCGGATTTTGATACACTGCCACCCATGTTCTTTCGGACCGTAGCGCAGCCTGGTAGCGCGTTTGCTTGGGGTGCAAAAGGTCAGGGGTTCAAATCCCCTCGGTCCGACCATTGTCGTTTTACCTGAATCAGTGGGTGGCCGTGTTTGTTGAATGAGGTATAAGATGCGGCACTGGGAACGGTTTTTATGAATTGGATGTGTGTTTTCATCGGTGGTGGCGTGGGGAGTGTGTTGCGTTATGCGGTGGGGCTGTGCGTCGATGCCCCAACGTGCCATCGGACAACGTTTGTTGTGAACGTCGTTGGCAGTTTCGTCCTCGGCCTCTTCGGTGGATGGTGCGACCGTTTTGGATGGCCGGAGTCTGTACGGCTTGCATCGACGGTTGGGCTTTGTGGCGGCTTCACCACATTTTCGACTTTCACGAAGGAGGCGTTTGCCTTTGCACAGGCGGGGCGTTGGGGTCTGTTCGCCGTATATGTGCTGGGCAGTATCGTCTGTGGTTTCGCGGCGGTGGCATTGGGATTTTCGCTCGCGAAGAATTGAAACAGGAGGATGGGTGGCTGAAGTCATTTGGCGTGAACACGGCGAATGCGACTGTACGTAAACGTCGTTTCAAGGAATTCGGGGAGGCGTGGATTTCTCGGTCTGACTGGGAATTTGATGGGTGCGTCCACAATTCGCGAGGATATGGTATAATGCGAGAATCTTTCTATAAGGAGAGCCTACATGAAATCTGCAATTGTCTGTGCGGCCGCGTTGGCGGCGCTGTCGATCTTCGGTGTTGAAAAGGACGCCGAGGGTTTCGTGTCCTTGTTCAACGGCAAGGATCTCACCGGGTGGGTCGGCGCCACGTCGAGCTACGGCGTCGAAATCCGCAAGGAGAAGATGGCGGGAACGGGCGAAGTCAAGGAGTTCGCCGTGCTCGCCTGCCAGCCCGGCAAGGGCTCTGGCGGAAATCTCGTCACCGAAAAACAGTTCGCGGATTTCATTCTCCGCTTCGAGTTCTGCATGCCCGAGAACGGCAACAACGGTCTTGGCATCCGGATGCCGAATCCGAACGTCGATTCCGCCTATCACGGGATGTGTGAACTGCAGCTGCTGGACGACGGCGGCAGCGAGTACTACGACAAGACCGCGAAGAAGGACAAGCTCAAGCCCTACCAGTACACTGGTTCCGTCTACGGCATCGTCCCTGCGCGTCGCGACAACTTCGACAAGCAGATCTGGGGCAAGGACAAGAACTTCACGGGCGGCGGCAGCTACGTGCGCCGTCCTGGCATGTGGAACTTCGAGGAAGTCCGCGTGATCGGCAGCCGCATTCAGGTCATCTTGAACGGCGTGATGATCGTCGATGCCGACGTCGCCGGTTTCAAGGGCGACGGAACGGACACGCCGGACGGCCGCAAGCACCCTGGCCTCCATCGCACGAAGGGCCATATCGGCTGGCTGGGCCACGGCCACCACGTGATGTGGCGCAACATCCGCATCAAAGAAGTGACGGCCGACTACAAGGTCGGGTCGGACACGGTCAAGCCCTGCCCCGCCGGCTTCACGCAGCTCTTCGACGGCCAGTCGCTCGCCAACTGGAAGGGCGTTACGACGCAAGAAGGGTTCGACAATCCCGTCGTCCGCCAGAAGGCGACAGCCGAGAAGCGCGCGCAGATGCAGGCGGTTGCCGACAAGGGAATGCGCGAACACTGGTTCGTCCGCGACGGGGCGCTTTTCTTCGACGGCTTCAAGGGCGGCTATTCGATGGCCACGGCGAAGGACTACAAAGACTTCGAGATGTGGGTTGACTGGCGCATCCTCTCCGTTCAGGGCGACTCCGGGCTTTACCTCCGTGGGGCGCCGCAGGTGCAGATCTGGGATGCGCACAACCAGTGGGGCATCGGCTCGGGCGGACTCTACAACAACCAGAAGAACCCGTCCCGTGCGCTCAAGATTGCCGACCGTCTGCCCGGCAGCTGGAACACGTTCCACGTCATCATGAAGGGCGAGCGCGTCACGGTTGAACTGAACGGCGAGAAGGTCGTGGACGACACGGTGCTGGAGAACTATTGGAATCGCAAGCAGCCGATCTTCCCGGTCGAACAGATCGAACTTCAGTGCCACGGCGATCCGCTGGAATTCAAGAACATTTTCATCCGCGAGCTTTAATTTCACGTTCGCGTCGTTCCACGCTTGACGCTCACCGCTTTTTTCCCTATAATTCACGCCATGAGATTCTGCAACAAAAGAATTTTTGCACTGGCGGCCCTCTCCGCGAGCGCGTTCGTGCCCTTCCAGCCCGTCCGCGCGGCGGAGGACGCGGCGGCCGCACCGGCCGCCGCCGAGGATCCGGCGGCGAAAGAAGAGCTTCGTTACATCAACGAATTGGTCGACGCGAATATGCCCGACTTCGCGGAGCCCGTGATTGCGGCCGCTAAAAAGAAGTGGCCGCATTTGGGTCCGAAACTGAAAGTGCTCGAGCTGCAGGGCGCCCTGCGGCTCGGCAAGTTCGATGAAGTCCAGAAGGTCGTCAACGGCATGAAGGACAAGAAGAGCGGCGAGTATTGGGCGTTGCGCCTGTCGATGGCGGACGCCTACTACGCCCGTTCGATGATGAAGGAATGCCGCGCGATCTACCAGGAGTTCTTCAAGGCCGTGCCGAATCCGGGACCGGACCTGATTGACTTCTATGTCGAGTCGGGTTTCAAGTGGGCGCAGATCTGCGTGCAGGAGCGGAATTTCGACGAAGCCATTCGGATGTACGGCGGGCTGTTGGCGCGGAAGAACCAGCTCCCCGAAGAGCGCTGGTGTGCCGTGGCGATGGAGAACGTCGATCTTCTGTTGCGCCTTGCGTCTGAAATCCCGTTGACGAGCAAGGACAAAAAAGCCCTTGCGAAGCGCGAGGAATACCTGAAGACGGCCACGACGTACGTCAATGAAATGTTGTGGAAGAACGATCTCATCATCGTCTTCGGCAAGGCCATTTCGATGAAGGCCCACATCGAGCTGCTGCGCGGCAACCTTGAAAAGGCGCAGGATCTCGTGAACGAATACATGCCGCAATTGTCCGAAATCCATTCCAGCCTCGTGGAGCAGGATCCCGACGGCAGGCAGGGATACGTGCGCATGAGCCCGATGCCCGAATGCCGCTACCTGCTGGCGAAGGTCATGTGGGAGGAAGTGCAAGTCGAGGCCAAAAAGGCGAAGCCCGACAAGGCCTTGATGGCGGATGCCTTGTTCGGCGCGAAGAGGAACGGCAAGCGTTCGGGCGCGGGCGCCTACAACCACGCGATCAACGTGTTTGTCAAATATCCCGAATCTTCCTGGGCGGCCAGCGCGGGCGAACTGGCGGAAACGATGGGCAAGTTTGTCAAGACGACGTTCGGCAAGGAAATCAAGACGAACATCACGCCGGCTCAGATGAAGAAAGTTCGCCAGATGCAGTTCGCGAACGCGTTTGAGAGCTACAAGGACGGCGACTACAAGAAAGCCGTGAAGGCGTATCAGGACATCCTTGCCCAGTTCCCGGAGAAGGAGGAGTCCGTCGGCGCGGTGGCGATTCTCGCCGAATGCTATCTTAACCTGTGGCAGAACGAAAAGCCCGGCAAGGAGAAAGAGGCGCGTCGTGTGGAGGCCAATGCGGTCGAAGGATATTTGGCCGAACGTTTCTCTGGCATGAAAGCCGATTTCACGAAGACGGCGGGCGACGAGGTGCTGCGTTTGGCGGCCAAGGAGCGCGATTTGGGGGCGCTCGCGCGTTCGCAGCAGATGTACGACGCCTACTTCCACTACTACCCGTCGCACTACAACGCATCTCAGATGGCGTTGTCGCTCGCCGGTCAGGCGATGAAGGCCGAGGATTGGGAAAAGGCGATCCACTTCTATGAATTTGTGGCGAACATCTACACGAATTCGCCCTACTACGCCAGTGCGCTTCAGTGGTTGTCCGTCTGCAACGGCAAGCTGGGGAACGTCGAGGCGCAGGAGAACTGGTTGCGCAAGTTTGCCGGTGCGACGAAGAAGGACGTGGAGCGGACGACGGCGCAGTTGAATCTGGCGAAGATGGAGCAGAAGCGCGGGTTTGCGGATTTCGCGCGCGCCGCCGAAACGAATGACGTGGAGGCCGCCGAGGCGATCAACCGCGCGGCGTTCAAGGGCGTGGCGAGTGCGATCAAAGATTTCAACGCCGTGGCCAAGGACGTGCGCGACATTCTCGCCAAGAAGAAGATTGCTGATGCGAAGGAAAAGGCGCGGTTCGAGCGCGACCTCGAACAGGCCGTCTTTTTGGAGGCTCAGAGCTGGCAGCGGCTTCAGTATCCGACGAATCGGTTGTCGACGTACCGTGCCAAGGCCGCCGCTGCGTATGAGACGTACTTGAAGGACAATCCGAAGGGCGAGTGGGCGGCGCGCGCGCTCGTGCAGATCGGTACGATTTGGACGGCCGAGAAGGACATGGAGAAGTCGCAGGAGGCGTTTGCACGGCTTCAGCGCGACTTCCCGGAATCGGACGAGGCGAAGAACTCCGTGCCGCGTTTGGCCAAGACGCTCATCGAGATGGGGCTTCGCGCCGAGGGCGTGGCCCAGTACAAGCAGATGTTGACGACGCCCGGCGGCAAGTACACGGCGCGTCAGTTCCGCGAGGCGGGCGATGCGTTGCTCGACGCGAAGGGCTGGGACGTGGCGCAGGAGGCGTTCCAGAAGTCGCTTGAACTCGCCAAGGGTCAGTCGAATGAGACGGCCTACGTGGCCTATGCGTTGCTGGGCCAGGCGAAGGCGAGTGTCGGGGCGCAGAACTACGCCGAGGCGCATCAGCGGTTGGAGGACTTCACGGAGAAGTATCCGAAGTCCGCGCTCGTGGTGGAGGCGTACGAACTGTTGATCAAGGTCGCCGCGGAAGAGGGCCGTCGCGAGAAGGACGACGATCTGCGCCGCAAGTATTTCAATGCGGCCATCTCCGCCCTCAAGAAAGTCCGTGGCTACCGCAGGACCCAGGCCGATCAGGACGTGCTGGATCTGCGTTCGGCGGATATCATCGTCAACAAGATGGAGGCGGAGGACGCGCTTGGCTTGAAGGCTCAGGCCGTGGAATCGTGCCGCGACGCGGTGTCCCGCTTCCAGACGTTCCTAATGGCGCACGAGCCGACGGACGAGCATCCGGCGAAAGACATGACGGCCGCCCAGCTGGCCAATCTCGAACGTTGCTATTCGTCGGTGCTGCCGCTCATGGCGCGTCTCGGCAAGGAGCAGAGCGAGCTGATTCTGAAGTACGGCAATGCCTACCTCGAATACTTCCCGAACGGCCGGCACAAGACCGCCGTGCAGAACGCGCTCAACCAGGCACAGGCCGACAAGTAACACTGGAATTTCAAGGAGTAAAAGATCATGCGTAAGTGTGTAATCATCGCGCTGGCGGCGCTCGCGGCCTCGACGGTCGTGGGTGACGTCAAGGGAACCATCGTGACGGAGAATGGTGATGCCAAAAAGGGGCTGATCCGTTGGAGCGGACGCAGCAAGGCGTACGTGGTGACCGTTGGAAAGGTCGAGGTGGAAGTCCCCGCGACGGACGTCGCTGAATTGGAGATCGACAAGCCGGCCGCGTTCGACGCCGCCGTCGAGCAGGTCGAGAAGGGGCAGGGTGCGGCCGCGATTCCGTCGCTCGCCAAGATCGTGAAGGAGTACGCGCACTTGCAGTGGGACAAGACGGCGGGTCGTTATCTGGCCCAGGCCTACGTGGCTGCGTCCAAGCCCGAAGAGGCGCTCAAAACGTGCCAGTCGATTATTTCGGGCGACCCCGAAGCCGCCTACAAAGGCGATCTGGCGCCGGCCTACTGGAACGCGCTGCTGAGTCTCGACAAGAAGTCCCAGCTTGAAAAAGCGCTTGAAAAGGCGGCCAAGAGCGGGGATCGTTTCTCCAGCGCGTCGGCTTTGACCATGCGTGGCGACATCATTTTGAAGGACGGCAAAGATTCGGCCGACGCCGCGAAGAAAGCGTTGGCGGACGGCTATCTGCGAGTCGTGTTGCTTTACCGCGATGCGGACGTCGCGGCGCGGGTGCGCCCCGAAGCCCTCTACAAGGCGGCCAAGTGTTTTGAGAAACTCGGCCAGAGTGGCCGGGTGGATGCGATGCGCACGGAACTCAAGGCCTATGCGTCCAGTCCGTGGGCCGCCAAGCAGTGAACCTTTTTTCCGACAGCAGAATCAAACAAATCTGACAATTCAATCTCGACAACTTAATCACGAAGGAATCAACAAATGAACACGAAGAAGATCCAGAAGACGATGATGGCCGCGGTGATGATGCTCGGTCTGGTGGTGGCGCCGGTGGCGTCGAGCGTGGCGTTGGCCCAGGATGCGGCGCCGGCGGCGGCGCAGCAGGCCGGCGGGGGCGACCTCGTCGATGCCGAGGGCAAGGCCGTCGATCCGGGGGCGAAGCCGAAGTCCGCGGGCAGCGAATTTCTCGCCGTCGTGTTCGGTTCGGGTGCGCTGGGCGTGTTGCTGTGGTTCGCCCTGTTCGCCGACGGCGCGGCCGCCATCTACTTCATCGTCGACTGCTGGGTGCTGATTCGTCCGCAGAAGCTCATGCCGCAGGCGCTCATCAACAACGTCCAGGGCGCGATGGTCGAGGGCGATGTGATGAAGGCTCTTAAGGCCTGTGAGAGTGAACCGAGCGCGATGGCCAACATTCTGGCGGCTGCCTTCCAGCACGTGGAAGAAGGGTTCGATGTCATTCGCGAAGCCGTCGATGCCGCCGCCGACTTGGAGGTTGAACGCATGATGCAGCGCGCCACGTGGATTTCGGTCTGCTCCAACCTTGCCCCGTCGCTCGGTCTGCTCGGTACGGTGCAGGGCATGATCATGTGCTTCGCCACCCTCGCGTCGGGCGTGCCGGACGTCGGTGCGCTGGCGGGCAACATCTCCCAGGCTCTGTGGACGACGGCCGCCGGCCTCGTGGTCTCCATTCCGGCCTTGACGTTCTTCTACTCCATCCGTAACAACGCGAACCGTCTCATCCTCCGCATGACGGCGTTGACGATGGAACTCATCAAGGATCTCCGCCACGTTGAAGTCGAGGCGGCGCCGGAAGCCCAGGCCTGATTGATCTCCGAGAGGAGTTGAACCATGTCTAAACTGAAGAATGAAGATGCCGCGCTGGACATGACGCCGATGATCGACGTCGTGTTCCAGTTGATCATCTTCTTCGTCGTCACCTTGAAGATGAGCGACGACAAGGACGAGACGATCAAGCTGGAGGACGGCAAGCACGGCATCGTGTTGACGCAGGAAGAACTGCCGCCGTCCCAGCTGACGATCGATGTGGCGCGGAGTGGACGTGTCTCGCTGTCGAACATCACGTTGACGGACGCCATGCTCGCCGCGAAGATCAAGGAGCGCAAGGCGCGTTACGGCGCGGAGTTCCCCTGCATGATTCGCGCGGACTACCGGACGCGCCACAGGGACGTCGCCCGCGTGATGAACATCTGCGCGGCGTGCGGCGTGTGGAAGCTCTCGTTCGTCGCCGTGCAGGAACGCAAGGCCTCGAAGAAGTAGGACGTCGGAGGAAAATCGAAGATGGCACGTACAGCACAGGACAATCCGAAAGCGGACTTGACGCCGATGATCGACGTCGTGTTCCAGTTGATGATTTTCTTCGTCGTCACGATCAAGCAGGAAGATATTTTTTCCAAACTGAATGCGAACCGGCCGGCGCCAAACGCGTCCGCGAGCGCGGACAGCGTAGAGAACGACACGCAGATCAAGATCGACATCGGGCCGGGCGGCCTCGTGTTCAACGGTCGCGGCGTCTCCATTAAGGAACTCGACCGGAACATTAAGCAGTTGTCCGGGATTTCGAAGAAGGCGACGGTTCTCGTGCGGTGCACGATGGATTCGCCGCACAAGTTCCTCGTGGATGCGCTCGACACCTGTAACAAGTACGGCATGTACAACGTGTCGGTCTTCAGCATGTAATCCGTCCGACGGAAGAAGGAGTCGCTCATGGAGACAATTGACGAAGATCAGATGAAGGAACAGATTGAAGAAGAAATGGCCAAGTATGATGAGGTTGGCTATTTCAAACGTCTGTTGAAAATGTTTGTCGGCCTTGGCAAGTCACGCCATTCGGGCGAATACAAGCTTGCCATGACCGAACTGCAGCGCCAGATTGCGCCGCTGGTGGCCGTGCTGATTCCGACGATCGGGTGCATCGTCCTGGTCGTGGTGACGTCCGTGGGCAACACGGCGCGTCAGGAACTCAAGGTCGAAATCGTTCAGGCCGAGCAGCAGGACGACACGTTGGAGGAAATCGAGACGCCGCCGGAGACGGAGACGCCGCCGGATATGGACGTCGAGATCACGATGGATATGCCGTCGATGAACCCGACGGAAATCCAGCAGACGACGACCCCCGCGCCGTCCGCCGAACCGCAGTCCGTGAAGGTCGCGTCGGTCGACGCCATGCTCAACATCAAAAGCCCGGTCACGATGAAGTCCGTCATGGGCACGTCCCGCAACGCGGGCGTTCGTGGCACGTGGACGCGCGGCGGCGCCCAGTACGGTGACGCCCAGACGGAAGCGGCCGTTCTCAAAGCTCTCCGTTGGCTCAAGGCTACGCAGTTGCCGGATGGCTCTTGGGGGACGAACAAGGATCTCGGTCTGACGAAGGGCATGGACAAGGCGGCTGGTGCCGGCTTCGCCATTCTCACGTTCTTGGCACACGGCGAAACGCCGGCGTCCAAGGAGTTCGGCTCGACCGTCCAGAAAGCGCTCGACTATCTGATCAACAGTGTTTATGTGGTCAAGGACAAGGGCGGCAATCTCCAGAAAGACCCCAACGGTCAGACGCCCTACATTCGGATGCATGGCGCCGGCGGGTCGGAATACGGCTTCCTGATTGGTACGTATGCGCTTTGCGAGGCCTACGCCATGACGAAGAACCCGAACGCCAAGGACGCGGCCGAGAAGACGCTTCGCCGGATTATCGACGGGCAGACTGCGACGGGCGGCTGGAACTACAACATGGCCCGTGTGCCGAAGGAAGGTGCGCCGGACGATATTTCATTCGGCGGCTGGGCGATGCAGGCACTGAAGGCCGGCAAGATGGCGGGAATGCACCTCGATGGCATGGAGGAGTGCATCAAGAAGGCCGTCAAGTGTCTGAAGACGCGCAACTACAATAAGAAGGCCGGTTTCGTCTACCGTCCGGGCAGCCACGGCGGCGGTCTCGGCGGCGTGGGGTGCTTGGCCATGCAGTTGCTCGGTTTCGCCAAGGATCCGGAAGTCGTCAACGCGCTTGATGTCATGAAAGGCTGGGAACCCACCTTCGACAAGAAGCATATGTCGGGCGGACAGAACTCCCAGTACTATTCCTACTACGCGGCGCAATGCAAGTACCAGGCGGGTATGTGTAAGGATGCCACGCCGGCCAACAAGACGCTGTGGAAGAAGTGGAATACGGAGATGAAGGCGCTCTATCCGAAGTCCATCGTCACCGTGGTGGACGCCAAGACGAAGCAGCCGGTTACGATCAACGACGCGAACGGCAAGCCGCGTCAGATTGGGCACTGGGTTAACGGCGACCTCTACAACTACGACGTCATGGGCACGTGCCTGGCCGCGTTGCAGTTGATGGTTTACTACCGTTATTTGCCGACGACCTCGCTGAAAGCGACGGAAGTCGAGGCGGATGTCGAAGCGCTCTCGAAGGACAAGAGCGGTGAGGTCGGTGTCTCCATCGATATCTGACCATGCCCTTTTCGCTTTTTCTTGCACTCAAGTATCTGAAGCCGAAACGCAGTGTGACCTCCGTGATCACCTGCGTTTCGGTTCTCGGCGTTTTGTTGGGCGTTGCTGTCGTCATCATCGTACGTGCGGTGATGACCGGGTTCGGCGATCTGTGGGAGCAGAAGATTCTCGACTTCAAGCCCCACGTGTCCCTGACGCCCTACGGTCGCGTAAACGTGATTCACGGCGAGGCGCAGATCGCGACGGAATTGGAGCGTATTCCCGGCGTTGTGGCCGTGACGCCAGAAATCGACACGCGCGTGATGCTGGAACATCGTGGCCGCCTGAATGCCCCCGTTGTTCTCGGCGTCGATCCCGACCGGTTCCAAAAGGCGTACAAGGTCGGAAAGCCCCGCGCGGGCGTGTACGACCTCGACGGGGATTCGATTGTTCTCGGCGTCGATCTCGCTCGCCAGCTGGGCGTTTGGGTAGGCGACGACGTCACGGTCTATTCGCCCAAGACGCTCGTGTCGCGGGATGAAATTTTCTTGCCGGTGAAATGGCGCGTGACGGGGATTTTTTCCTCTGGGCAGCGTGACTACGATTCGGGCTTTGCTGTGGCGTCGCTTGCGAACGTCCGCGATCTCATGGGTTTGGAACGTGGCGTGTTCGCCATTCACGTAAAAACGGCCGAGCCGTCTAATCCCGCCGTGTTCGACGACGTCTGCGCGCGCATCGCCGCCGTCGTGCCGGACTGCCGCCAAATCACGTGGCGCGAGGCGGATCGCGAACTCTTCAACGCGCTGGCCGTGGAGAAGAACATGACGGCGCTGTTGCTTATGCTTGTCACCGTAGTGGCGCTTTTCTGCGTCATGAACACGTTGCTCGTCCTGACCGTTCAGAAGACGCCGGAGATTGGGTTGCTCAAGGCGCTCGGTTTCCCGAAGGGGAAGATCATGGGCGCGTTCGTCGTGCACGGCCTCGTTCAGGTTACGACGGGCACGGTATTGGGGTTGGCGGCCGCGTTTGCGGTGTTGAAGAATCTGCAGAATCTCGTCGAACAGTTGGGGCGGTTTGGCATTGAGGTTTTCCCGAAAGCTGTCTATGGGTTGGATGCCATTCCGTACCGTCTTGTCGCGTCGGATGTCGTGTGGGTGGTCGCCATCGTCTACGTGTTCGGGCTGTTGGCCGCGCTTGTGCCCGCGTTTCTTGCGGCCTCGAAGAACCCCGTTGCGGCGTTGAACAAGTGAGGAGTTCGGGCATGGCGTTGCTGGAAGTCAAAGGTATCGTCAAAGAATACAAGCTGCCGCGTCAGAAGCCGATTCGCGTTCTGGACGGCGTGTCGTTCGCCGTCGCGGCGGGCGAACACGTGGCCGTCGTCGGGCGTTCTGGCGCGGGAAAGACAACGTTGCTCAACATCCTGGGCGGACTTGACCGGCCGACGGCGGGCGATGTGGCGTTTGACGGCGCGTCGCTCTTCGCGGGCTGGGGCGCGGCACGGCGGCGGAACCGTCTCCGCGCCACGCGGATTGGATTCGTCTTCCAGAGCTATCACCTCATGCCGGAACTCGACATCGTGGAGAACGTCATGCTGCCGTCCATGACGGGCGCGGCGAAAATTCCCGGTGCGCGGGCGCGGGCGGTCGGCTTGCTGGAGAAGGTTGGTTTGTCTGGTCGGTTGGGACATCTCCCGGCCGAACTCTCCGGCGGCGAACAGCAGCGCGTCGCGTTGGCGCGTGCGCTCATGTGCGGGCCGGAACTCATTTTGGCGGACGAGCCGACGGGCAATCTGGACGCGCTGACGGGCGCGGAGATTCTCAAGCTCCTGTTTGAAATCAACGAGCGTCCGCTGGCCTGCGTGATGGTGACGCATTCGGCCGCAGCGGCCGCCACGTGTGACCGGACGCTTACGCTCGACGGTGGCCGTCTTGTGAACGAAGAAGGGAAATGACATGGATCGAGAGGAAATGCAGACCGATATCGCCGTCGTGGGCTTCGGCCCCGCCGCAGCGGGATTTCTGACGACGATTGGGCCGGAACTGGCCAAAACGAAGGAAGACGGTACGCCACTCTACGAATCGAAGGCGATGCCGGGATGTCCGTTGCAGGTCGTCTGCTACGAACGCGCCGATGATCCGGGATTCGGCGTGTCGGGCATCGTGACGAAGGCCGAGGCGATCCGCGCCTCTTTCCCCGGCGTGGATCTGACGCAGGAAATCCCGAATTGCGTCGCCGTCGGTGCGGAACATACGGCCTATCTGCTCGATCCGCTTGGTTGTTCAAAACGCAGTTCCTCCACGCGCTTCATCGACGCTTGTTTCAAGTTGGGGGGTATCGTCATGAAAGGCGGTGCCTGGCAGGCGCGCGAACTTCCCGTAACGCCGCCGTTCATGGACAAGGCGGGCGGCCTCGTGATGTCCATGGGATCGTTCATGACGTGGGCGTCGCAGAAAGTCATGGAAAGCGGCTTGATGATCATGCCGGGAATGCCCGTCGCGGAACCGCTTTTCGACGGCGCCCGTGTGATGGGTGTCCGTCTGGCCGATCAGGGCGTGGAGAAAGACGGTACGCCCCTCGCGGGCGCGTACATGCCGGGCATGGATGTCAAGGCCGCGCTGACCGTTGTTGCGGATGGCCCTGTGGGCGCGGTCGGTCGTGCGCTGGACGCGAAGTTCGGTCTGCCGCCGGGCCACCACCTGTACGACTGGGCGGTTGGCATGAAAGCCGTCGTCCAGCTTCCCGACACGTGCGATCTCGCGCCCGGCACGGTCATTCATACGCTCGGTTTTCCTGAACCTGAGATTTTCGGTTTCATGTACGTCTATCCGAATCGGACGGCCGCGCTGGGTATTTTCGTGGCGCCGTGGCAGGACACGCCCGTGCGTACGACGTACCGGTACCTTCAGCACTGGATGCAGCACCCGTACATTTGGCGTCATGTGAAAGGCGGCAAACTGCTCAGCTGGGGCGCGAAGTCGTTGCAGGAATCGGGCGTCGAAGGCGAGCCGTTCCTCGTGGGTGACGGGTTCGCGCGAATCGGCGAAGGGTCGGGGACGACGGATGTGCTGGCGAACGCGGGCGTCGACGAGGCGTGGGCGTCGGGCGTGATGTTGGCGAAGGCCGTCCTTAAACTGCTCGCCGAGGGCAAGGATTTCACGAAAGCGAATCTGGACGCGACCTATGTGGCCGATCGTCGCGCATCCGCCTTGCAGGCGCGACTGAACAAGGCGACGGGGGCGCGAAACGGCTTCAACAAGTCGTTCTTCTGGGGACTGGTGGGCGAGGGATTGCGCGGATTGCTGGGCGTCGCCCTGCCGTTCAAGAGCGTCCCGCCCGCAACGCGCATTCCCGATCTCGCCGAGGCCGTCAAGGGCCGCCGTTGCGACGCGGCTCGATTGCGCGAGGGCGTGGCGGCGGCGGAACAGGCCCGTAAGCCGCTTCATGACGCCGTGATGGATGCCTGTGGTTGGCCGCCAATTCCCTATGACGGTGAACTGCTCATGCAGCATCAGGATGCGTTGCTGTTGGGGGGTAAAGTCCAGGCCGCGCCAGGTTTTGCCGATCATGTGACGTTTGAAGATCCTGCGCTTTGCAAAGATTGCACGAAGCGCACGTGCATTGAAATCTGTTCGGCCCAGGCGCTCATGCCGTCCGACGAACCGGGCGGCGTACCGAAGTTCGACCGCGAGAAGTGCGTCCATTGCGGGGCCTGCATCTGGAACTGCGCACGTCTCGTGCCGGGCACCGATCACGGCAACATCGTGTTCAAAGCCGGCTCCGGCGGCCTCCACTCGAACGAAAACTAGGCCGACAGACGATTTTCGTATTTTCAGTCTTGCATTCGGCGGCGGAATCCGATATACTACTCCCTGTTTTCTTTTCCCACCCGTGGGGATATAGCTCAGTTGGTAGAGCGTCTCAATGGCATTGAGAAGGTCAGGGGTTCGACTCCCCTTATCTCCACCATTTCGGCGGGTATACTGTGAGGGTTTTGCATATCGTCCGTTCGGTTTATCTGGGTACGTTTTTGTTGCCGTCTGCCCGTTTCTTTTTCGCTCTACGCGACGCGGTCAAATCATGGTATAATACAGAATCCATTTGAGGAAGTAAGAAATGAATAAGTTGACAGCTGACGAACTTCGCGAGACGTATTTGAGTTTTTTTGAATCGAAGGGGCATTCGCGCATTGACGGTGCGAGCCTGATTCCCGAAAACGATCCCACCGTGCTGTTTACCACGGCCGGGATGCACCCGCTCGTCCCCTATCTCATGGGGCAGATGCCGCATCCGGCCGGCACACGCCTCACCGACGTCCAGAAGTGCGTCCGCACGGGCGACATTGACGCCGTGGGCGACAGTGCGCACCTCACGTTCTTCGAGATGCTCGGCAACTGGTCGTTGAACGACTACTTCAAGCCGGAGGCCATCGCCTGGAGTTTCGAGTTCCTGACGACGAAACTCGGCTTCGATCCCAAGGATCTCTATGTGACCGTGTTCGCGGGCGAAGACGGTATTCCGCGCGACGACGAGGCCATCGCCCTTTGGAAGCAGCAGGGACTTCCTGAAAGCCACATCTTCCCGCTTCCGCGCGAGGACAACTGGTGGGGCCCTGCCGGCACCACTGGCCCGTGCGGTCCCGACACCGAGATGTTCATCGACACGGGCAAGCCGAAGTGCGGCGACGGCTGCCGTCCGGGCTGTCACTGCGGCAAGTACATCGAAATCTGGAACAACGTGTTCATGCAATACAACAAGAACGCCGAAGGCGCGTACGAGCCGCTCGGTCGTCACAACGTTGATACGGGCATGGGCGTCGAGCGGACGGTCTGTATGCTTTCCGGCGTTCCGACGGTATTTGACACGGAAATCTTCGCGCCGATCATGGCGAAAATCGACGCGCTGTCCACCACGACACCGGATGATCCCGAACTCGCACTCAAGGCCCGCCGCATCGTGGCCGACCATATGCGCACGGCCACGTTCATCCTCTGCGATCCCAAGGGCGGCGTGAAGCCGGGCAATCTTGGCGCCAACTACGTGTTGCGCCGCCTCATCCGCCGTGCCGTCCGCTACAGCCGTTTCCTCGGCATCGCGCCGGGGTTCACGGCGGAGTTGGCGGACACGATCAGCGCGAAGTACAAGCACGTCTATCCCGAGCTCGAAGCCAACCTCGCCCAGTGCAAGGCCGATCTCAAGACCGAGGAAGACCGTTTCAACCAGACGCTCGACAAGGGTGCCGCGATGTTCGCGAAAGTCGCCGAACAGCTCAAGGCGCACAACCAGACGCAGATTTCCGGCAAGACGGCGTTCAAACTCTACGACACGTTCGGCTATCCGCTGGAAATGACGCTCGAACTCGCGAAGGAGCAAGGGCTGGACGTGGACGTGGCGGGCTACGAAGAGGCCAACCGGAAACACCAGGAACTGAGCCGCACGACGTCCGCCGGCGCGTTCAAGGCCGGTTTGCAGGACAATTCCGCCGTCGTCACGCGGATGCACACGGCCACGCATCTGCTCCACGCTGCGCTCCACAAGGTGCTGGGTCCGACGGCGAACCAGAAGGGGTCCAACATCACGCCGGAGCGTCTGCGCTTCGATTTCACGTGGGCCGACAAGATGACGCCCGAACAGATCAAGGCGGTCGAGGATCAAGTCAACGCCTGGATCAAGGCGGAGTTGCCCGTCACGAAGAAACTCACGACGGTCGAAGAGGCGAAAGCCGAGGGCGCGATGGCGTTGTTCGGCTCGAAGTACGGCGACCAGGTTACGCTCTACACGATTGGCGACGTCTCCCGCGAAATCTGCTGCGGTCCGCACGTGGAGAACACGCGCGAACTGGGCGGCTTCAAGATCCTCAAGGAACAGAGCTCGTCCGCCGGCGTCCGCCGTATCAAGGCCGTGATCGACAATCTGGCCACCACCTGATGACCGACGACACGTTGGACGAACTCGCCCGCGTCTACGCCGCCTACGTGGCGGCGTTCGCGGTCGACGGCGTTCTGCCGCCGATGATGCAGTTGAAACGCCACCACACGGATTGTGTGGTGGCGAATGCGCGGTTGATCGCCACTGGCGAGGCGTTTGACGACGTGACGGCGCGGGTCTGTGCGGCCGCCGCGCTGCTGCACGACACGGGACGCTACGAACAACTGCGACGCTACAACACGTTCCGCGATGCGGACAGCATCGACCATGCCGTCTTTTCGCACGACATCGTAGCGGAAAAGGGATGGCTGGAGCGTTCCGACGTGACGCCCGCCGAGCGGCGGGCGATTCTCGACGCTGTGCTGTTCCACAATCGGCGCGAAATCCCAGACGGACTCGATCCCCTTGTCCGTGCGGCGGCGCAGACCGTCCGCGACGCGGACAAGCTCGACATCTTCCGTGTGCTGGAAGAGCAGATTGCCACGACCGATTGGCGGCACGACTGTACGGCGTTCTGGAACCTGCCTGCCCAGGCGCGGCCGAATCCCGCGCTTGTGGCGGCGGTTCGTGCGGGGCGGCCGGCGGCCTATCGGGAGATTCAGTCGTTGGCCGACTTCGTGCTCGTCCAGATTGGCTGGATGATTTCGGGGCTTGTCTACGCCACGTCGCGCCGCCTCTGCGCCGAACGTGGTCATCTTGCGTTCCGCCGCGACTTCCTCCACGAACTCACGGACGATCCCGTCGTGGATGAACTTTGCGACCTCGCGGCGACGGCTCTGCGGCCCGAAATGCGTTCCGCGACGCGCGTCTCGTCTGCCGTTCGCCCCACATCGGGAAATCTTGTGCTATAATACGCTCTTTGAAGAAAGGTACTTGCGACATGAAATTGACGAACGAACAGCTTAAACTTGCGGCGAACACGGTGCGGTGTCTGGCGGCGGACATGGTGGAAAAGGCCCGGAGTGGGCATCCCGGCGTGGCGCTCGGTCTGGCCGATTTGGCGGTTTCCCTCTGGTTGAAATTTCTGAACGTCGATCCCAAGGACGCCACGTGGGCGGATCGGGATCGTCTGGTGTTCTCGGGCGGGCACGCATCGTCGCTCGTCTACGCCCTGTTCTATCTGTCGGGTCTGGGCAATCTGAAGATGGACGAAATCCAGGCGTTCCGCCAGCTGGGCGCCCGTTGCGCGGGCCACCCGGAGCGGGGGCTTGTTCCCGGCGTCGAAGTGACCACGGGTCCGCTTGGGCAGGGACTGGCGATGGCCGTGGGTCTGGCGATTGCCGAACGGATGCAGGCGGCGCGGGATGGCGAACAGGACGGCCAGCCCGTCACGGATCACCGCACGTGGGTGTTCTGCGGCGACGGCGACCTCGAAGAGGGCATTTCGCACGAGGCGTGTTCGCTTGCGGGCAAGTTGAAGCTCGACAAACTCTGCGTGATCTACGATTCGAACAACATCACGATCGAGGGCAAGGCGGATCTTGCGCTCGCCGACGACGCCAAGCAGCGGTTTGAGAGCTATGGCTGGAAGGTCTTCACGTGCGACGGGCATGACTTCGACCAGATCGACCGCGCCCTGCGCAAGGCCCAGAAGGTCGTCGGCCAGCCCGTGTTGATCGTCGCCACCACGCACATCGGTTTCGGGGCGCCCACGAAGCAGGATTCGGCGTCCTCCCACGGTGCGCCGCTGGGTGCGGAGGAAGTGGCCGGTCTCAAGAAGAATCTCGGATTCGATCCCGACAAGTCGTTCGAGGTGCCGAGCGAGGTCTACGATTGGTTCCACGACCGCGCCGACGCCTGCCATCGCATGAACCTGCGTTGGAAGAAATTGTACAAGGCGTGGAAGGCGGCGAATCCCGAAAAGGCCGAAGCGCGGGAATTCGCGTTGCGCGGGGGATTGCCGCCGAATCTCGCGGACGTGTTGCCGACGTTCGATTCCGCCAAACCCGTGGCCACTCGCGCGGCCTGTGGCGCGGTCATGAATGCGTTGGCCGAGGTCGTCCCGTATTTCGTTGGCGGATCGGCCGATCTGGAACCCTCCAACAAAACGGCACTCAAGGCCTGGGGTTGGATTGCGCCGGATGATTTCTCGGGACGCAACTTCCACTGGGGCATTCGCGAACTCGCGATGAGCGCGATGGTGAACGGTCTCGTGGCGCATGGCGGATTCCGCGCGTTTGGCGCCACGTTCGCCGTGTTCAGCGACTACTGCAAGCCGGCGATGCGTTTGGCCGCGCTGATGAAACTGCCGTCGCTGTGGGTGTTCTCGCACGATTCCTTCTACGTGGGCGAGGACGGCCCGACGCATCAGCCGATCGAACAGCTGGCGATGCTCCGTGCCATGCCGAACCTCTTCACGTTCCGTCCGGCGGATGCGAACGAGACGGCGTGCTGCTGGTTGGCGATGATGCGGCGGACGGATGGTCCAAGCTGCATTTTCACGTCTCGTCAGAATCTGCCGGTGCTCGATGGCGTTTCCCGCGAGGGCGTCGAGAAGGGCGCCTACGTGATCTGGGAATCCAGCCCGTTGCCCGACATTCTGTTCATTGCGTCGGGTTCGGAGGTTGCGATCTGCATCGAGGCCGCGAAGAAGCTTGTCGACCTCGGTCGTCAGGTGCGCGTCGTTTCGATGCCGTGCCGTAAGCTCTTCCTCGCACAGCCGCTCGCCTACCGCGAGAGCGTGATTCCCGGCACGTGCGCCCGTCGCGTGATCGTGGAGGCCGGCGTGAAGTTCGGCTGGGAGGCGTTCGTCGTGAACGCCGCGCAGGTGCGTTACGTGACGATGGACGACTACGGCGAATCGGGGCCTTGTCAGGAATTGGCCGAACATTTCGGCTTTACGGCCGACGCGGTTTTCGAGAAGGCGCGCGAACTGCTCTGAGGTCGCGATGCGTTTCGTCGTCACAGCGGGGCCGACGCGTGAATGGCTCGACCCCGTGCGTTTCCTCTCGAACCCGTCCACGGGCAAGATGGGATTCGCCGTGGCGCGGGCGGCGCGGTTGGCCGGACACGATGTCACGCTCGTCGCCGGCCCTGTCGCCCTTCGAACGCCGATGGGCATTCACCGCGTGGATGTCGTCACGGCGCGTGAGATGCTCGCCGCCGTGACGTCCGCGCTCGCCGCCGCGCCGGCGGGCGAGACGCAGGCGCTTGTGATGAGCGCGGCCGTCGCCGACTGGCGGCCGGCGGAAACGGCGTCCGCGAAGTTGAAGAAGCGCGAGATGGACGGCATTCTCCGTCTCGTCCGCAACCCCGACATTTTGAAGGAAACGCAGGACGTTCCGAACGTCGTGCGCGTGGGCTTTGCCGCCGAAACGGGCGCGCCCACCGCCGAGGCGGCGCGGAAATGCCGCGAGAAGGGGCTGGCGCTCGTCGTCGGAAACGATGTCACGGCGGCGGGGGCGGGGTTTGGCACGGACACCAATCGCGTCGTGTTCGTGACGCCGGACGGTACGGTCACGCCGCTTCCCCTGATGGGCAAGCTCGCCGTGGCGAAACGGATCGTTCGGTTCGTGGAGGGCGTTGTCCGTGGCTGACGGCGACTACGAGCGCGGGCGTGGACGTGAACTCGCCGCGATTTCCGCCACGTTGCGGAAACTGGCGGCGGCGCGGCGGACGCACGTGATGGTGCTGAACGGACTGGCCGCGTCCGAGGAGGCGTGGGCGCTCTGCCGCTTTCGCCGCGATTTTCTCTTTTCGTACGTGGATCAGCTGGCGGGACGGCCGGAACGCGCATTCGCGACGACGGCGGGAACGTTCGTCCTTGTCGGTTGGTCGATGGGCGGAAGTACCGCGCTGCGCTTGGCGGCGGCGTATCCGGAGAAAATCGCCGGACTTGTCCTTCTCGCCGCCACGCCGCGCATGATGATGGACGAGGCGACGGGATGGCGCGGGATGACGCCGCGCCGGCTGGAAGCCCTGCGCCACGGAATCGAAATGACGCAGGGTGGCGGATTCTTCGGCGTTCCGGACGGAAAGCCGAATCCGTATTGCGCCGATTCCTCCGACAATCTGGAGGCTGGGCTGCGGTATCTGCTGGAGACGGACGTACGCGCCGACCTGTTGCGTGTCTTCGAGAAGGGCGCGTCGTTCCCCGTGGCGATTTTCCAGAGCGAACGCGACGGCATTGTGCGCCCGGAAAACGCATCGTGGCTGAAATCGCTTTTTCCGCAGGCGGCGTTGACGTGGATTCCCGGCGCGGAACACGCCCTGCCGATCTGGATTCCCGATTCAATCGCCCACGCCGTCGAAGGAATGCTGAGTTAGGAGTACGAAATGACGAATGAAGAACTGGCGGGCATGATTGACCATACGTTTCTGAAAGCGGCGGGCGCGGCCGACGCGATCGAGAAACTCTGCGAGGAGGTGCGGACGTACAAGTTCGCGTGTGCGATGGTGAATCCCGGACAGGTCGCCCGCGCCGTTCGTCTTCTGGGCGACGCGGGGCGCGTGGGAACGGTGATCGACTTCCCGCTCGGACAGGGCACGCCGCCAAGCGCCATCCGCGACGCGGAGGAGGCGATTGCGCTGGGGGCGCGGGACATCGACTTCGTGATCGACGTGCGGAAACTCAAATACGGTTCCGCCGACGATCTGCGGCGCGAACTGGCCGCACGTGCCGCCACGTGCCACGCCCATGCGGGCGTCGTCGCCAAACTCATCATCGAGTGCTGCTATCTGACCGACGACGAAAAAGTGCGGGCGTGTCTTCTGGCCAGGGATGCTGGGTTCGATTTCGTCAAGACGTCCACGGGCTTCGGCACGGGCGGCGCGACGGTGGCCGATGTGGCGCTCATGCGGCGGACGGTCGGCCCGGCGATGGGCGTGAAGGCGGCGGGCGGCATCCACACGCGCGCGGAGGCATTGGCCCTGATTGCGGCCGGCGCCACGCGCCTCGGCTGCAGTGCGGGCGTGGCGATTCTGAACGGCTAGACGTGGAATCTCGTCTGCGAATGAAAGGACAATGGGTGAACAGGAGGCGTCATGAGGACGATTGGAAAGAAGATGCGGCGCGTGGTCGCCGGCATGGTGGTTGTGGCGGTTTGTGCGACGGCGGGTGCGTCTGCGCCCGTGGCGGTGCCGATGGCGGTATTCTCTACGCGAGGGGCGGTTTCCTGTCCGATGGGGTTGTTCACGGCCGGCGACGGCGCGGCCTGTACGCTCGCTTGGGACGGATGCGGCGAACGCCCCGTCCTGGCGCTGGATTTCGGCGCGAAGTCCGTCGGTGGTTACGCCGTCTTCCGTGTGACGGGATTCAAGGGTACGCCGACGTTGCGGCTGGCCTACGCGAACCATCCGGACGGTTTGGGCGAAACGGGTTGTTTCGCTCGCGAAACGAGCGCGCGTTATCTGGGACCGACGTTCGACATTCCCGTCTTGCCGGGAAACATTAACCGCCACGAAATCTACGCGATCGGACGGACGGGTCTGTTCGTCGCGCCGTTGATCCAGGGACAGCTGCGCTACGTGCGCATCCAGTTGGACACGCCGGGCGAAGTGCAGATCGATTCGTTCGGCATTGAAAACGCGGACGTCCATTCCACCGAACCCCGGCGCGGATCGTTTGCGTGTTCGGATGCACGTCTGACGCGCCTTTGGGATATCAGCGTGTGGACGTGTCAGCTGGCGAGTTTCCCGAACCATGACGCCTGGAAGAAAGTCGCCGGCTGCATTCTGCCGCGCAAACTGGAACAAGGCCCTGTCGATACGATGTACCGTTCCGCCGCCGGGACCGACGGCGTGTGGGAGGTGACGTACGAATTCGACGCGAATCCGCATTTTCCCGTCGGCTCGTTCGCCCTCCTCGTGGGCGGCCGCCGAACGCTCGTCACGCAAATCGACACGAACCGCTTGGCGACGGTGCGCGTTCCCGTGCGCAAGGGCGAACGGTTGGGCTTTTCCGTGGCGAAGGAGAGCTGGCCCGTCTTGCACACAATCGGCCTTCGCACCGCCGACGGACAGTGGCATGACCTTTCCAATCTGGCGGACTGGGATTTCGCGCGGACGCGGCCGTTTGTGGCGGACGGCGCCAAACGTGACCGCCTGATCTGGAGCGGCGACCTCTGGTGGGCCGAACGCAACCTCTTCTACGGGTTCGGCCCGCAGTCGCCGTACATGGCGGGCAGCCTTCGTCTGCTGGCGTTCAACCGGACGCCCGAAGGCTACATCCACGCCTCGCCTTACGCGGAACGCGCATCCCGTCCGCCGTCGGATGACTACGGGCCGTTTGGCTCGGACGAGTTCGCGGCGTGGTTTGTACCTGTACTCTGGGATCATCTGCTTTACACGGACGACCAGGAGACGGCGCGGGCGGTCTGGCCAGATGTCGTTGCGCTGATGGGTTATCTGAACGCGCATCGCCGTGCCGACGGACTTTTCGAGTCGCGTCGAGAGACGAGCAAACACGCGGCCGGACTTGTCTTCGGCGGCACGTCACTCCACCACCGCGCCTACATGAACATTCTGTTGTGGAAGACGTTGTGCGATGCCGCCGCAATTGCGCGGACGCTGGGCTATGTGCGGGAAGCGGACGCCTGGGGCGCTGATGCCGACCGGTTCGCCGCCGTCGTGCGGACGGCGTTCTGGGACGAAGCAAAGGGTTGGTTCAAGCAGTCTGTCGAAGACGCGCAGATGGGATTCGAGGCGAATGCGCTCGCGCTCGCGACGCGCTTTGTGACGCCGGCGGACGCGGCGCGGATTGCGCCGCACCTCGTGCGCACCGACCACGGCAAGTTCCAGGCGCTCGCGGCGCGGGGCAAGTTCGAGTACGGCGATACGGCGGGTGGATTGAGGGCGCTCGAAGACCACAACTGGTACAAACTGCTCGACTCCGCGTGGCAAGGGGCGCAGACGGTGACAGAATGTATGCACATGATCCGCAAAGGCTGGGGCGATGAATCGCATCCCGACACGGCGATTGCCGGACTCTATTCCGCGTACATTCTGGGTATTGTGCCGACGTCGCCGGGCTTTCATACGTTTGACGTCCGTCCGCAGCCCGGTCCGCTGACGTGGGCAAACGGCGTCGTCCCCACGCCTCAGGGCGACATCCGCCTGGCGTGGGAAAAGAAGGACGGCGGACTATTCGTCCGCTTGACCGTTCCGCCCGCCACGACGGCGACGTTCGGCATCGGCGAGGTGGATCAGATCCTGCCGCCGGGCGAACACGTTTTTCAGACGTCGTCTCTTCCGTAAACGTGTCCGGGTTCGGTCAACGTCGTTTCTTCCACACCTCCGTTGACGCGAAACAGAAGGGAATGGTAAAATGGCGGACATGGAACGGCGACTGAAAATACCATACGGTCTCAAGGACTTCAAAATCATCCGCGAGGAGGGCTACTACTACGTCGACAAGACGGCCTACATTCGCAAGATGGAAGAGCGTGACCGGTTCGTCTTCTTCGTGCGTCCCCGGCGCATGGGCAAGTCCCTCTTCGTGGAGACGCTGCGCTGCTACTACGACGTCAACGAGAAGGCGAATTTCCGCAAATGGTTTGGCGGCCTCGACATCGGCGAGACCCCGACGCCGAATGCCAACAAATACCAGATACTGTCGCTCGACTTCTCGCTCGTCGACCGCGGGGAGGGGTTGACGCTGGCCGGGCGTTTCGAGAACTACCTCTCCACGCGCCTCAATGCGTTTCTGCTCGCCTACGGGGCTTTTTACGAGCCGGGACTCGCGGAGACCCTGCGGGGGCTGAACGCCGCCGACAAGTTCAACGAGATCGTCTCTCGGGCGCGTCTGCGCGGACACGAAATCTACCTGGTCATCGACGAGTACGACAACTTCACGAACGCGATGCTGCGCGACGAGGCGGATCCCGACTACCGGTCCGTTACGCATGGGACGGGCTTCTACCGCAACTGGTTCAAGGCGTTCAAGGAGGCGTGCTCGCGCATCTTCATGACGGGCGTCTCGCCCGTGACGATGGACGATTTGACGAGCGGGTTCAACATCGCCGCCAACCTCACGCAGCTCCCCGCGTTCAACGCGATGGCCGGCTTCTCCGAGGCCGAGGTCGTGAAGATGTACGCGGACTTCAAGGGGACGGGCGGCTTCACGGACGGCGCCCCGGCCGAGATCGTGAAGTCCATCAAGCCGTGGTACGACGGCTACTGCTTCTCGACGGCGCAGATCGGGAAGGAGTGCGTGTTCAACAGCGACATGGCGCTCTACTACCTGAAGGCGCTCGTGGACGACGGCCGGCCGCCGGAGAACATGGTGGACGTCAACATCAAGACGGACTACGAGAAGCTGAAAATCATCGCCGACATCCAGCGCCGGCAGTGCGGCGGCATCAGCGTCGCCGTGCAGACCTCCGAGACCGGTGTCGGCCCCGTCCCCGAACCCGCCGT
The DNA here is from genome assembly GCA_964482645.1 of uncultured Lentisphaeraceae bacterium. Lineage (GTDB taxonomy): Bacteria > Verrucomicrobiota > Kiritimatiellia > RFP12 > UBA1067 > RUG572. The sequence continues at coordinate 795 of CAYZYQ010000013.1, read as the reverse complement.
CGCCGAGGGCGTCCTGCCCGTGACGGAGCAGCTCGCGGCGACGGGCGAGATCTCGTTCGACCTCGTCGAGAGCTTCCCGGCCGACAAGATCTCCGACCTCGCGAACTTCCACTCGCTCTTCCACTACTACGGCATCGTCTCGATGCAGGAGCGCCGGCGGGGGCAGACGGTCTTCAGGATCCCGAACGTCTGCGTCCGCCGCCAGCTCTTCGACTACCTGCGCGACGCCTACCGCCGGACGCGGACGCCGGACTGGATGGAATGGTCCCGCCTCGCGGGCGCGTTCGCCTACGACGGCGACTGGGAGCCGTTCCTCCGCCGCCTCGCGCGGGACTACGCGGAGACGACGCCGGTGCGCGGCGGGCTGCAGGGCGAGATCCGCGTGCAGGGCTACATGCAGGCGGAGTTCGGGCATCTCAAGTTCTACCTCCTCGCGCCGGAGATGGAGCTGTCGCGCGGGTTCTGCGACTTCTGCCTCTTCCCCGAGCGCGTCCACTACGGCGACGTCCTCCACAGCTACATCGTCGAACTCAAGTACGCGAAGGCCGACGCGACGGACGCGGAGATGGCCGCGAAGGTGGACGAGGCGAAGGCGCAGCTGGCGAAGTACCGCGCCGACCGTTCCGTCCCGTCGCTTGCGCGTGGCACGATGCTCCACCAGATCGTCTACGTCTTCCGGGGTGCGGACCTGCACACGCTCGACGAGATCGCCTGTGAGCAGATGCCGTGATTTGGCGGGAGGGGGGGGGGGGGCATGACCACGAATGTAGTGGTTGGGGAGTTGCTTTTTCGCCC
>CAYZYQ010000012.1:0-44292 GCA_964482645.1 uncultured Lentisphaeraceae bacterium | reverse complement strand
GATATTACAACTTTTGGCACACCTCTTGACGTTCGACCCTCTTTTTGATAACCTATCCGCCATTCCTGCGACCGTCTTAGGAGATTTCTCCCCGTTGCGGGCGTCCGCCAGTCTCTGCGGATGTTCGGGCCTTGCGTACGCGCGCATGCGGGTAGATGTCGGACGGTAACAGGTTCGTCTACACAAACAAACGAAAGTTCGAACAAAAATGAGCAATATTGATAAAGCGGCCGTTCGTGCCGAATTCCAGCGCCATGATCGTGATACGGGTTCTTCCGAAGTCCAGATCGCCACGTTGACGAAGAAGATCCAGCTGCTGACGCAGCACCTCAAGGCCAACAAGCAGGATCATTCGTCCCGCCATGGTCTGCTGCGCATGGTCAACAACCGCCGGAAACTCCTCAACTACTTGAAGCGCGAAGACGAGGCGAAGTACAAGGACCTGATCGCCAAGCTCGGTCTCCGTCGCTAATATTCCAAGGAAATCTACCCCATGCAAAATGCACAGCAGTTCAAGGTAAACATTGCCGGCCAGGATCTCGTGTTCGAGACCGGGCTTTTGGCGCAGCAGGCCGCGGGTGCGGTCTCCTGTTCGTATGGCGACACGACGGTTTTCACGGCCGTGACGAATACGGACACGCCCCGCGAGGGCATTGACTTTTTCCCGCTCCAGTGCGAGTATCGCGAGAAGTTCTACGCCGCCGGCAAGTTCCCGGGCGGGTTCTTCAAGCGCGAGGCGCGTCCGACGAGTAAGGAAATCCTCACGGCGCGTATGTGCGACCGGCCGATTCGTCCGCTCTTCCCCGATGGCTACTACAATGACGTGCAGGTCAACTCCACGCTCATTCAGTCCGACGGGTTGCGCGAGGCGGACTTCCTCGCCGTGAACGCCTCTTCGGCGGCGCTCCACATCAGCGAGATCCCGTTCATGGGTCCGATCGGTTGCGTGCGTATCGGCCGCGTCGATGGCCAGTGGGTGATCAACCCCACGCACGAGCAGAAGGCGAAGAGCGACGTCGATCTACTCTACGCGGGTCTGCGTGGCAAGTTCCTCATGATGGAAGGTTCTGCGTCCGAGGTGACGGACGAGGACTTCCTCGCGGCGCTCAAGCGCGCGCATGAAGAGGTCGAGAAGATCATCGACTGCCAGATTGAAATGCGCCGGGCGCTCGGCAAGCCGGACAAGGACATCAAGGATGTCCCGCAGCCGGCCGAGAAGATGGACTTCATTCGCCAGGAAGGCGGCGAGGCGTTGGCGGCGGCTCTGCTAATCAAGGGCAAGCTCGAACGCCAGGGCAAAGTGTCCGCCATCAAGGAAGACCTCTTGAAGAAGGTATCCGAGAAGTGGCCGGAAATCGACGCCGTCGGGTTCGTCCATCTCTTCGATGCGCTCGAAATCGAGACCGTCCGCAAGAACGTCCTCGACAAGGGGCTGCGCATTGACGGCCGTGCCCGCGACGAAATCCGTCCGTTGGTTGCGCAGGTTGGCGTGTTGCCGCGTCTGCACGGTTCCGCCATCTTTTCGCGTGGCGAGACGCAGTCGTTCGCGACGGTCACGCTCGGTTCGAAGAAGGACGCGCAGGATCTCGATTCCGTGACGGGTGGCCCTACGAGCCAGCGCTTCATCCTCCACTACAACTTCCCGCCCTATTGCACGGGCGAGGTCGGCCGTCTGGGTTCGACGGGTCGTCGCGAAATCGGCCATGGAGCACTCGCCGAGCGTTCGATCGCGGAAGTGCTGCCGGACGATTTCCCGTACTCGATTCGCGTGGTGTCCGAAATCATGGGGTCGAACGGTTCTTCGTCGATGGCGTCCGTCTGCAACGGCTGCCTCGCGCTCATGGATGCCGGCGTGCCGCTGAAGCGCACGGTGGCGGGCATTTCGATCGGCCTTTTCACGAATGACGACCAGTCCCAGAAGGTGCTCGTGACCGACATTCTCGGCGCGGAGGACCACTGCGGCGACATGGACTTCAAGGTGGCCGGCACGAAGAAGGGCATCACGGGCTTCCAGGTGGACTTGAAACTCCGCGGCCTGACGTGGGATCTCGTCGAGGGCGCCATCAAGCAGGCGCACGAGGCGCGTCTGAAAATCATCGATTTCATGGAATCCGTCATTCCGGCTCCGCGCGCGGAACTCAACAAGTACGCGCCGCGCATGGAAGTCGTGCGTATTCCCGCCGACAAGATCGGTGCGCTCATCGGCAAGGGCGGCGAGACGATCAAGGGCATCTGCGAGAAGACGGGCGCCCAGATCGACATCGAGGAAGTCGGCAACGAGGGCGTCGTCACGATCATGGCCACGTCGGCCGACATGATGGCCTCCGCCAAGACCGAGGTCAGCGCCGTCACGGCGGAAGCCGAACCCGGCAAGATCTACGAAGGCACGGTCACGGGCATCAAGGAATTCGGCGCGTTCGTTGAAATCCTCCCCGGCAAGGACGGTCTCTGCCACATCTCCGAACTCAGCGACAAGCGTGTGCCGAGCGTGGACGCCGTGTGCAAGGTCGGCGACAAGATGCGCGTGAAGTGCATCGGCGTGGACGAGCGCGGCCGCATCAAGCTCAGCCGCAAAGCCGCGATGGCCGAGGCCGACGCCCAGGCGAATGCCTGATTGGACGGCGGAACGAATGAAGAAGGAGTCGAGATTATGAAAATCCTCGATATGCCCTGCACGAAAGGCTTCATGCAGCTCGCGCAGGATGGCGTCGACAAGGGCTGGCACGAAATGAACGGTGGCAATCTCAGCTACCGTCTTACGAAGGCCGAGGCTGCGAACGTCAAGAAGACCATGAAGACGCCGTCTGGCGACTGGATGGACATTTACGAGTCCGTTCCGAAACTGGCGGGCGAGTTTTTCATGGTCACGCGGACGACGGGGTACATGCGCAACGTCATGCGCAACCCGGAGAATGCGTTTGGGATTGTCGAACTCGACAAGACGGGCACGAAGTTCCGGATTTGGTGGGGGCTTGATAACGGCGGCCGGCCGACGAGCGAGTTTCCCAGCCACCTCAAAAACCATGAGGTGAAGTTGGAACTCACGGGTGGCGAGCATCGCGTGATCTACCACGCGCACCCCGTCAACTTGATTGCCCTCACATTCACCCTGCCGCCGACTGACAAGGCGTTCACCCGGGCGCTCTGGGAAGTGATGACGGAATGTCCCGTCATCTTCCCCGAGGGCGTGGGCGTGGTGCCGTGGATGGTGCCGGGCAAGGGGCCGATCGCCACGGCGACGTCCGCGCTCATGCGCGAGTACAACATCGTCGTGTGGGTGGCGCACGGACTGTTCGTCTCGGGCAAGGACTTCGACCGTTGTTTCGGTCTGATGGACACGGTCGAGAAGGCCGCGCAGATTCGTCTGTTGGCCCAGGCCACGGGCGCGATGCGGAAAAGCCCCATCCAGGTGAAGCAGCTCAAACAGATTGCCCATGATTTCGGGTTCAAACTGAATCCGAAATTCCTCTAATCGTCTTTCTGTCGCGAAAGACGTAAAAAACGCAAGGATGTGCGATGCGCGTCCTTGCGCTTTTGTTTTCTTTTTGTTCTTGTGGAGGGGCTTTCGGCGCGGCGGCATTGTGTTTTGCGACAAAAAATGATATACTGTCACCATCTCACTGAAACAGAAGGAAGATGATAAATGAAGAAGGTCTGTCTGACCGTTTTGATTTGTTTTTTAACGGATTTTGCGTTTTCGGCTGGATTTGCCTTGTATGAAGGTTCGGCTATCGGCAATGCGCTGGGCGGTGCCGTGATGGGGCGGGCGGTGGATGCTTCGGCGAATTTCTACAATCCGGCCACGTTGAGCGATCTTACGGGGACGGTCGTCACGGTGGGCATGACGACGGAACATCCGACGTGCGATCCCTACGTGGACGGCCATTACGGTGGGAAGATGGATCCGGGGTGTTTCGTGTTACCCCATGCCTACATTTCCCATGAATTGCCCTACGACTTTACGCTCGGCCTTGGTTTCGCGCCGGAATACGGTCTGGGAACCCGCTACAACAAGAACTGGCCGATGGCTTGGGATACGCGGGCCACGACGATCATGGGGCTGTGTCTCAATCCGAATCTTGCCTACCGCGTGACGGACGACTGGTCGATTTCGGCGGGCATCCGTCTGATGTACCTCTCGTTCGATCAGTATTCGGAACAGTGGGCGACGAAAGATGGGCAGCGCTACGGAACGATACGCGACCATTTGAAGGGCGACAACGGGATGACGGACTGGGGCTGGCAGGTGTCGACGAAGTACAACGTCACGGAGAAACTGTCCGTAGGCCTCATGTACAAGTCCTACATCGACTGCAAGGTGAAGGGGGAGAACCACACGCGCGTTCGTGCCTACGACGATTCGGCCGTCGCCGCACAGGTCGATCAAGGCGTTCGTGCCGCGTTGGCACAGTACGGATTGACGCCTGGGTCGGCTCTTTACGACCAGTACTATCGCCAATCCTATGCGGCGGCCTATCCATCGGCGGTTGCGTCTGCCCACGAGCAGGTTCGGGAGGGTGCCGCCGCCGCACATGGCGCGGCCTCGGCCAAAGTCCGCTTGCCGCAGTCGTTGACGCTGGGGGCAAACTACGATGTGACGGACGATTTGCATTTGGGCGTGGCGGGGACGTGGACGCAATGGTCGAGCGTCGATACGTTGCGTTTTCATTTGCCGAATGGCGGACGCGATCTCGACCTCAAGTGGGATGACGCATGGCGTTTTGGCGTGGGCGCGGCCTATGATTTGACGGATGACTGGACGTTCATGCTCTCCTATATTTGGGATCAGGATCCGTCTCGTCGCTACTACGGATCGACGATGCTGCCGCCGGGCGATCGCCAGATTGCCACGGTGGGGTTGGCCTACACATGGGGGCCTGTCGAACTGTCCGTCAGTTACGGGCTTGTGTTTATGGCGGGCGATTCGCTCTTCATTTCAGATGCGCTCGGCGAGACGCACAAGTTCGAGACCTCCAATGGCCTGTCCCATGCGGCGGGTGTAACGATGTCTTACCGTTTTTGATTTCCCCATAGGTGAAGGCCGCTTTACAGGCCGCGACTGAAACTGCTATAATGCCGCCAATCAGAAAAGGTGTCGTTGACATACGGCTGCGCAACGGGTGTTGCATCGGTTGATGGTTGACGGAAATCCAAATCGATGAAAGGCTATTTGGCATGAGAAGCGGCATGAAAGCAGGGTTGGTACTGGGTGTGTGCGCGGTGGTCGCGTGTGCGGATGTTCGGGGCGCGGAAATTCCTCGCGTCGTGGCGCATCGCGGCAACTATCAGTACGACGACAATGCGCTCGGCGGCTTCAAGCAGTCGTTGGCGGCCGGCGTGACCGGCTATGAGACGGACGTGCAGATGACGGCCGACGGCGGATTCGTGATCATGCACGACTCGAACGTGGCGCGGACGACGACTGGGACGGGCAATGTCTATGACTTGACGTTCGCCGCCGTGACGAACTTGACGCTGAAAAAGAGCGGCGAGCACGTGCCGTCTTTGCAGCAGATTGCGGATCTCTTCAAAGATCGTCCGGATGTGTCCGTCGAGTTCGAGATGAAGGGGCAAAAACCGCTGTATGAAGATCCGAAGAAGCTTGCGCAGTACGTCGACGGCGTCCACAAGATTGTCACCTCCACGATGCCGGCCGGCTCCTATGTCTTCACGTCGTTCGCGGTCGATTATCTGCGCATGATGCGCAAGCGTCATCCAAACGCGCCGACGGCGCTCATTATCGGCAAAGCCCCGGCCTCGGCGGCGGACGATGCAGACATCAAGAAGGCTGTGGCGCTTGGATGCGAACGGATTGCGTCGCTCGCCGGCACGTCGCCCGACTGGGTGGATGCCGCGCAAAGGGCCAGTCTTCGCACAACGCTTTGGATGGTGGAAGATCTGGAAACGTGGAAGCGTTGTCGTGCGAAGGGCGCCGCCACGGTCACGTCCAACCACCCCATTCAGCTCTACACGGCCGTGACGAACTATCTGGGCGGTACGCGCTAGCGCGAGGTTGACGATGTTCACCGGATTGATTCAGAAAGTCGGCGTGTTGAAGCGCGTGTCGCGCGGACGGGGACTGGTGCTTGAATTCCAGTTCGAGCCGTGGGCCGAACCGCTTGTCGCGGGCGAGAGCGTCGCCGTCAACGGCGTCTGCCTGACGGTCTGCGCGTGTGATCGGACGCGCTTCACAGCCGATGTCTTGCGCGAAACGGAAACGCGCTCGACGCTGGCGTCCCTGCTGCCGGGCGCGAAAGTCAATCTGGAACGCGCCCTGCGGACGGGCGACCGTTTCGGCGGTCACGTCGTGCAGGGACATGTGGACGGCATTGGACGCCTCCTCGCCCGCCAGGCGAAGGGCCGCGATTTCGCGTTGAGGTTCGCCTGTGGTCGTGCCATTGCCGTCGCCACCGTGATCAAAGGGTCGATCGCCGTCAACGGTGTGTCGCTGACGGTGAGCGGGTTGGGCGCGGACTGGCTGCAGGTGGACGTGATTCCGACGACGGCGGCGGAGACGAACTTGGGGCTGCTGAAAATCGGCGATACCGTCAATCTCGAAAGCGACGTGCTGGGGCGCTATGCCCGTCGGCGTGACGAAACGGCCGATGCGGATGACTGCGTGGCGGCGTCCGAATCGGGTTTGACGATGGAGATGTTGGCGGAGAACGGATTCCTGTGATGATGAACATGCGTTTTGTCCACATCGGCCTTGCCGCCACGCTCGTGGGGTGCGCTGTGGGGGCTTGGCAGATCCAGAAAACCGGGGAAACACGCGCGACGGCGCGTGTCGGCGTTGCGCCGAACCCCGTCGCCGAAATGATTGTCGCGGGGCTGGGCGGTTTTCGCGGGCTCGCTTCCGAGGTCGTATGGTTTCGCGCCGACCGGTTGCAGGACGAAGGACGCTACGCGGAACTTGCGCAGTTGTCGACGTGGCTTACGTTCCTCGACCCCTACACGCCGGAGGTCTGGGCCTACGCGGCGTGGAATCTGGCCTACAACGTTTCCGTGATGATGCCGACGGCGCAGGATCGTTGGCGCTGGGTGGATGCAGGCCTCAAACTGTTGCGCGACGATGGTCTGCGTCTGAATCCGTCCGACGCCGTTCTCCACAAGGAACTGGCGTGGATGTTCCTGCTCAAGATCGGCGGGACGCTGGATGACGCCTCTCCGTACTACCGTGAACAGTGGAAGGCCCGTGTGGCGGACTGCCAGAAGACGGGCGATTGGTCGCCGCTGAAACTGGACGCGGACGGGCGGGCCGCCATCGACGCGGAATATGGGCGGCAGGACTGGACGATGCCCCTTGCAAGCGCCCTCTATTGGGCGCACCGAGGACTGGCGTTCGTGAAGACGCCGGTTGCCGAATTGGAATTGCGCCAGATCATCTGCCAGGCGCTCGTGTTCGAGGCGCAGACGGATGCGGCGTTCGCGCCCCGCGCCTATCGGGAGATGCAGACTGTGCGGAAGCTCAATCCGAACGTCTTTCCCGACAAGATCGTCGAAAACTTCCGCGCACATTACAACTTGCCCTCCGCCGATGGGAAATGATAGAATCTGCCCTATTCGGTTTAATCATTCGTCTGAAAGGAGTCGAGCGGGAATGAAATGCATGTGCGTGTTGATCGCGGCGTGGGCGGCGGCGTGTCTGTCGGTCGAGGCCGGGGCGTTGAAAGTGTTGATGATCGGCAACAGTTTTTCGCAGAGCGTCTTGAAGCAGATGCCGGCTGTGGCACGTGCGACGGGATGCGAACTTGATCTCGCGAACCTCTACATCGGAGGATGTCCGCTTGATCTGCACTGGTGCAACGTCGAGAAGGCCGCAACGGATTCGGAAGCACGTCCCTATGAGGTGGGGCTGAGTTGGACGTCGTGTGCCGCGCAAGACGCGCCGATTCAAAAGGTGATGAAGGGGGGGCGGGCCAACATCCCGCAGGCGCTCGCGGCCGATCGATGGGATATCGTGACGATTCAACAGGCTAGCGGGAAGAGCGCATTCTATGAAACGTACCAGCCGTATGCGGACAAGTTGATTGCGAAAATCCGCGAGTTTGCGCCGCAGGCCGAAATCCGCGTTCAAGAGACGTGGTCGTACAGTCCCTACGACGTACGGTTGGCGGCGTGGGGGCTTACGCCCGACACGATGTACGCCCGATTGCATACGGCCTACGCGACGTTGGCGCGGAAGCAGAACTTGAAGATCATCCCCACGGGTACGGCCGTCCAGCTTTATCGGGCGCGGCGGCCTGTTGTGTGGGAGAAGGTGTTTTCGCCGGCCGAACGCGCGGCACTGCGGCCGCCGACGCCGTTGCCGTTCTTCGGCGATCCGGTTGGAAAGGCTTGGTGGTCGGCTCAGGGTAAACTCCAGATCGACGCGTTGCATTTCAATCCGGCGGGCGAATACCTGCAAGGATGCGTCTGGGTGGCGGCGCTGTTTGGGAAGGACGTGACGGCCTGCACGTATGCGCCGGCGGGGCTGTCAGAGAACGAGGCCGCGTTGATGCGCGTCTGCGCGTGGGAAGCCGTAGCAGGAGAGATGAAGTGAAGACGTTGAAGGATTTGTTCGTGCTGTCGGCTGCGGCGGTGGCTGCCGTTTTGTCCACGTCTGCCGCTGAGACGAATGCGTCGGCGGATGTTGAATTGAAACTGCCGGTGGCGCAGGTGCGTCTGCTGGTGGACAAGTTGGAGAAGACGTATCCGGGGCGCGTCGTGCCCGTGGCCCAGGTGAACGTGATTCCCCAGGTTAGCGGCGAAATTCTTGAAGTCGGATTCGAGAACGGCACGATGGTCAAGCGCGGCGATTTGCTCTATCGGCTGGATCCCGTGAAGTACGAGGCGGCGGTGAAGAACGCCGAGGCGAAAGTGGCGGAATGCAAGGCGGCGCTGGGCTATGCCGAGTTGAGCTACGTCCGCCATACGAAACTCATCGGCACACGTGCCGTGTCGCAGGATGCCGTGGACAATGCGTTGTCGACGCGGGACAGCGCCCGTGCGGCGTTGGCGGCGGCCGAAGCCGATCTGATGAGCGCGAAGGACGATTTGCGCCACTGCCGCATTGTGGCGCCGATTGCCGGGAAGGTCGGTACGACGCTGTTCACGGCGGGCAACTACTTGACGAAGGGGCAGGGTACGCTTGTGACACTGATTCAGGCCGCGCCGATCCGTGTCCGCTTCTCCATCTCGAACGCCGAGTTCTTGGAGATGTTCGACGGCAAGGCCGAAGCGTTCCAGAAGGACGGCATCGTGTCGCTGGCGTTGGCCGACGGCCGCGAATACAACGAGGACGGGCAGATCGAGTACGTGGACAACTCGGCCGACGATCAGACGGACACGATTCAGGTCTTTGCGCTCTTCCCGAACAAGGATCGCATTCTCAAGCCCGGCGGTACGGTGAGCGTGACGCTGCGCAGTCGCGTGGGCGTGAAGAAACTCGGCGTCCCGCCCGGCGCGTTGTTGCAGGATATGCACGGGCCGTACGTGTGGGTCGTGAAACCCGACCGCACGGTGGAGCGTCGCTACGTCGTGCGGGACGATACGGTGAACGAGATCCAGTTCATCGCGAACGGCCTCAAGGAAGGGGAGACCGTCGTCTCCGATGGTGTCCACAAGGTCACGAAATCCTCCGTCATTCAACCCGTTGAGTGAAGTGGGGTTGACAGGCGACGCGGGGTTTTGGCATAATCAACCAAAAATTTTTAACGAAAGGATAGTCTCCATGAAGAAGTTGACGATGTTGGGCGCGGTTGTGTTCTGTGCGGCGGCCCTGTTTGCGGACAAAGTGGCGATCGATTTCAAGATGCCGCCACCCCATTCGAGCGGAACGCCGAAGGAAATCAAGAGCGACAACCTCGAAAAGGATCTCGGTCCGGGCAAGTACCGTGCGCCGATCATGGTCGAGCCGGAATACGCCCAGCTGTTGACGACAGAGGACACGAAGGTGACGACGAGCGAAGAAGCCGTCACGGGCGAGAACGAATACGTTGTCGACGATGACAAGACGCCCGATGCCACGTGTATGCTCCAGCTGCCGGGCGGCCTCCAGTGGGTTCAGCTCGACCTCGGTGCGGAACACGTGATTTCGGCCGTCTGCGTGTGGCATGACCAGGGCGACGAGCGCGTCTACAAGGACGTGATCATGCAGATTTCGTCCGACGCGACGTTCACGAAGGACGTCAAGACGATTTTCAACAACGACCACGACAATTCTGCGAAGCTCGGCGCGGGCAAGGACAAGGAATATCGCGAGCGCAACGATGGCCGTCCGGTCGATGCCAAGATGACGAAGGGCCGCTACGTGCGCGTCTACTCGAACGGGTCGACGTCCGAACCGGTCAACAACTACATCGAAATCGCGGTGTACGGCAAGAAGTGAGTCGGATTGCCGAAATCGCACTCGAATTCCTGGGACGCGGCGGCAAGAAATTGCGGCCGCGTCTTTGTCAGGCCGTGTTCACAAAATGCGGTGGGCAGGGGGACGTTGGCCCGATCTGCGAGGCTATCGAGTGTTTCCACAAGGCGTCGCTGATCCACGACGACATTCAGGACGGCGACGAGACGCGCTACGGCCGGCCGACGGTTTGGAAGGAGCGTGGCGTGGGCGTGGCCATTGCCGCCGGGGACTGGCTCGTGGCCCATGGCTACCGACTGATCGCCCGGAGCGGTTTTCCCGCCACCACGAAAATGCTGGAAGTCGTTGTCGACAGCCATATCCGCCTTTGTGAGGGGCAGGGCGACGATTTGATGGGGTGGGGGGATTGTGCCGAAACGTCGACCGACCATTACATCGCCACGTGCGAACGAAAGACAGGCGAAGCGTTCGCGCTCGCCGCGCAGTTGGGGGCGTTGGCGGCCGGGGCGGATGATGCGTTCTATCGGACATGGGGGCAGGTGTTCGGTGTGTTGTTCCAGATCAACGACGATTTGTCCGATGGGGGCGATTCAGAGCGGTTGTTGCCGCTGAAAGCCGCCTACGAAGCGAAGCTCGCCGCGCTGGGCGCGACGCTCGAATTTTGACGCGACGAACGGTTGGGTTTATGGACGGAGAGGACGAAACGTGAAGGCCGTCGGGTGGTCGATGGCGTTGATGTGGGGGGCCGCGCTCTGCGCGGGTGCATCGCCGCTGACGTTTGATTTTCCCGCGTTGTCCCGTCGGGTGCATACCGCGCCGGCGGTAGGAGATGCGCGGCCGTTGAAACCCGCGCCGCCGCCGTCGTTGCACGTCGTCCATCCCATGTTCGACCGGCTTGATGGCGCGTTTGCCGTTGGCTCCAACCAATGCGGCGTCCTCGTCTTTGCCGTCCGTCGCGATCCGGTGCCCCCCGTGTACGCGGATACGTTCGACGCGCGGCGGGTCGTGTTCCGGCTTGACGTGCCGGCGGGGTATGAATTTGTCGATGCCACGTGCGCCGCGCCGGACACCGTGCAGCGCACGACCTTGTCGAACGGCGTCCAGTCCGTGTCGTTTCGTCTGCGTTCGGCGTTCTACGCGCCGCCGCCCGCCCGGGCGGGCGGACGGCGTTTTGGCGTGATGCTGCGTTCGGTCGCGCCCACCTCGAACGCGGTCTTGCGCGTGACGGCGGGAACGGACGAGACCGCCGCACCCGTCCCCGTGCCGTGCGAGGTGCGTCTCTTGCCGGCGCCGCCCGTTCGCGCCGCCGCGCCGCGCACGTTCGCGTTCGGCGTCTATCCGGAGGCGCGATGCTACAATTTTCCAACGGCTCGTGCGAACCGTCTGTTCGCCGAATTCCTGCGGGATGCCGGCGTGACGTGGATCATCCCCTCGTTTCCGCCCGACACGCTGAACGGCCCGGCGGCGGATTTGATTGCCCTTTGGCGGCAACATGGTATCCAGCGCATTACGCCGGATGCGTCGATGTTTCTCGCAAATGGCTACCAGGTCGTTTCCGATGTCACGCCTCGCGCCGAGGACTGTTTCGTTGGTTTGGACGGCCAGCCGGTTGGACGCGACGTGCTCTGCCCGGCCGCAATCTATGAGGAACGTCCCGTCTTCGCGCAGGGGGTGTTGCCGAATCTGAAGACCCTGCTTGCGGGATGCGACGGGATTTGGTGCAATTGGGAGCCGTTCGTCTACCGGACGAAAGGATGTTTTTGCACGGGCTGCCGGCGACGGTTCGCCGCGTTCGCGGGCGTGGCGGAGGACGTGCTGGCGGACGAGTGGCCGGCGGGGCTGTTGCCGGGCGCACGCTTCTTCGAGGCGGCTTGCCGTTTCCGATCGGCGGAACACGGAAAGGTCGTGCGAACGATTGCTCGTCATGTCGCGGCGATGACGTCGACAACGAACGCCTGCGGTTTCATTCCCGGCATCTGCTGGTCGGAGGTGTCGCCCGGTTGGCAAACGCGCTGGTACAGTTCCGAGGCGCGGGCGGATGCGTTCATGCCCGCGCTTACGTGGATCAATCCGTTCGGACCCTACATTCGCTGGGATCGCACGAAGCCGTACGATGGCGTCGATGGGCAGACGATTTCGACGTTGCTTGTGGCGGAGACCGTACGCCGTCAGGTGGATATCGACTATCCGCCGGCCGGCAGTCGTCGGCTGTTGGCTTTTCCTTATGGTCTAATTGGCTCCGACTGGCTCGCGCAACCCGAGTGGTTGCGTATTGCGGCGGCGGCGTTCTTTTTCGCGGGCTGGGATGCGGTGGTGCCGTGGCGTTATCCCGAAGGCGCGGATGCCCGCTACTGGGCGGCGTTTGCGGAAGCCGCCGCGTGGGCGGCGGCGGCGGAAGATGTGTTGGCGGACGCCCGTCCTGTGGCGGACGTTCTCGCCCGTCCCGTCGCGCCCGTGCCGATACGGTCGTCGCTGGACATTTGGTATCTGCCGCGTGGCCCCGTGCCGCTCTTCCAGCAACGCGTGTTCGCGTCGCCGACGCGACGGGTTCTTGTCGTTTTCAACTTCAGCGACACGCAGACCATCGCGTTCACCGTCGATTCGCCCGCCCATCCCGGCGTGCACCATCTGCCGCCCTGTTTCGTCCGCGTGTTCATGTTGTCCGACTCATCTCCCGTAGGAGGCGCACAGGATTCATCTGCTGTCCGTCGCTGACCTTTTTGTTGAGAATTGGCGTTTTCATTTCGCGCCGATTCCGTTTTTTTGATATACTACAAACTCCTTCGCCCAAAGACGGGGAAGGCGCGGCAGAAAACCGCGTTCATTCATTAACTCAACAAAGATTCAGATTCATGGCTATTCGCAAACCCACCGCGCCCGCAGAGAAGTCGGCCGCTTTTGCCGAATTCCTGGCCAGCCAGGCGGCGGTGCAGGACGTTCAGTTCAAACCCTACTCCATCATCGAGGGAACCGTTTCCGCCGTCAAGGGCAGCGATGTCTTCGTGGACATCGGCTACAAGTCCGAGGGCGTTATCCCGTTGGAAGAATTCGCGGACGGCGCGGCCAAGCCGGGCGACAAGTTCTCGGTGATGTTGCTGGAACTTGAGAACGACAAGACGGGCATGGTCCGTCTCTCCAAGAAGGCCGCTGACGAACAGATTCGCTGGCAGAAAGTGCTGGAGCAGTATACGGAAGGCTGCGTCGTCCACGGTACGATCCGTACCGACGTGCGTGGCGGTCTCCTTGTGGACATCGACGGCGTCGAAGCGTTCCTGCCCGGTTCGCAGGTGGACGTGTCGCCGGTGCGCGACCTCAAGCCGTACATCGGTCAGGAATACGATTTCAAGGTCATCAAGATTTCCAACGAGCGCAAGAACATCATCATCAGCCGCCGCGAGTTGATCGAAGGCACGATGGCCGCCAAAAAGCAGGAGCTGCTCGACTCCCTTCAGAAGGGCGAAGTGCGCAAGGGCCGCGTGAAGAACATCACGGACTTCGGCGCGTTTATCGACCTCGACGGTATCGACGGTCTCCTCCACATCACGGACATGAGCTGGGGTCGCATCAAGCACCCGAGCGAACTCCTGACGGTCGGTCAGGAACTCGAAGTCATGGTGCTTGATGTGGATCGCGACAAGGAGCGTATCTCCCTTGGTCTCAAGCAGACCACAGACAATCCGTGGAACACGATTTCCGAACAGTTCCCTGTCGGTAGCCGCGTGAAGGGCAAGGTCGTGAACCTCGCCGCCTACGGCGCGTTTGTCGAAATTGCTCCCGGCATCGAGGGGCTTGTCCACATCAGCGAATTCAGCTGGACGAAGCGGGTTGCCCGCGCGAGCGATATGCTCGCCATTGGCGATGAAGTCGAAGTGGCCGTTCTCTCCGTCGATTCGGAAAATCAGAAGATCGCGCTTGGCATCCGCCAGACGCAGGTCAACCCCTGGGACACGGTGCAGGATCGTTATCCGGTCGGCAGCCGCGTGAAGGGCAAGGTTCGCAACTTCACGCCGTATGGCGCGTTCGTCGAACTCGAAGAGGGCATCGACGGCATGATCCACGTCACGGACATCTCCTGGACGCGCCGTCCGCAGCATCCGTCGGAATGCCTCCAGAAGGGGCAGCAGGTCGAAGCCGTGGTGCTCGACGTCAATCCGAAGGAACAGCGCATCTCCCTCGGCCTCAAGCAGGCTCAGACTGATCCGTGGGCCGAGATTACCACGCGCTACGCGGTGGGCTCCGTCGTCAAGGGCAAGGTGTCCAAGATTGCCTCCTTCGGCGCGTTCGTTGCGCTGGAAGACGGTGTGGACGGTCTCGTTCACATCTCGCAGCTCTCCGACCAGCGTGTCGAGAAGGTGCGCGACGTGCTCAATGTCGGCGATGAAGTCGAAGCCCGCGTTGTCAAGGTCGATCGTGGCGAGCGCCGTATCGGCCTGTCGATTCGCGCGATGAACATGTCCGACGACGAGATCAAGGCTCTTGAGTCCGAGTCGCTGGGCGAAGAAAGCTCTTCTGGTTCGATGAGCAGTTCGCCGAAGGGCGCCGATTCGAGCAGCTTCGGTTCCGCGTTCGCGGATGCGTTCCAGGAATGGCAGCCTGGCGAAGACAAGTAATCTCGAAGAGAAAGGATCTACATCATGTCCAGAGTTTGTGAAATCTGCGGCAAGCACCCGTCGGCGGGTCGTTCGATCATCCGCAAGGGTTCGCCCAAGTACAAAGGCGGTATCGGTCTGCACACGACCGGCATTTCGAAGCGCCGCTTCCTCCCCAACCTTCATACGGTTCGCGTGACCGATGGCAAGGGCAACACCAGCCGCAAGCGCATCTGCACACGCTGCTTGAAGGCGGGCAAGGTCATGAAGGCGAGCAAGGCCGTGAAAGCCTAAGTCCGGATTGTTCAGGAAAACGAAGCGGGGCACGTCAATCGACGCGCCCCGCTTTTTGTGTGTTACTTTCGCGCTTGCCTTTTGAGGCGAAATCGGATATACTGGTTTCCGTTTTCGTCCTTTTGGGGATATAGCTCAGTTGGTAGAGCGTCTCAATGGCATTGAGAAGGTCAGGGGTTCGACTCCCCTTATCTCCACCATCTGAATAGACTCGAACAGACGGGGATTGTTGCGCAGGTGAAGTGTGGTTTGCTGTTGTCGTAAAGAAGGAGAGTTGGCATGAAGGTGTCCCATCGTAGTGTTTCATCAATCTGGTTGATGAGTGCCGTCGCGTTGGGATGTGCGTGTTCGGCCGTCCAGGCCGTGTCCGTCGCGTCCTTGAACGAAGAGAATATGTTTCCGTTCGTGCCAGCCTACGAGAAGCTTGCGCCGGCGGTGGACATGTCCCACTTGTTGGAGGCGCCGGCCGGGAAGAACGGGCGTGTTCGCGTCGAGAACGGGCATTTCGTGAATGACAAGGGGCGTGTCCGTCTTCATGCTACGAATCTGACCGGACCCGCCAACTTCCCGATGCATGAAGAGGCGGAACGCCTGGCGCTTCGCTTCGCCCAGTTTGGCATCAACTGCGTACGTCTCCACTACTTTGACAGCGACTACGGGACGTTCATGTTGCCGGCGCAGTCCGGTATCGTCGCCAACGATTTTCGTACTCGCCGTCGGCTCGACCCTGTGCAGCGCGATCGGCAGGACTATTTTATCGCGCAGCTCAAGAAACGCGGCATCTACGTGAACGTCAATCTCCACGTGGCGCGGACGTTGGATGCGCGCGACGGTTTTGCCCCCGGTACGCCGTGGGCAAACAAGGGCGTGGATCAGTTCGACCCGCGCGTGATCGAGGCGGAGCGGGAGTATGCGCGTGACCTGCTGTCGCACGTCAATCCCTACACGGGGTTGTCTTACTTGAAAGATCCCGTCGTCGCCGTGGTGGAGTTGAACAACGAGGATGCGCTCATTCGTCAGTATCTGGAGGGTTCGCTGGATCATCTGGGCCAACCCTACGCAATGGTCTTCAAAAATCTCTGGAACGATTGGCTCGTGCGGAAGTACGGATGCGCGGACAAGATGCACGCCGCGTGGAACGTCAAGCCGGTTCCCGAAGGCGGCGAGCAAATTGCGGAGGGCGCATTCGCGGGTGATGTCAGGCCGGACGGGACGCGCTGGATTCTCGATCTTGGCGACACGCGGGCCGCGTTGGGCGCTGCAGACGGTGTGTTGCGCCTGTCTGTCGAAAAGCCGGGCGGTGAGTTCTTTCCGAAAATCTATCGCCGCGTGGCGGTGAAGAAAGGCGTCCCCTATACGGTCAAGTTCCGTTTGCGCCGTGTGTCAGGCGACGCGGGCGAAGTGGGGTTCGCCGTGGCCGATCGGCGGACGGGCTGGAAGTCGCTGGGTGTCCTGACGCGCTTCACGCCGGGTACGGCGTGGAAGACGTACACCTATTCCTTCTACGCGGGCGACGATGTAGACAAGGCGGAGATTCAGTTTACGCGCTTTGGCCGGGGCGTCTATGAAATCGACGATCTTTCGTTCAAGACGGGCGGTGTGAAGTCGACGTTCACGGGATGCGATCCGACGAAGGGCGGTGTTCCGATCGCACGGGCGAAGGGTGCGACGCCGCCGTCCGTGCGAGCCGACTTCTATCAGTTCCTTGTGGACACGGAACGCGCCTACTGGACGGGGATGTTGAAGTTCTTGCGCGAGCTGGGACTGGAGGCGCCCGTGAGCGGGACGCAGCTCGACTATTCGCCGCCGCACGTCCAGGCCGAACTCGACTATGTGGACGATCACGCCTACTGGTGCCATCCGTCCGTTCATGCAAAGTGGGAAATTCGGAACGATGCCATGGTCAATTCGCGCGGGGGCGGATGCCTGTCCATGCTGACGGGTCGCCGCGTGGCGGGACGGCCGTACACGGTGAGCGAATACAACCATCCATACCCGAACTTTTACGGCGCGGAAGGACAGCCGATGCTTCGCGCCTACGGTGCGCTTCAGGGGTGGGACGGCGTGTTCGAGTATTCATACAACAACCGCGTTGGTGCGGAGCCGACGAACAATACGTACTTTTTCAATCTCGCGGCGCGGACGGACGTGCTGGCCCATTTCCCTGCGTGTGCGGCGATCTATCTGCGTGGTGACGTAAAGGAAAGCGCGACGCGCCTTGTCGGCAATCTGCCCTACGCAGCCTATTTCCGCGCGTTCGTGAGTCGTGACGCCGTCAGTCAGGGCATTGCGGATTCCGATGCGAAACTGCCGCACAATCTGGGACTTGTCCATCAGGTGGCCGTGGATGTGACGGGACGCAGTCCGACGTCCGCCGTACCCGTTCGGCGTCCTGGTGTCGTGATTGTAAGCGACACGCGCGAACTGACGTGGAACACGGAGAAGCCGGGCGCGGGCTATTGGACGGTGGACACGCCGAACACAAAGGTGTTTACCGGTTTCCCCGCGGGTCGTGCGGTCGATCTCGGCGGCGTGAAAATTGCGGTTGGTCAGACGAAACTCGGCTGGGCGACGATTTCGCTTTTGTCGCGAAACGCGACGGGCTTCGGTACGTCGGGGCGGCCGGCCTCGATTCTGTTGACGGCCACAGGGCTTTGCCACAACGGCGGCGCGAAGTTTACGGAACATGCGCGAGGCGCGATTTCCTGTCGCGACGGTGATTGGGGCACGGGCAAGACCGTCTGCGAGGGAATCAACGCTACGATTTCCTTGCCGTCTCCTGCGGCTCGAACGCGGTGCTGGGCGCTCGATGAACGCGGCGAACGCAAGGCGGTCGTACCCGTGGTAAATGCGGACGGGCAGACGCGCATCGTGATTGGCCCGCAGTACACGACGGTTTGGTACGAACTTGCTGTTGAGTGACGTGTGTGGTGGGAGGGAATTCGCAATTCGACGAGTCGATTTTTCGATTGAATCGGGCGGCGGATTTTGATACGCTTTGCGCCGTTCCGTCTTTGGGTACGGAACGGTTGGCTCTTTGACAGGGTGGACGGTCTGGTTCGTTCACCACCGGGTCGTTGCGGAACGGATGTCCGTAATGACCAGAACCTCAGTGCACCGCGCAGATGATTGGCGGTGAATGGGGAGCCGGGGATTCCCAAAAGGACCTCGGCAGCGTACGCAGTTGCGTATTATCGCTCTAAGAGAGAAACTTCGCCAAAGATTCATAGTAAAAAGCGAGATACGAAGCTGCGCTGCGTGAGTATTCACGTGGCGTGTCTTCATTATCATGTTTTTTACTGGGTGTTTGGCGACACCTCTCTTAGGACGTGATGGCAAGGCACGCCACTCTCCTTTTACGCAGGGGCGGGTGGGGGATGAACGAGATGCGTAAAATCAAAACAGCGGGAGGCAATTCACGTGGAGCAAGGAAATGAGACGTTTTCGTCTGCGGCGGCGGAAACGCGGAAGACAGGAGGTCGGCAGACGGAACGTTTGTCGAAACGGGAGTGCGAGGTCATGGATTGCGTCGTCAAAGGTCTGGCGAACAAACAGATTGCGGCGGCGTTGAACGTGTCGTCGAATACGGTCGACACGTATTTGCGGCGTATCTACGCCAAGTTGCACGTCCAGAACCGTACGGCCGCCGGGGCTCGGTTTTTGTCACGTGTTTTCGTGACATGACGTGACGGCGGCATCGTGGGATAATACTGGGCATTTGCGGGGATGTGTCGTCTTCGCCTGAAAACCATGGAGAACGAAAGATGAAAAAAGTACTTGCCGCCTTGTTGGCCCTATTGCTTGGCTGGGGCTGTTGGCACGGGTTGTCGTCTTCGGCGACGGCTGAACGCACGGCGTCCGACCGTGTTTCGGAATCCCGAAAGGTTCTGGACACTGCAAAGACCAAGGTTTCGGAAGGGGCGAGGAAAGCCGAACAAGCCTTCTCTCGGACGCAGACGAACGAGACGATGGCCGTTGCGGTGGATGTGCAGGAGGATGAACACGAGACGGTGGCGATGAGTGCGGCGACAGAGTCGGAAAAACGTCCAGCCGATCCAATGGAGAAAGATCCGTTCGACGTTGCGGACGCGCCACGTTGCTCGCGCTATCCGAACACGCCCGTCCGCGCCTACCGTGCGAGCGTCTTGCCGCCGAAGACAAAGGGCGGTCCGGAGGGTGAACTCCGCGAATGGCTTGTGAAACCGAACGAAGAGGGGTATGAGCATCACCTTGAGGAGACGTGGTATCCGAACGAGGCGGGCGAGATGGTGCTTGCCGGGACGCAGGAGTACGTCGCCAACCAGGTCACGGTAACGGTCGACGGCGAATGTACGGACGAACAGTTCGCCAAGCTGCTCGAACCCTTCGGCGCGAAGATTCACAATGTTCTGATGGAGGTTGAGAAGGGACGTCGTCTCATGTCCGTCATGATTCCTGCCGATGAGGCGACGCTCGATTCCATCCTTGAACTGACGGACGCGCTGAACGGAGTACCGTCTGCCTCTGATGTGAGCAGGGACTACGTCATTCGCTGTACGGCGACCCCGAATGACGCCAGATGGTCGAGTTTGTGGGGGATGACGAAAATCAAGGCGGCAGAAGCCTGGGGCGTCCGTACGGACGCATCGTCGGTGCTAGTAGGTGTTATGGACACCGGAATCAACTACACGCACGAAGACCTTGCTGGCAACATGTGGAGAAATCCGCAGTTAGGTACGGTGTCGGGATGGACGAACGACCTTTATGGCGTAAGATGCCTTGGAGGCGTGCGTTCAGGCAACGTACTGGACGGTAATGGACACGGTTCGCATGTGGCGGGGACGATTGGTGCTGTTGGGAACAACTCCAAAGGTGTTGCGGGTGTTGCATGGAGAGTAAAACTGGTCGCACTTAAAGCGCTTGACGATGATGGAAACGGCTATGTGTCGGATGTCATACCGCTACTTGACTATGCCAGGCGAAAGGGCATACAGGTTGTCAATTGTTCATTTGGTTCAGATGCCCGTGGATACAGTGCATCTGTTTTGCAGGCGTTTTCTTCATTTAGGGCAAGTGGGGGCATCGCCGTTTGTGCCGCTGGAAATAGCGGGGAGAACAACGATTCAACACCACACTATCCTTCATCCTACAATCTGGACAACATTGTCGCTGTTGCTGCATCGACATCTTCCGATATTCTTCGTACTACAAGTTGCTATGGTGCAACTTCAGTTGACATCGCAGCACCTGGCGAAAACGTTGTGTCATGCTGGAAGACAGCGAACAATGCCTATCTTTCGGCGAGCGGCACCTCGATGGCCGCGCCGCATGTCACGGGCGCGTTGGCGCTCTTGAAGGCGCAGTACCCGAACGAGACGTATCTTCAGTTGATCCAGCGTCTTTATGCGGGCGTGGACAAGATTTCCGCATTGAGCGGAAAGGTCAAGACGGGCGGTCGTCTGAACGTCCTCAAGGCGTTGTCGAGCGCGACGTTGCCCGCGCCGGCGGCCGTTGCGGCAACGCGTGGCACATACACGGACAAAGTGGTCTTGGCGTGGTATCGGGTCACGGGCGCGACGCACTATCAGATCTATCGTGCGACGTCGTCGACGGCAACTCCGTCGGCCATTTCGTCATGGATTTCTTTTGCGGGTTCGACGAACACGGTTCTCGGAGTCAACGACACTTCGGCAATTGCCGGCACGACCTATTACTACTATGTCAAGGCCGCGTCTTCTGCGTCGGGGGCGAATGCGTCGCCGTTCAGCGCGGCGGCGATTGGCTATCGGGCGACTGCAACGGCGACCTATCCCGACGAATGGGATCCGGACGACAATACGCCGTCGGGGGGAACTGTCATCACGCCCACTACGACTGTGAAGACGCATGGTCCGCACGGCCTCAACAACGCGAACGACCGCTACGACTTCTTCAAGGTCTCGTTGACCGCCGGCAAGAAATACCAGTTCGAGACGACGGGCAGCACGGATACGTACGGCGAACTCTTCAATTCGACTTCGACGAACACGTCCGCTCGTGTCGCCTATAACGACGATGGTGGAAGCGGGAACAATTTCCTGATTACCTACACGCCGACGACGAGCGGGACCTACTATCTGCGTGTTCGTCGCTACGCGCAAGACACTTCTGCTGAGACGTATTCCTACACGCTGAGGTATCAGATGCTGGCCATGGACGCCTGGGACCCGGCGGATGACGTGGCGACCGGTGCGACGCTTCTGACGCCCACGGCGACGGCACAGACGCACGGCCCGCACAGCCTCAGCAGCGCCGATTCGTACGACTTCTTCAAGATTTCGATGACGGCGGGTAAGACCTATGTCTTCGAGACGGTCGGAACCGGCGACACGTACGGCGAACTCTTCTCATCGACGTCGACGAACAGTTCGTATCGTGTCGCCTATGACGACGATGGTGGCACGAACCGGAATTTCAAAATCGCCTATACGCCGACGAAGAGCCAGACGTACTACCTTCGCGTTCGGGCCTACTCGGTTGGTAGCGCGTTGGATTATTCTCTGAAATACCGCATGGTGGATTCGTCTGCCTCGACGTCATTGGATCTTACGTTCTGTAAGCCCTCCACTTGGAGTTCATTTGTGGTGCTTTCAGGCAGTAACACGAATGCGTTGTCGAGCAAGAACTCGTTTACGACAAACGAAGGATTCTACATTCACTACGGCTACTGCGACAGAAACGATTATGCGCTTCCGGCCGTTACCAACAAGATTGAAATCTCAAAGGTCGTGGTGTCCTCGTCTCGGACGAATTTCGTTCGCTTGACCTCAAGCTTTTATCTGCATGAGGCGCTTTCGGCTGGGAAGTGGATGCATTGCCATCCAACAGATCAGTTTGCCGTAGGGGAGGCAGGAACATATCGTGCACGTGTCTACCTTGATTCAGAGAACATGATTCGCGAGACGAACGAGAACAACAACACGTACGATACCTACTTTACGGTCGTCGAACCGACACCGTCGAAGACGTTGACCGGCCTGTCCATTGCGGGACCGAGCCGCATCGATTCGGGTACATCGACGAACTTCACAACGACCGCCTCGTATAGCGACGGCACGACGGCGCGAGTCAACGCGACGTGGAGCGCGTCTCCTGCCGATAGCATTGTGTTCGGCGCGAACGGCGCAGTCCGCGTCCGTGATATCACGGCGGATGAGGAGGTCACGCTGACGGCCCTCTACACGGAGAATGGCGTCACGAAGAGCGCCACGAAGCGCATCGCGCTCCGCGCACCGCGTGATGGTCAGTCGGATCCCTACGGTGTGGTGAATCGGACGACAAATCCAGCCATGGTCGTCTATGCGGAGGTGTCGATCAATGGCGTCGCGGCGCAACAGGGCGATGTTCTGTTGGCGTTTGTCGGGAACGAACTTCGTGGTCGTATTGAATTGGATGCTCGCGGACGTCGCGCCATCAACGTGTATCTGAACGACAACAACGAGAAGATCACGTTCAAGGTTTGGTCCGATGGCGATGAACATCGGTGCAATGCGCAGCTTCAGGGCGAAATCGGTAGAAGTCTTGGAGAACCCAGTGATCCGTATCTGATTGACTGTGCGTCTTCCAACCCGTTTGGCACGGCCGTGGCATATCCGAATCCGAGCATGACGATCGTGGCGTCCGTCACCATCAGGAGCGAAGCGGCCGCGCAGGGCGACATGGTTGGCGTCTTCTGCGGCAGCGAACTGCGCGGAACGGGGGTCATTCGCGTGGACAACGGCGTTGCCAAGGTCACGCTGAGTCCGTCCGTCGCCGGTACTGAGAACGAGACGTTCACATTCAAGGTCTGGGACGTGAGCGAGGACGAATTGTTGGATGCACAAGGCAGCGTCCGCGCTGTGGTTGGCGGTCAATTGGGGTCGCCATCTGCTCGATATGCGATTGTGGTGTCGGATACGGTTACGCAGACATTGACACTTAACGGATCTGACTGGCAGTTCATGTCCATAAACGTCGTGCCAACGAACAGTGCGCCACGTGTCGTGTTTGGTACGATTCTGAACGAAATCGACCGCGTCATCTGCGACGACGTCGTGTTCAAGCCGACATGGGACGACGAGGACAATACACTCGCCGAAATTGAATCTGGCAAGGGCTACTGGGTGAAGCGGAAGACGAGCGGACGTGTTCAATTCGCGATTACGGGAATGCCCGCAGATGTCACGACGGTACGCCTCAGCCTGACGGCTGGGTGGAATGCCATCGGATACGTTCCACAACAGCCCGGTAGCATCCGCGAGGTCTTTGCCAACGCGCTGAATCTCGGCGTCGTCGAAAGCGTCCAAGGAGACGATTGTGTGTTCTATCCCGCTTGGGACGACGCCGACAATACATTGAGCGTGATGCGCCCGGGTAGCGGCTATTGGGTAAGGGCAACAAGAGCGGGGACATTCACGTTCGTCAACCCGTCAGGCTCTTCGGCGGCATCTGCATTGGTGACCCTCGCGGACGAGGCGGCTGCGGGGCATCCGTTCGGTGACATTCGTGACAACGACGACGTTGAGGGCACAATCGTCCTGCGGGCAAAGTTGAACCTATTCGGGACCGAAGCGGTTTCCGAGGACGCCTATGTTGCCGCTTACGTGGCGGGCTCGGACATTCCCTGTGCCGTGGTGCCGATGAACATGAATGGAAACGTCGTCATGTCCATCATGAAGTACACTCCCTTCACACTGACGTTCAAGGTCTGGGACGCGCATTCCAAGCAGACGTACACGGCCGAAACGACGATTTCGTATGCGGAGGGCGAGGACGAGAAACTCGACGAGACGATTGTCGTCTCCGGCGAAACGCCGATGTACACGGTCGTGTTCGAGACGGATGGCCTTACTGGCGGCACGGGTTCGTGGGCGAGCGGCGGTTCGCTCACGCAGACGGTCAGTCGTCTGTCGGCGGCTATTGCGCCGACGGTCAAGGCCGCGCTCGGCTACGAGTTCCTGATGTGGGACACGGACTTCGCGTCCATCAAGTGCGACATGATCGTCCATGCCGTCTACCGCGTCGCTGAAGCGCCCGCGTTCGATTCCGCCGATCCGAAGGACGACACGACGAAGGGCGCGGTGAACTGGACGCTCAAATCCACGCGCACGTCGTTCGCACGGACACTCCGCGACGACGATCCAGCGGACAACTTCAAGATTACCGGCAAGGACGGTCTTCTCTATGACATCGCGCTGGAGGATGCCACCTGCGACGCGGTGTTTTCCATCACGAACGCGAATGGACAGACGATTGTCTCGAATGTGACGTCCGCGCGGCGCATCGTCCTGCCGAAGACGAAGATGCCGTACTACCTTACGGTCACGCACGGCACAGAGGCGAAAATCGCCGGTCGCTACACGATTGCGGGGCAGTGCGCGGATGTGGGAACGGTGAAGTTCGCCAAGACGGCCGTGGCAGTGAAGGAGAGTGCGGCGTATGTCGAATTGACCGTCAACCGCACGGGCAAGGACGGGCGCGTCCGCGTGAGCTACACGACGGCGGACGGCTCGGCGAAAGCGGGCGAGGATTACCAGGCGACATCGGGCGTTCTTGAGTGGGCGAATGGCGACAAGAAGGCGAAGAAGATTCGCGTCCCGTTCATCCCCGACCTCGTGGCGGCCTATGACGGTGTGAAGGCGAAGGCGTTCACGGTGCGTCTGGCGGCAATCGGCGAAAGTGAAATGGCGGCAGACGAGTACCCTGCCACGATCATGGGCGGCGACACGTGTACCGTCACAGTCAACGAGACGTCGAAGGAGGGCGTGACGGTCGAATCGGTCTACGCAAAACAGGCCGCGAAACGCGCGACGGTGAAGAAAGACGAGGATGTCCCGCTGTCGAGCGGCACGTTCTTCGGCGTGGTCGAGGAAACGGTGGACGAACACGGGAAGGGGACGTTGACGAACGGTCTGCCGAAACTGGCGTCCATTACGTTCACGGCCTCGGCGGCGGCGACGCCCGCGCTCTCCGCGAAGGTGGCGATTGGCGGGAAGACGTACGCGTTCAGCGCGAAGGGCTGGGACGACGCGGCGGACGGTGGCGCACCGACGGTGCGCACCCGTACGCTCGTGAACGTGCAGAGAGCGGGCAAGATCGCGTACACGAACACGCTCACGGTGGCCGTGCGCGACGGCGCGACGACGGACTGGGACGTCGCCATATATGGCGACGCACCCGACCATGGCGGCGCGGCGGCGGGCGCATGGCCTGGAGCCGATGCGACGGTGGAACTGGTGATGAACATCCCCGACGCGAAGGGGAAGGGCTTCCAGGCGGGCATCCGCTACGCGGGCGCGTTGTACCGCCAGAACGCGAAGATCCAGGCGTACCTCGACGCGGCACTGAAATTTGCCGGGTACTACACGGTGGCGCTCGTGGCGGACGGCGGGGCGGGACGCCCCGCCCTACCGGATGACGGAACAGACGCCCAATCGGCAGGACGCCCCGCCCTACCGGATGGCGGAACAGACGCCCAATCGGTAGGGCGCGACGTCCCTGTCGCGCCGAACGGCGGGCGTGATGACGATGATGGCTCGATTGGCAACGGCTACCTGACGCTGACGATCGACAACAAGGGCAATGCGAAGGTGGCCGGCATTCTTGCCGACGGCGCGACGAAACCCTCGGCCGCGCCGAAGGCCTGCGCCGTCGTGGCGGACGGATCGTCCGCGAACGGCCTTGCACTGCTCGTGCCGGTGCATTTCGCGAAGGGGACGGTCTGCTTCGGCGGCACGCTGCGCCTCTACGCGGTCGAGGACGCCTCGAACCCCGACGGCTCGGGCATCCGCATTGTGGCGGATGCTGCAAGCCCGCTCGCGTGGCACGACGACTCGGCGGTCGGGTGCGTCGCCATACATGGCGACGGGAAAAAGATCCCCCTCACCCCCTGCGGCGGATGGTACGACAAGGTGGTCAACCTCCAACGGTACTACCTCGGCCACGCCCTCGCCGTGGACATGGCGGACGTCACGGCGTTCCCGGCGGACGAGCTGCCCGACGGCTACCGCTTCGTCGAGGGCGTGTCGCCGGACGGCTTCGTCCTCGCGCTGGAGAACGACAAGATCGTGTACGACAAGAAAAAGATCGTGAAGACGAACCGTCTCACCGACTTCGCGCTCAGCACGAACGTCTGCAACGTGTCGGTGAAGCTGGCCCGCGCCACGGGCCTCGTCACGGGCGGCTTCTCGCTCTGGGGCACAAGCGCGGACGGCGCGAAGCAGAAGGAGCTGACGGGCTTCAAGGCGTACGGCGTCCTCCTCCTCGCCCGCGATCCGGCCGCGCCGCTGGATGAAGACGTCATTGCGCCCGGTTTCGCCACGAAGAAGGTCAAGACGACGTACCTTGACGAGAAGGGTAAAAAGAAGACCCTTACGTGGTCGTTCTCCGCGCCGTTCAACATCGTGGCGGAGTGAACGAAAGTAATGGGGCGAAGGTCTGCGGTGCTTCAACCTTTCGTCGTACTGAAAGTTTGAAGTGAAGTTCAAGAAAGTGTCGCACCTGGCATTTTCTTGAACTTCAGTTCATAAAACCGCAGGATGTGGTATACTGTTCCCGACATTACGCGAAGAAGGAGCAGAAGAAGCCATGATCGAGCGTCCCTACTATGTCGACTGGTTGAAGAAATGGAAGGATCATGACGTCATCAAGGTCGTCACGGGCATTCGCAGATGCGGGAAATCGCGTCTGTTCGACCTTTATCGCGCATCGCTTCTGCGGGATGGCGTTCCCGAAAGGCACATCATCGCGCTTGATTTCGAAGATCCGGACCTGGACGCGCTTGACACGTCCGCGAAGGTCTGGAACAGGATCAAGCGGCTGACGCCTAAGTCCGGCAAGACGTACGTCTTTCTTGACGAAGTTCAGCGTGTTGAGTCGTTCGAGAAACTGGTCGATGGACTTTTCAGCCGGAAGAACTACGACGTCTACATCACGGGGTCGAACGCCTATTATCTGTCGGGCGACTTGGCGACATATCTTTCTGGGCGCTACGTCGAACTGAAGATGCAGCCTCTTTCGTTTCGCGAGTTCGTGTACGCGCAGGGACGGGAAATCCCCAGCCGGACTGACTACGCCGCCTATCAGGTGGATGGCTCGTTCCCCTACGTGCTTTCGCTCGGAGGCGACAAGGCGGCGATTCGCGACTATCTGTCCGGCGTCTTCAACACCATTCTCTTGAAGGACGTCGTGCGTCGGGCAGGGATTGCGGACATTACCGTGCTGGAACGACTTGTCCGTTTTCTGTTCGACAATATCGGCAGCCTTGTGTCGATCAAAAAAGTCTGCGACACGTTGATGTCCGCATCGCTCAAGACGAACGGACACACGATTGGCAAATACCTTGCGGCTCTGCGCGATGCGTTTCTTGTCTATGAAGTCCCTCGCTTCGACGTGAAGGGGCGGGAAATTCTTTCAAGCGGACAGAAGTACTACGTCGCAGACACCGGTTTGCGGACCATGCTGTTGGGCACTTCGCTCTCCGACCAGGGACATCTCCTTGAAAACATCGTCTATCTTGATCT
The DNA here is from genome assembly GCA_964482645.1 of uncultured Lentisphaeraceae bacterium. GTDB lineage: Bacteria > Verrucomicrobiota > Kiritimatiellia > RFP12 > UBA1067 > RUG572. The sequence continues at coordinate 16,546 of CAYZYQ010000012.1, read as the reverse complement.
GCGCCGAAGATTTCAGGATGTGCGCGTCGGGACTTTCAATCGGACGGAAATCGATTTCGTTGCGCAAAACGGAGGTGACGTGCGCTATTTCCAGGTGGCGCTGACGGCGCTTGACGAACGAGTGCGCGAGCGCGAATTACGTCCGCTGGCGTCCATTCGGGACTCGCATCCGAAATATCTGCTGACCTTGGACGACCTACCGCTGTCACGGGTGGATGGAATCCAGTGCCTCAACGCTCTTGATTTCATGATGCAGCCGATCGGCGCCGAATGAAATGGAGGGGAATGGCGGTGTCTCTCGGTAGGGCGCGACGTCCCCGTCGCGCCGCATATGTTCCTTTGTCACGTGTTTTCGTGACATGACGGGAGGGGAGCGTCATGGGATAATATGCCTTGAACGCGGAGGTGTTGTACCTTCGCTTGAAAGGCAGAGATTCCATGACAGTTGTGACAAGTCTGATAAGAAAAGCGTTCATTGCCGTACTGGCTCTGATGACGTCTCTGAACGTCATGGCACACCCATGGGAAAGCCTTGGAATTGACAAGGACGCACAGTTAAGAGGCGGGTACACGCTCAAGGGTAGAGTAGACTTCTTTGGAGCGCGCTTGTACACCGGGGATGCGTGGGTTGCGGCGTTTGCGCGGAAGTCGGATGGCACTGGATTTAATGAAAAGCCCTGCGCTGTCAAAGAGATCAATTCCAATGGGAACGTCAGTCTCGTCATCCGCAAGAAACTGCCGTTCACCGTGAAACTGGAGGTTTGGGATTGCAATGCGCAGCGACTCTACACGGCGGAAAGAACGGTGTCCTTTTCGTCCGATAACGAGAACAACGATGACGAGACTATCACGGTGACCGGCCCCACGCCAACGTATCAGGTCGTGTTTGATTTGAATGGCGAAAGTGGCGGATCGGGCGCGTGGACGGGGGGCGGGGCGTTGACGCAGATGGTCAGCCGTCTGGATGCGGCTCTTGCCCCGGCCATCAAGCCCCAGGCGGGATATGAGTTCGTGACGTGGGACACGGACTTTTCCGCCGTCAAGAAGGATCTGACGGTTCGTGCCGTCTACCAGATCGCCGAAGTCAGGGAGGCGATGGTGACGTTCGACGCGAACGGCGGCACGATCTCGCCATCGACGAAGATCGTCCTCAAGGGCGAAACCGTTGGCGAACTGCCGGAGCCGGACTGGCCGCTCTGTACGTTCGGCGGCTGGTTTACGTCGTTGAATGGCGGAACGCAGGTGACGGCGGACACGGTTGTGTCGGGGGATGTCACATTCTACGCGCATTGGACACCGCGTCCGCTGACCGTGACGTTCAACGCGAACGGCGGGACGGTCAGTCCGCCGTCCTATACAGTCGATGCGGGCAAGTCCCTTGGCGACAATCTTCCGACGCCGACACGAAATGGCCATACGTTCGCCGGCTGGTGGACGTCGCCAGAAGAGGGCGACCCCATCACGGCGGAGACAGTCGTTTCGGCCGCGGTCACGTACTATGCCCATTGGACACCCATCATGAAGACGGTGACGTTCAATGCGAATGGCGGGACGGTCGAGCCGTCGACGCGGCAAATCGTTATGGGGCAGGCGCTGGTGTTTTTGCCCGCCCCTTCCCGGCGCGGCTACACGTTCACCGGTTGGTGGACGGCGGCAACGGGTGGGACGCAGGTGACGGCAGAGACGGTCGTTTCTGTGGACGCTACGTTTTATGCCCGCTGGACGGCGGAACAACGGACGACGGTGACGTTCGATGCAGTGGGCGGTATGGTCTCGCCCGCTTCGTTGACATTGACACGCGATTCGTCCGTTGGCGAACTTCCCATACCGACACGGAACGGTTACACGTTCAACGGATGGTTTACAGCGTCATCTGGCGGAACGCCGGTTTCATCAGATACGGTCGTGTCAGTGGATGTCACGTTTTACGCGCAGTGGACGGAGGTTGTGGAGACGGCTAAATCTACGGTGATCTTTTACCCCTATGATTGGAACGATGCTACGATATTGGAGGTTGATAGAGGAAAGCCTCTCGGCGAACTGCCGACCCCGGCGAAGACAGGCTATGTGTTTGACGGGTGGTTTACGGAGGCGGTAGGTGGTATACAGGTTATGCCTTCTACAATTGTTGCAGAGAATCTTGTATGCCATGCGCACTGGACGGACATGACAGATAGGATGATTCCGACTTTGTCCACGCCAATCATAACGGCTTCATATGATACGGAAACGGATTGTATTCGTATTTCGTGGACACGTGTACCGGGGGCAACAAGGTACCGTGTCTATCGGGCGACTTCTGCGGATGCGATACCTTGTGTTGTCAACTATCTGACTTCGTCTACAACGATGTATGACCGGATGGTGATTTCCGGAATGACCTACTATTATACGGTCAGAGCGCTGACTGTGAATGATCAGTATGAAATGGAAGCGGTTTCACCTGCCAGCACGGCGGTGGCTGGATGCGCGGCGACGGCGGGCCTGTATCCAGATGCGTGGGAACCAACGGACAATGCGCCGGAGGGCGGAACGTATTTGATTCCGACATCTACGTTGCAATCGTCTGGCCCACATGTACTTTATGATGTACTGAATAGCGATGAGGACAACCATGATTTCTTCAGGATCGAACTAAAAGCGGGTGTGCGATATGGTTTTGAGATGGGCGATACAGATGTCACGGTCGATGGGATATCCGTACTGCCGTACGAGAAGAAAAGAATTATTCCGCAAATCTACTATCTTTACCGATCCATAGACGATGTGTACAATCAAGGGGCAATTAGTACACGGGAATTTCTTTCATTCAAATCTGATTCCTCCAGGGGAACGGCGCGGTTTTCCTATATGCCTACGGCAAGCGGCGTGTACTATTTGAGATGCCGGTTTAATTTTCCCGCAGAAATATCTGAAAAGGCACGGGCAGAATACTTTTTGAAGTACAAGATTCTAACACTGGACGAATGGGATCCGCAGGATGATTCTTGTGCCAATGGTACGGTCTTGACGCCAACGACGGCGCTTCAGTCACATGGTACACACACTTTGGACGAATACGACGAGAACGACTTTTTCACGATCGGCCTGGTGGCTGGAAAGACCTATGTGTTCGAGACCACTGGAACCGGCGATACGCAAGGGGAACTTTTTTCGGACATTTCGGCGAATGAGGCGTTCTGCGTGGCTTTTGACGACAACGGGGGAGACGGTGGGAACTTCAAGCTTGTCCACAAAGCCATGAAATCGGGTACATACTATTTGCGTGTTCGTGCCAGTACGGAAGGAACGCCACTGGCGTATTCGCTCAAATATCAGATGGAAGAACGTACCTCCACGCCGGTCAACGACTTTCTATTTGTGTCGCCAGTAGGGCAAGGGTGGCCGTCTGCGTGTTGGTTGTCTGATGGAAGGAGCAGGATGGATAAGACGACGTTCACGACGAGCGATGCGATTTCCGTCCATTATGCCTATTCGGATACGACAGGGATCTCGGCGGGAGATCCTGTGAATCGTGTCATTGTCCTCAAACGAATGAAGTGGCGTTCGGAAATATTCGACGTAGCGGACTATTCGGTCGTGTCCGTTACCAATATGCCAAGAACGACATTGTCCTCGGACGGATACATCCAGCAGAGTTTCACAATCCCGGCGAATCGTCTCAAAGAGGGAACGTATGCCGTCCTCGTCTGGTTGGACTGTTTCAACAATGTCGATGAAACGGATGAGACGAACAATCAATACGTGAAGACGTTTACGGTGTCCAAACCTCAGGAAACCGTGACGTTCGACGCGAACGGCGGAACGGTTTCGGAGACAACACGGGCGGTGTTGACGGGTTCGGCGCTTGGTAGTCTGCCAACGCCGACGCGGAGTGGCTACACGTTCGACGGCTGGTACACAGCGGCGATGGGGGACACGAAGGTGACGACGAACACGGTTGTCTCCGGTAATGCGACGTACTACGCGCATTGGTCTGTCAAGACGACTGCGACAGTGACGTTCGACGTGAACGGCGGGACGTGTAGTGGAGGAGGGTCAAACGATGGCCATAGAACTATGATTGGTGCGCTTCTTTCGCCTCCTGTTGCGTGGCATACCAATTTGGTGTTCGCGGGGTGGTACACGTCCAAGGAGGGTGGCACACAAGTTACGCAGATTCGGGTGTACGACGACATCAAACTGTATGCGCAATGGGTTGAAGACGCAGATCGTGTCGTTGTCACACTTGACGGAAATGGCGGTGATGTTTACGATGAAAACAAACACGCCGTTGCCAAAGGAAGTGGCATTACGGAGTTTTCGTATGTGCGCCGTTTAGGGTATGTGTTGGACGGATGGTTTACTGAGCCTGACGGCGGAACGCGCGTCATGGCGTCCACGCCCGTCTATTCAAATGTCACATGGTATGCCCATTGGACAAAAGTTCTTTCTCCAATGAGTCCACAACTCGCATTCAACTTTGAAGAACGTTGGGGCGATTCCATGATGGTGTCTGATAGTTCCTCGGAATATATGGCGGTCAGTAGAACGACATTCAACACGGCCGAGGGCATTCGTGTGTATCATGAATACCATTGGTTGAACTACAATAAAGACATTAATCTAACGGGACTTGTTCAGGTCGTCCTTCTTCGGCGACAGGAAAACAGATCAGAGCAGTTTGATATTGGGGAGTATAAAATTACGGATGTGAAGTCGCGTTCCGTCTCTTCAAACTCGATCTATTCTGATTTTGCCTCCTATTCCAAGAATACTCTACAGCCGGGCGAATACGTCGTGTATGTCATCTTGAACCACGACCAAGAGATTGATGCGAAAGGCGATTTCAAGACGCAGATGGAACTGTTCGGTAAGAACGTCTACTGGAAGATGAAGTCGTTTACGGTAGAGGCCGCGCCGCTCACGGTGACGTTTGACGCGAACGGCGGCATGGTTTCGCCCACGACGCGGACGGTGGCCGCAGGAAGTCCAGTCGGTGAACTGCCGATTCCAGTGTGGAGCAATTGGACATTCACTGGTTGGAGGACGCAGCGGTCTGATGGTATCTCCGTCACGCACGAAACAGTTGTCTCGAACCGTGTCACCTACTATGCACAGTGGACAGTACCCATGCGCGACTCCGCCGATCCGAAGGACGATACGGCGAAGGGTACGGTGAACTGGGCGTTGAAAGCGACACCGACGAAGTTCGATCGTTCGTTGCGCAGTGACGATCTGGAGGACAACTTCAAGATCACCGGACGGGACGGTGCGCTCTACGACATCTCCCTGGCGTTCGCCGAGAATCAGGTTGGCTGCGACGCCGTCTTCTCCATAACAAACGCGAACGGACAGATTGTCCGAGACGTGAACGGGATGCCGGTCGATCACGTTACGTCCGCGAAGCAGATCCTCCTGCCGAAGACGAAGACGCCGTACTATCTCACGGTCACGCACGGGACGCCCGAAAAGCGATCCGGCAACTACACGATCTCTGGCCACTACGCCGACGTCGGTTCGGTCAAGTTCGCGAAGACCGCTGTCAATGTGAAGGAGAGCGCGGCGTACGTCGACCTGACCGTCAACCGCACGGGCAAGGACGGGCGCGTTCGCGTGAGGTATGCGACGACGGACGGCACGGCGAAGGCGGGCGAGGACTACCAGGCGATATCGGGCGTTCTTGCATGGGCGGACGGCGACAAGAAAGCGAAGAAGATTCGCGTCCCGCTCATTCCCGACCTCGTGGCCGTCTACGATGGCACAAAGAGCAAGGCGTTCGGTGTCCAACTCACGCCGTTCGCGGCGAATGAACGCGCGGCGGACGAATCCCCCGCCGTCATCGCGGGCGGCGATACGTGTACCGTCACGATTGCCGAGACGTCCAAGCCTGGCACGACCGTCGAGTCCGTCTACGCTAAACAAGCCGCAAAACGCGCGACCGTCAAGACCGAGGACGTCCCACTTGAGAGCGGCACGTTCTACGGCCTGATGACGGTGTCCGACGACTTGACGAACCGTTTCCCGCGCCTTGCCTCCGTTGCGTTCACCGTCTCCACGGCGACGACGCCGACGTTGTCCGCGAAGGTTTCTCTGGCGGGCAAGACGTATTCGTTCTCCGCTAAGGGCTGGGACGAAATATGGGATTCTTCCATCCGTGAGCGCACGCTTGTGAATGTCATGAAGGTGGGCAAGGCCGTTTACACGAACGCGCTCTATGTCTGTGTTGTCAGCGGATTGACGACATCCTCGACCGACTGGCAGAAGGACGATGGAGACAATGCGTATGCCGTGTTGACGATGAACGTCCCCGGTGCGAACGGCAAGGGTGTTCAGGAGAACATTGGCTACTTCGGGACAATCTACCGCAACAACGCGAAGATCCAGTCGTACCTTGGCGTCGCGCAGAAATTCGCTGGTTACTACACGATGGGTTTGATGGGTAGCAACGGCGGCAACGGCTATCTGACGATGACAATCGACAACAAAGGCAACGCGAAAATCGCAGGGTTGCTGCCGGACGGCACGACGAAACCGTCGCTTTCGGTTAAGGCCTGTGGCATTCGCGAGGATGCGGATTCCGCGAACGGCTACGTGATGTACATTCCCATCTTCCAGGCGAAATCGCCGTACTGCTTCGGCGGTGAAATTCGCCTCTACGCCCTGCGCGACGAACACGCGCCGGACGGTTCCGGCATGAAGATTGTCGTCGACGAGAACTGGAGTTTTATGGAATGGTACAACGACAAGGACGCATTTGGTTGTGACTTCTCCGGCGAGACCGGCTTTGAGGAGGGACTGTGGACATGCGGCGGATGGTACGACAAGGTGGTGAACCTGCAGCGATACTATCTCGACTACGCCCTCTCGGTGGGAACGGAGGAGATTTCGGAGTTTCCGTATGAACTGCTGCCGAGTGCGGACTACTCGTTCGTGACGGCGGCGCAACCGGATGGATTCGCGCTCACGTTCGAGAACGACAAGATCGTCCACGACAAGAAGAAAATCGTGAAGACGAATCGTCTCACCGACTTCGCGCTCAGCACGAATGCCTGCAACATGTCCGTGAAGTTCACGCGCACCACGGGTCTTTTCACGGGCGGCTGTTCGCTCTGGTGCGAGGACGGCACAAAGCAGAAGGAATTGACTGGCTTCAAGGTCTCCGGCGTGTTTGTGCTCAACCGTCAGCCGGATGACGGCGCATCCTGTCTGCCCGATTCCATCCTGGCGCCGGGTTGTCTGACGAAGAAAAGCAAGTTCACTTTGGTCGACGAGGAGACGAATCGCAAGACGTCCGTCAACTGGACGTTCTCCCTGCCGTTCAACATCTTCGGCGAACGAATGAGCCGCTGATATTCGTACGTGGCCGCGTCGGGCGTTTCGTCACAGCGGTTGGGCGTGTTGTTCCTCGTCCTTGTTCAACACTTCGACAAGGTAGGGCGCGTGATCGCCTCGGCAGAACAGGCCATGCACGGCGCTCGGCCCTTCGGCGGCGATGACGTCCTGGATGAGGCGGATCATGGCTTTCGTAATCCGAAGACCGGGGATGAACACCGGAATGCCGGGCGGGTAGGGGACGAGGAACTGGGAGGCGATGCGTCCTTCTGTCTGTTCCAGTGGCACGAGTTCGCCGTCGCAGAGCGCGGCGTCGCGTGGCAAAACAGCCGCTTGTCCCGCCACGGCCGCGCCGACGCTACCAACCGTGTCCATCGCCCCTTTGGCGGCGGGACGTCCGATCAAGTGTTTGTGTTCGCGGCAGACGCGAAAGAGGTACTCGAAATGTTCCTCGACCGTTCCCGTCGTCACGAGGAAGAGAATCGTGCTGCTGGACGCTTTCTCCCACTGGATGCGGGCTTTGAGCAACGCTTTCCGGAATGTTTCGCACCCGCGCGCCGAACGGAACATGAGAACGAGTTTGAGTGGGTCTTTCAAGTAGCCGTCTTTCACCCACGCCGTCCCGCCCGCGATTTCGGCCAGCGTGGCGAAACATTCGTCCTCCGGCTTGCCGCATTCAGCCGCCACGCGCTTACGGAACGCGGCCACCCAGCGCAGGCGGTCGTCGAGCACCTGCAGTCCTTCCAGACGCATTTCAATGCCCGCCGTATCGAGCGTGGCCATGAACGGGTAATGTGGCGACGTTGAATGCCAGTAGCGGAGGATTTCATGGAAGTCGTGCGAGAACTTCTCGTACGAACCATGACCGTGGAGCGCAAAACGTCGGCGCAACCAGCGGAAGCCCGGCGTCGCATCGTCTTCCAGCAAACGTTTGAAGCGGTCGGACACATGGACCATCGAAGCCTGTGAAAACGCGGCGAGCGCCTTGTGCGTGGACTGGACGGAGAAATGCGCCCCCGCCGATTCGTTGACCGCGCTGTAGCGGAACACCGCGCCATCTGCGCCTCGGTGCGTGTAGAACGGGTGGAAGGGCAGATAGGGCGCCCACGCTTCGTCTGCGTAGAAGAGAACACCCGCCGCCTCGCAAAGGCGACCGATTTCCCACGACGGATAAAGGACGCCCTCGTACGTGCAGACGGTCAGAATCAACATCCGCGGTCGCGTCGCGGCTGGCATGGCGGGAACGCCCGCGAGCGCCGATCGGATGTCGGCGAGCGCAACCGGCCCCCAGACGCCAAGCGTCGCGTTCCAACGCGCGGGCAGATAGCGCGGCACGGCACCGGACATGACGATGGCGTGATGGACGCTTTTGTGGCAGTTGCGATCCACCAGCACCGTTTCGCCTGGCCGTAGAAGCGTCTGCAACATGGCTTTGTTCGATGTGGACGTGCCGTTCGTCACGTAGCAGCTCTGCGCCGTGCCGAAAATTTCGCTCGTCAATTTCTGCGCTTCCGACAACGGCGTCCGTCCTTCGGGACTCGACAGATCGCCGAGCGATTCGACGGAGACGGAAAGGTCTGACCGGAAAATCGTCGATCCGAACGCCTCATGGAAACCGCGCAGAAACGGCGACGTCGCGAACCCGCGTCCGCCGTTGTGGCCGGGCGTGTGCCAGTTCGTCCCCGCTTTCACTTGGACGTACTGGCGCAACGCGCCCCAGAAACGCGGCGCCCAGAAACTCTTGAAGAGGTGTACGATGCGTTCGTGGTGGCGGGCGGGATGTTCGAAGACGGTGGCCTGTTTCTTCGTCCAGCGGCGGGCGGGCAGAGTTGTTTCGGCATGGCCCGGATGCGTGACGAGGACGCGGGGAATCGCGGGGAAGAACGCCTTGAGCCAGGTGCGTAGGGTCATTTCCCGGATCGTCGATCCCAAAAGGTCGTCGTCAATCAGGAAAAGACAGCACGTCCGGCCTTTTTCCGTCGGCCGGCCGGGCGAGGACAACAGCGCCGCTGCCAACTGTTCGGCGGAAAAGACGGCCACCAGTTTCAGCGGTGGATAGTCCCGCGCCTCGCGCGTGTCGAACGTCTCGCGGCAGAAATCCCGGAATGCGTCGGCCAGACCGTATTCCATGGCGGGCAGACGCCGCGCATCCAACCGGCTCGGTTTGTGGAGATAGAAGACCGTCAACGATTTGACCATGTCGCAATCCCTCTTCCTTCGCGTTTATGCGTGTTTCAATTCGCCTGATGCGGACGCTGCCGCCCTGCGGACGGCGCGGGCCAGTTCCGGGTTGATACCTGCCGTCGCCGCAATATCCGTCTCCGCCGCTTTCGCGATGCCATAGACGGAATGGAAGCGTTTGAGCAACGCCATTTTCTTGGCGGGGCCGATGCCCGGCACTTCGTCCAACACAGATTCGCGAATCGTCCGTTCGCGCAGACTGCGGTGGTAGGTGATGGCGAAACGGTGAGCCTCGTCGCGGAGGCGCGTGACGACCATCAACGCCTCCGAATCGCGAGGTAGGAACACGTCGCCCCGTGCGTCGTCCGTGACGAGAATTTCTTGTTGTTTCGCAAGCCCCACGGTCGGCATGTCCGCGTAGCCGATTTCGGCGAAACGGGCACGGGCGGCGCGCAACTGCGTGATGCCGCCGTCGCAGATGTAGAGGTCGGCGCGAGGCGATTTGGCCAGAAGCGTCGAATCCGGCCCGTAGCGGCGCAAGACGACTTCGGCCATAGCACGTGGGTCGTCGGCGCCCTCGAACGATTCGATTTTGAAATGGCGGTAATAGCGGCGGTCGGGCAGACCGTCGATGGCCACGACGAGCGAGGCGACGTTGTGCGTGCCGAAGAGGTTCGAGATGTCCACGCATTCAATGACGCGCGGCGGCGCGGAAAGACCCAGCGCGGCGGCGAGTTCGACCAGTCCTTTCTGCGCGTCGGCGCGGCGCATTTCGGGGGACTTGCGCACGAAATGCGCTTTCGTCATTTCCTTCAGTGCGGCGATCGTGTCCCGCAGTTTGGCGGCTTTTGTGAAATCCTCTTTCGCGGCGGCGGCTTTCATGTCCGTCACCAGTTCCGCGATGACGCCCGGCCGTTCGCCCTTCAAAAACGCACAGGCCTCCTCGAATCGCGCCCGATAGTCGGACACGGAAATCCGGCCTAGACACGGCGCCGTGCAGAAACGCACGACGTCGGCATGGCAGTGCGTGTGGGCCTCCTCGTCCGGCGCGAGGGCTGTGCAACCGCGCAGACCGTACCGTTTTTCGACGAAGTCCTTTGCCACACGGACGACAGGCGCGGAAGGGAACGGCCCGAAATAACGTGCGCCGTCGTCGCGAACGATACGACACGTGGCGAAGCGGGGGAAGGGTTCATCTGGATCCGCCCGCAGGGCCAGGTACCGCTTGTCGTCGCGCATGAGAATGTTGAAGTGGGGCTTGTAGCGTTTGATCAGATTCGCTTCGGTGAGCAACGCTTCGGCTTCGTTCCGTACCGTCATGAATTCGAGGTCGGCCACCGTGTTCACCATGGAACGAACTTTCGGCGCGTGGTTCGCGTTCGGACGAAAATAGGAAAGAACCCGCTTGCGCAGGTTCTTCGCCTTTCCCACATAGACAATGACGCCCCGACGATCCCTCATCAGGTAGCAGCCGGGGCGATTCGGAACGGTTTTCAACCGTTCTCTGAGCACGTCGTTCACTTTGCGGAACCGGCATCCTCAGACGAAGCGACCTGCTTCGGCGCTTCCTTCTTCTGCTTCTCCTCTTCGGCGAGCAGGGCTTCGCCTTCTTCCGAGCCTTTCTTGAACTCGCCCTTTGCACGGCCAAGGGAACGCGCCAGTTCAGGAAGCTTCTTGCTGCCAAACACCAGCACGATGACTACCAACAACAAAACAATCTGCCAAGGTCCTGAAAACATTTCTTTTCTCCTTTCAAAAACTGCCAACCATGATACCGAAAACCACGCCGCGAATCAAGCCGTTTCAGCTTGAAATGTACGTGCGCGTTTCGGCCAGTTTGACGCTACAGGGAAGACGGACGGTGAAGGTGGTGCGGACGCCTTGCGTTGAATCGACGGCGACGTCGCCACCGTGCAACCGCGCGATGTGTTTGACGATGGCGAGGCCAAGTCCTGTACCGCCGAGTGACCGGCTGCGGGCCTTGTCGACACGGTAGAAACGCTCGAAGAGATGGGCGAGGTGTTCGGACGGAATGCCGATACCGAAGTCCGTGACCGTGAGCACAAGATGGCGTCCGTGGACGGCGGACGCGATTTCGATTCGGTCGGACCCCGAATAGCGCAAGGCGTTTTCGACAAAATTGACGACGACTTGTTCGAGCAAATGGGGGTCTCCGGAAACGTGGGCGTGGTCGTTGCGGACGAGGCACAATTCGGTGCCGGAACGTTCGGCGCGGGGTGTTTCGACGGCGAACGCGGCTTCGACGACGCGATCGATCGGCACGGGGACGAACGACGTGCGGGTCTCCTCCGCTTCGCGTTCAATCTGGGCGAGCGAGAGGACGTCCTTCACGAGTGCGTTCAGGCGGCCGCATTGTTCTTGAATGATGCCCATCAGTTCCGTCCGTTCTGCGTCCGACAACCCCGTGCCATCGCCGACCATTTCCGCCGCGCCGAGAATTGCCGTGAGCGGCGTTTTCAGTTCATGCGACACGTTGGCCGTGAAGTCGCGGCGGAACGCCTCGTTCGCCTGGGCCGAGGCGAGTGCGCGCGTCTGTTCGGCGAGGCGGCTCGTGAGGCGGCGCGAGAAGAAGAAGATCAGCAACACGGCGCCGGCGCCGACGATGCCCGCCAGGATGAACCCGTTGCGGGCCAGGCGGAGGGGGGCGAGCACACCCGCGTAGGGGACGGCCAGGCGGACGACGCGGTTGCCCACGCGCCGGGCGCCGTAGAGCTGATAGACGCCGAGCGTGGCGGAACGGCGGAGGGCAAAGCCCGATTCCCCTGTGAACGCCTGGCGGATTTCTTCACGTGCGGCGTGGTTGGCCGTGGCAGTTTCCGTGTCATAGATGACGGTGCCGTCCTGTTCGACGACGGTGACGCGGATGCCTTCGCGACGGCGCGTGTCCCCGAATCGGTGAAGAGCGTTCGTGTCGTTTGTCCGAAAGGCATCGGACAGGACTTCGGCCGCCAGTTCGGTTTTTTCGCGGATGTCGGATTCCGCGAGCGCGATGACGGCACGATGGAAACTCGCCGTCTGGAGGAGAAGGACGGCGCCGAACACGGCGAGACCGGCGAGGGCGGCTACGGCCAGTGTCCAACTGTTGGCAAGATGTTTCATGGGCAGGGCGGAATGGATGTACGTCAGCGGTGGGTCTAGCAGATACGGTAGCCGACGCCGCGAATCGTCTCCACGTGTTGCGCCCAGGCACCGAGTTTGCGGCGTAGATTGACCATCTGGACGTCGACCGTCCGGTCGGTGACGACCTTCTGCTCGTCCGAGATGCGGTCGATGATGTGGGCGCGGGTGAAAACGCGGTTGTGGTTGGCGACGAGCAGTTCGAGAATGCGGTATTCGCTCAGGGTGAGCGAAAGGGGAACGCCATTGAGCGTGACCGTGTGCGCGTCGTTGTCGATGTCGAGGCCGTCGAGCGAGAGGTGTGATGACGGCCGTTCTTCGTCCGGGCGGCGCAGGGCGGCGCGGACGCGGGCGAGGAGGATGTTCTTCGAGAAGGGCTTTGTTACGTAGTCGGTTGCCCCAGCGTCGAGACCCGACACGACGTCCTGTTCCTCGCTTTTGGCGGTGAGCATGATGACGGGCGTGTGCGCGGTGTCGGGATGGGCGCGGAGACGGCGGCAGACTTCAAGTCCGTCCAGACTTGGCAACAGCACGTCGAGCAGGACGAGGCGGGGACGTTCGTGCATGGCGCACGCGAGTCCTGTCGTACCGGAGTCGGCTTCGAGGACGTGGGCGTAACCGGCCGTTTTCAAGGCCAAAACAACAACGCGGCGGATGGCGGCGTCGTCTTCAACGACAAGGATGGTGTCGGTGTTCATTGCAATCATTATACTAAATCCTCGGTGGCGTTGGCACGGGGGGCGGCATCAGTCGTCCCATCCCGTCGGCTCCGGAAGTGGGTTCGACGTGCGAAGGCTCTCGATGTACTCCATGTTCCGCCGCGAAGACTCCCGCCGGTCATGGAGAATCTGCTCCCGCGTCCGAACGGGGCGCCCGAGAAACGCCTCCAGACGCGCGCGAAGACGTTTCAATTCGTCGGGCCGGCACTCCCGTTCCGCCTCCTCGTCGAACTGGAGCTCCAGCCGCCACAAGTTGATGAAATACAGACTTCCAAGATCTCCGAGATAACATCCCGCCGTTATGTGCAGTCCGAGCCTCCTGCCATCGTCCGGCGAGACCCCGGAATCGACGATCCGCCTCCGCTCCGCCTTCAGCCAGTCGATGAACGCCATGCGGATTTCAAGAAGTTCCGGAAACGGAAGCCCGCACCGCCGCGCGACATCCATGCAGAGACCGACGAGGGCGTTGCGCCCGCCAGACCGGTTTCTCATGAGATTGTAGTCCGCGCGTTCAGTTTCTGGCGCGAGAAAGATCCCCTTGATCCGCTCAATGCACCGCCGCCGTTCGGACATGTCCGGCAGCGCGGCGATTCGCCCGCCGAGGGAGTAGACGGACCGTCCGCAACTGCTGCCCATCCCGATGACGCGGGACATCTCGCGGAAGTCGTCCTCGAACGGCGTTTCGTTGACATTCGACGGCGAACATCCGGCCGCCATGGCGAAAAGCACCACGCCGCCCAGCAGACGCCACGCCGCCCGGTTTCGCTTACCTGCCTTCATTCGCTTTCCAATTTTCATTTGCAGTTCTCCTCGTTGCCTTCCAGTCTCGTCATTCGACAACCTTTTTCCAGTCCAGCTAGACGACGTCGTTCGTCGCGCGCCTTACCTGGTGGTACAGCTTGCGCACCCCGACCGTGCCGTTCCGGTCGAGCATGAGTTCGACTTGGGCGTCCGCCGCCCCGTCCGAAACGGCGGCGCGGACCGCGTTCGTCGCCGGCGCGGGCGGAAAGGCGCGTTTCGTGCTGCCGTAGTGGATGAACGGCACCGCCCAGAGCGCGGCGAGGACGACGGGGGTGAACTTCCGGACGGCGGCGACGATCTTTCTGTTTTTCTCTTCAACGGCCGCGACGGGCATTATACCGCCCGCCCCGCCCCCGCGTCAATTCCGCGTTTCCGCATCCCCAGAAACGGGCCCCGGCACCTTCCCATGCCCAGCGTCGTCTGTCCCCCCCCCTCCCCCCCACACTCTCTCTAATTCATCTCTTGAACCCGCTGTATTCGGGCAATTTCGCAAACGGATTCTCCGGATCGAACATTCTGACCGGACGACCGGCGACCTTCTCCAATTCAGCCTTCCAGGCGGCCTGTTCGACATCTGGCAGTCCATGGAAGAATCGGGCGAACGCCCCAAGTTCAAACCCCTCCCTGACGGCATGGAAGAAATCGAAGTCCAATCCGGAGCGGTAGCCGCGCAAAGACAGTTTCATGCCGCCAGACCCGCTTGCGGAATTGGAACGCACGACGTGGGAACTCGCCTGTGAACGGTCAAGTTCCGTCCGAAACCGCTTCAGGGCTTCAAGGCGAAATCTGAACCTCGGCGCAGGGTCGTCCACACGTTCCGGAGAACTTTCCGAGACGGCGCACGCAAGTTTCCAGAAGATTCCGATCGAACGGATACGCCCCGCCAGATCCGTGTCGTCGAAACGAAGCGAAAGGACTTCGGATTCCAGCCTGGAAAGCAGCCGTCTACGTGATTCGTCCGGCATCTGCTCAATTCTCCGGCGAAGGCCGGACACCGAATCCACGACTTCGACCCCTCCGGTCGCAACCAGTCCCGCGACGGAAGAAACCTCCGTTTCCAGACCGCCGATTTCCGTCGGCTTCCGCGAACATCCTCCAAGGACAATCACCATCATACAGGCAAAAAGGCATTGCTTCATCATTCAATCTCCGTTTCGCAGTTCGCCGTTCAAGTACACCCTGCCATCGGATGTCAGTTCCAGAATCTGCCCGTGCTTCATCTTCTCGAGCGAGTCCGCAGTCATCGTCCATGTTGCATTCGCGCCCAAATCCCTCTCTTCCGCGCACTTCCCGGATTTCGTTCCCGCCACGTTCCATCCGATTGGAATGTCCCATTCAAGAATTCCCGAAGACCATGGTTTCGGCCAATTGAACATCCGCGACTCGTCCATTCCCATCAAATTGTCCGCCTTGACGTCCAGCCACCTGCCCGCCCCCCATTGAACCGTATGACTCCACCTGTCGGAATAGGCCACGTCGCCGAAGTACCCCGTATGGAATCCTCGGGCGGACGGCACTTCTTCGAAAGCCAGTCCCGAAAACGAGACTTCATATGGCAGCAAATGTAACTCCAGAAGCATTCCGGGGCCGCTCATCAAATCCGCCTCCAGACAGGCGGCGTCTTTGCATTCAATGCCCACGGGTTCTATAACGGACAGAAGCGGCGCATACACGGCGGAGCCAACCAATACGGAGACTTTGTTTTCCTCCGCCCTCAACGGGCAGACATAGGCCGCCGGATTCGAACCGTTGGCGACACCGTCGCCCGAAACATGGAGAGTCAATGCCGGATGAGACGGCGACTGAATAAAAAGGGCTTTCTCACCAATGCCATATGTATGGCGATTCGGACGTCCGCCACTGGGCGGCGTGAGGACTTGCCGGATCTCCAATTTGACGACCGTCAGCGCGGCACGGGACGTGAACGTCCGCCCCGTCCCATTCTCGACGAACTCGCCCTCGACCTCCACGTCGTTGGCGGCCGCACTCTCCGCCCCCGCCTCGCAGAGGAACTCGGCCGAATACGTCTCGCCGGCGGCGAGTTCCAGCGACGGCGGCAGGGAGAGCGGGCCGCAGGCGACGGGCGCGAGCCGGTCAAGCCCCTTTACCGCCAGCGCCAGCCGACCGCCGGCCGGGCCGCCGCAGACGGAGACCGACAGCGTCGTCCGCGTGGAGCGTCTCGGCCGCCACACGCCCGGCGCGTCCATGTAGGCCTCCTCGAAGACCACGGCGTCGCGCCCGAACGAGACCGACAGCCCCGGCCCGGCGTCCGCGCCGTGGCAGATGCAGACGCCGACGCAGGAACACAGCCAGGGATCGCCGCACGAGCATGAATCGTCCCGCCATGGCTCCGGGTCGTCGAACCCGCAGCGGCACGTGCCGCCCGTCACGGC
>CAYZYQ010000011.1:0-45170 GCA_964482645.1 uncultured Lentisphaeraceae bacterium | reverse complement strand
CGTCGCGCCCCTCGCGGGCGCGTGAATTGAAACTATGGGGATGGCGTTTGTCATGCCTCAACGGCCGTCGCGCCCCTCGCGGGCGCGTGAATTGAAACAATTGTTGATTCGCGGCGCCTATCGTTGGACGATACGTCGCGCCCCTCGCGGGCGCGTGAATTGAAACGTGCTCGTGGGTTGTCGGGGTTGCGGATATCGATGTCGCGCCCCTCGCGGGCGCGTGAATTGAAACCGCGTATGCGCTTGGAGCATTTCGTCACGCCGAAGTCGCGCCCCTCGCGGGCGCGTGAATTGAAACGCTCATGTCGTTGGCGGTCTGCGTCACAGGCGCGGTCGCGCCCCTCGCGGGCGCGTGAATTGAAACTTTGTTCGACCAGTGCCCGTTGTTGACAAGCGGGGTCGCGCCCCTCGCGGGCGCGTGAATTGAAACTTCCAAGTGGAATTATTAACACCATGAACGACAGTCGCGCCCCTCGCGGGCGCGTGAATTGAAACCCCCTTTGCGGCGCGTTTTCCCGCGTTCGCCGCGTCGCGCCCCTCGCGGGCGCGTGAATTGAAACGTGTCCATGTACGCCATTATACCATACGGAGGGCTGTCGCGCCCCTCGCGGGCGCGTGAATTGAAACTCGTCAGGCTCGTCCCCGTCTCCTCCCGCCGGGGAGTCGCGCCCCTCGCGGGCGCGTGAATTGAAACTCCTGGACCATCCAGAGCGCGGCCCCGACCATCGGTCGCGCCCCTCGCGGGCGCGTGAATTGAAACCGTCCGCGCACCACTTGACGCGCTTCGGCTCGGTCGCGCCCCTCGCGGGCGCGTGAATTGAAACGTCAATCTTTTCGACCCGTCCGGGCTGGCCATCGGTCGCGCCCCTCGCGGGCGCGTGAATTGAAACGCCGCCCTGGACGAGAACGCCGCCGGGGTAGAGTCGCGCCCCTCGCGGGCGCGTGAATTGAAACAGCATTACGGGCAGACGAAACGCGCTCCGCGCTCTGTCGCGCCCCTCGCGGGCGCGTGAATTGAAACCTCCTCCGTCATCCCGTCCCTGGTCGTGATCTTTGTCGCACCCCTCGCGGGCGCGTGAATTGAAACCTCGCGCTTGCAATGTGATTCGGCCATCAACCGCCGTCGCGCCCCTCGCGGGCGCGTGAATTGAAACGTTGACAAGACGTTCCGGTTTCGCCGGTTCCTTCGTCGTGCCCCTCGCGGGCGCGTGAATTGAAACATACACCTTTCTGTAGCATTGAATTTTCAGATAGTCGCGCCCCTCGCGGGCGCGTGAATGGGGGCTTGGAAAGAAGGTGGGGCGGCAAAAACTGTTTAAATCATCTGGGTTCGATGTGAATCGTAGGTATACGCGGTCTCTCCGTTGAGTGATTCCCGATGCATTGAGTTGATCCTGTTCTTGGACCGCCAGACTTTGTGTCCTGTGGAGTGGCTGAAGTTCATCCCCTTCGGATGTCATCTCCTGACGAGGCGGCTGTAATTCTCGACAACTCCCTTCTCATTGGCCGCATGGCTCTTGTGTAGTAGGTTCTGGTTTTGAATACGCTGTCGAGCCGATTCTGGTCGAGGAGCTCACATCGTTGCTCGTGGTGGCGCTCTGGACGATGGGAAGTTTTTTCCGTACCTTTGTCTTTCCAATCGTCCTGCTGTCCGTGTTCCGGTTGTACTTCTGCCGCCAGATCGCCGTGGATTTTGGCGAAACTCCGCAGCGAGATCTGACGGACGTAGGCGTTCCATGCTGTCCCTGGCGTTTCGCGCTCCTCGTCCGTCAGCTTGTCCCCCCAGAGCCTTGTGCATACCATTCTTTTTCTTGCTCATGACGTCCGTCTTTTGCATGACAGGCTGTCTGGCCTCACCTACCATACACGATTTGCGGTCGCCGTGGGTCTTGCTTTCCCGTCGCCGGTGGCCTCCCCCATGGGGAAGGTTCTGGTTCTTCTTTTTGTATCGTCGTATCGTAGTCGCCGCCTTTCCTTTTGCTGTCCCACGAGATATTACAACTTCCCGATTGCGTTTCGGAGGGAAGTTTGATATACTTCCCTATGTTCTTCGCTTGAAGAGAGGATATTATTCATCCTTTTTGCCGGAGTGGCGTAATGGCAGCCGCAGCAGACTCAAAATCTGCCGTTCGCGAGGACGTGAGGGTTCGAGTCCCTCCTCCGGCACCACATTTTTGTTCCATTTATCTCTCTGTTGGTATGCAGACTGAGTTGGTTCGTCCAAAAACCCTCGTCTGGGTATGTGCGCCGCAGTCGCGGTCGTCGTCTGCGGAAATCAAGCGTAGCTGTGCATTCCCGTGAAGAGACGCGAGAGATTGATCCACGTAAGCGTGAGGACAATCATCACGGCGCCGGCCACGAGGAACGCGCGTTCCGCATTCGGCGAGAGGCGCGGCCGCAGATGAAAATAGGCGGCGTAGACGGACCACGTGGCAAGCGACCACATCTCCTTCGGGTCGAACTGCCACCAGTGCCCCCAGCAGACCTTTCCCCAGGCGGCGCCGAGCACGAGTCCGAGCGTGAGCAGGAAGAACCCTACGCCCACCAGACGCCGCCCCGCGCCGAACGCCGCGCGGACGAGCAGCAGATATCCTAACACGTACGCGCCCACGTGCGGCACGAAAAACGGACTTTGCAACGCCGGCATCAGACGGCGAACCTCGCCGTCCATCGCGAACCCGACGGGAATCATCACGAGCACGAGCAAGGCCGCATCCGTCCGTAATGTGTCCTGTCGGTCGACCCGCGCGGAAACGAACGTCAGAACGGGCAACAACGCCGCCGAACACATTAAAAACTCGTACAGGTTCTGCATCGGCGGATGCCCTGTGGAAAGTCCCCGATGGACGAGCATCGCCGCAATGCCCAGAAACGTTGTCGCATAGAGGCCGCGAACGACTCGTCCGAATCCCGAACGGGGGGCGTCCGGCGCGGATACATGTTCGCAGGGCAGACCGCCCACACGGAAGAAACGCACGGCCGAACCGAACGCGCCCAGCAAGAGCAACACGCCGCCGACGAACACGTACGGAAGACCGATGTCCTTCACGCAATTCAGAACCGTGAAATAGAACGGCTTTCCCGTGTGTGGATTCTCTACCTCCTGATAGGAACTCTGGTAGACCCACCAGCCGTCTTTCACGAGCGGATGGTTGACGGAAATTGCCACGGGTTCGCCACGTACGCCCCTTTCCGTCCCACCTGCCGGCAGGACGCGGCCCCGGCTCGTGTATTGGCGCACCGTTTCCGTGTCCGCCCATCGGTCGATCGTGAATTCATCCAGCGCGAACTCAAACGCATCGTCCACCGCGCCCGTCTGCCGGGCATGAAGTTTCAGATAGCCGTCGGGCGTTCCCGCGACGGCGTTGTAGAGCCAGCCGCCGAGCACGAGGGCGAACCCCAGATGGAAGAGCCATGCGGGCAGACGTGCCGCGAATGCCGCCCATCCGCTGCGGCTATTTCGCACCACCGCGAGACCGCAGAAAAGCGCGTACACGGCTAGCGCACTGCGGGGACCCGTGCCGCGCATCGCCGCCAACGCCCGATCCGCGCCCATGCAGGCGAACGCGACCGACGCGACGACGGCCGTCAACAGAAGCGCCGCGCCTGCCGCACGGTCGGTCAACTTATCCCAAAGCGCGTTCATCCGGCAACGTCGTTTCGATTCCGTTGTCAAACGTCCAGGGCGCCCGTCAGGTCGCGCACCGACGCAAAGCCCTTGCGCGCACAGTAGTCCGCCACGCCGTCGCAGACACGCGCGGCCGTACCGGGGTCGGTGAACGTGGCCGTGCCGACAGCTACCGCCGTCGCGCCCGCGAGGAAGAATTCAATGGCGTCCTTCGCTTCGTAGACGCCGCCCATGGCAAGAATCGGCAGGTTCGTGCAACGATGGGCGTCGTAGACGGCTTTCACGGCGGCGGGGTGGACGCAGCGTCCGCTCAGGCCGCCCGTTCGGTTGCCCAGCACGGGCCGGCGCGTCTCGATGTCGATCACCATCGCCGGAATCGTGTTGATCAACGCGAGCGCGTTGGCGCCGTTGTCCGCGCACGCCTTGACGTAGGGCGCGACGTCCGGCACGTTCGGCGCGAGTTTCACGATCAGCGGCAAGTGTGTCGCGGCGCGAACGGCCGAGACGACGCGGGCGAGGACGGCGGGATCCTGTCCGAACGTGTGACCGCCGGCCTTGACGTTCGGGCAGCTCACGTTCATCTCGATCGCATCCACGGGATGTCCGACCGTCGACAGTTTCGCCGCCACATCGGCGTACTCCTCCACCGAGCCGCCCCAGATGTTCACGATCATCGGCAGCGCGGCGCCGACTGTGCGCACGTAATGCGGCACATAGTGGTCGATGAACGCGGCGACGCCCGGCCCTTGCAGGCCGATTGCGTTCACGAGGCCGCCCGGCACTTCGCAGTGACGGGGCATCGCGTTGCCCGGCCAGAGATCGCGGCGGACGCCTTTCACCGTCACCGCACCGAGTTTCGTATAGTCGAGCGCGTCCACGTACTCCGTACCGTACCCGAACGTGCCACTCGCCGTCGTCACGGGCATCCGCATGGCGAGTCCGCCCAGATTTACACTCAAATCCACCATGGTCGTCAACTCCAGATCAGTTCCGAGGCTTTGAACACCGGCCCGTTCACGCAGCACCGCGCGTTGACGGGCGTTCCATCGGGGCCCTTGACCGGCTGAATGCAGGCGAAACACGCGCCCACGCCGCAGATCATGTGGCGATCCATGGAAATCCAACCCGGCATTCCCGCGTCGAGCGCGCGCTGGGCCACGGCCTTCAGCAGACCGTCCGGCCCGCACGTGAACAGTTCAAAGTGCTCGCCGCGTGTCCGCAAATCGGTTAGTGCGGCGTCGAGCGGTTCCGTGACGAAACCCTTCGCGCCCGCGCTGCCGTCGTTCGTGGCCGTGCGCACGGCCACGCCCAGTTCGGCGAACCGGTCGAGCGCGAGCAGGTCGTCCTTTGTCCGTCCGCCCACGAAAAGCGTCGTCTGCGGATGGCGGAGGCGTTTGGCGAGGAAGTGGAGCGGCGCCACACCGTAGCCGCCGCCCACGAGCAGCGGCGTTCCGGCGCACGTCGTCGGGAAACCGTGTCCGAGCGGACCCAGTACATCGACGAAATCACCCACGCGGGACGTGGCCAGTGCCGCCGTGCCGCGCCCGACGATTTTATACATCAACGTCACGCGCCCGTCGTCCGCGTCGAACACCGAAAACGGCCGCCGCAGGGCACTGGCCTCCAGCGTCGGCACACGCACGTGGACGAACTGGCCGGGCGTCAGCGCGGCCGCCAGACGCGGCGCGGCGAGGACGAGAAACCGGTAGCCCGGCCCCGCTTCGGTGTGCGCCACGATTTCGGCCCGCTCATCGAAAGAAGACATGGTTCGCGTCCTTTCAGAGGTTGGTGATTACGGCCGCACCCATCGCCTTCGTGCCGACCTTCGTGCAACCGTCGTGGGCGATGTCGCCCGTGCGGAGCGGTCCGGCGAGGACTTTGCCAACGGCCGCTTCGATGGCGTCTGCTTCGGCCGCGAGGCCGAACGTGAAACGGAGCATCATGGCGGCGGAGAGAATTGTCGCCAACGGATTCGCGACGTCCTGGCCGGCAATGTCCGGCGCCGAACCATGGATCGGTTCGTACATGCCGAAGCCGTCGGCGCGGAGGGAGGCGGACGGCAACATGCCAATCGACCCCGTGATCTGCGACGCTTCGTCGGACAGAATATCGCCGAACATGTTTTCGGTCAGGATCACATCGAACTGCTGCGGGGCGCGGACAAGCTGCATGGCCGCATTGTCCACGTAGAGGTTGTCGAGCGTGACGTCCGCATAGTCGGCGGCGTGGAGGCGGGCCACCGTTTCGCGCCAGAGGCGGGACGTTTCGAGGACGTTTGCCTTGTCGACGCTCGTCACTTTTCCGCCACGTTTGCGCGCGGCCTCGAACGCGACGCGGGCGATGCGTTCGATTTCGGTCACGGAGTAGGGCATCCGGTCGTAGGCGGATTGTCCGTCCGCCGCACGTACGTGGTCGCCGAAGTAGACGCCGCCCGTGAGTTCGCGCACGACGAGGAGGTCGAGACCATCGCCGATGATGGCGGGTTTCAGGGGGCTGGCGTCCTTGAGCGGCGCCCAGACCTTGGCCGGACGCAGGTTTGCGAAGAGGCCGAGTTCTTTGCGGAGGGTCAGCAACGCGCGTTTTTCGGGACGCTGGGGACCGGGCAGGGAATCCCACTTCGGCCCGCCCACGGCGCCCAGCAGCACGGCATCCGCCGCCTTGCAGGCCGCGAGCGTCGCGTCCGGCAGACAGTCGCCCGTCGCGTCATACGCCGCACCGCCCACGAGATGTTCGTCCAACGTGAACGTATGACCGAACTTTTCCGCCACGACTTTCAAGACTTTGACGGCCTCGCCGACGATTTCCGGCCCGATTCCGTCACCCGCAATCACTGCAATATTCTTTTTCATGCTGTCTTCTCAGTTGCCTGTTAAAGAGTACTAAATTGTGGACGCCATTATACCACATATGTTCGCGTCGTAGCGGAATCACGCGGCGTGGGAGACGTCTTATGGCATAACAGCGTTTGGCGTCGTAATGCTTCCTCGTACGTCCGTGCCAGTTCGGAAAGTTACTCCTGCCAGTCATGTCAAACGGTGCTAGATTTTGGCATGGACAGGATGCCCTTCGAGTTGATAGAATAG
Organism: uncultured Lentisphaeraceae bacterium; assembly: GCA_964482645.1. Classification (GTDB taxonomy): domain Bacteria; phylum Verrucomicrobiota; class Kiritimatiellia; order RFP12; family UBA1067; genus RUG572. Next base: position 38,459 of record CAYZYQ010000011.1, on the reverse strand, counting down.
AGCAAGTTCATCGGAAGGTTTTCGCGTGGTGCGAATGCCGGAAGACAGCCAAAGAAAAAGGAACGTGTGAAATGAGGACGAACAGAAGAGGTTTTCTCAAGGGCATGGCGGGCGCCGCGACGGCGGCTGGTTTCGCGGGGTGCTGCAGTGTGCGCCGCGCACCGATTCACGATCCGTCTCAGAAGATCAAGCTCGCCGCCTGCGGCGTGATGGGCAAGGGCTTCTCGGACTGGATGCCGATGCTGGAGAGCGGCCTCGTTGAAATGGTCGCGTTCTGCGATGCGGACGCGAATGCCATCAAGAACGCCGCCGCCGCCATTGCCGACAAGAAGAAAAAGGGCAAGCTGCCGGAATTCCTGCGTGACTTCGATGTGACCAAGGTCCCGTTCTTCACTGACTATCGCCAGCTGCTCGACAACTGCGTGAAGCTCGGCGTCGAGGCGATGACGGTTTCCACGCCGGACCACGTCCACGCCCCGGTCGCCATCCAGGCGATGAAGATGGGCATCCACGTGTACGTCCAGAAGCCGCTCGTGCGCACGCTCTGGGAACTCGACTACTTCAACAAGACGGCTCGCCGCCACGGCGTCATCACGCAGATGGGCAACCAGGGGTCGTCGCTCGATTCGATGCGCCGCTGTACCGAAGTTCTTCAGAGCGGTATCATCGGCGACGTGAAGGAAGTCTACGTGTGGACGAACCGTCCCGTGTGGCCGCAGGGCAAGGCCGTCGAGAAGTGGGTGAAGGGTCATCCGAACGGCGAGAAGATCCGCGACGGTCTCAACTGGGACGCCTGGCTGGCGACGGCGAAGGCGCGTCCGTTCCTCGACAAGTATCCGGCCGATGCGGACGTCTACGATCCCTGGAAGCTCGGCAAGAACGTCTACCACTCGTTCACGTGGCGCGGTTTCTTCGATTTCGGTTGCGGCGCGTTCGGCGACATGGCCTGCCACACGATGAACCTCGCGTTTCGCGGCCTTGAACTCGGCGGCGTCTCCGATGCGGAGTGCATCAAGATCGAGTCCAAGAACGACATCGCCTATCCGCTCAAGTCCGTTGTGAAGCTCACCTACAAGGCGCGTGAGTCCAAGGTGCGTCCGGGCGTCACGCTGCCGGCCGTCACGCTCTACTGGCACGACGGCAACGTCAAGCCGGATGCGGCGATCATGCCGAAGTGGGCGAAGACGCACGAGGGCAAGGTGCCGGATACCGGCTGCTACATGATTGGCACGAAGGGCGCGGTCCTGATGCAGGACGACTACGGCGCCAAGTGTGCGATCGCGCTGAACGACGACAAGGAGTTCAAGGACGTCTTCCAGCACGAGGCCGCCAAGGCCGTGCCGCGTTCGATTCCGTTCCGTTCCGGCTCCACCGCCGCATCGGGCAAGTCGTCCGTTCAGATGTCCGGTTTCGCCACCGGCCACTACATCGAGTTCCTCGACGCCATCAACGGCGTGGGCAAGCCCTATGCGCAGACGAATTCGCGTTGCTTCGCCGACATCGAATACTCCATCCCGCAGATGGAAGGCATTCTCGTCGGCTGCATCGCGCAGCAGGTGCCGGGCAAGCTCAAGTGGTGCTCGAAGTCGCAGTCCTTCGATGTCAAGGCCGCGAACGAACTCGTGAAGCCCTACATCCGCAAAGGCTTCGAGTTTTAATCGACGTCCGCGTACGCGGATGATCCAAAAAAACGCCGTCCCATTTCGGGGCGGCGTTTTTTCTTCCATTTTCCGTTTCCCCACTTGTTTTCACGCCGTATTTTTTGATATACTACCCCTTCGCCGTTGAAACAGTTAACAAAGTGGTCGCTTACCACACTTCATTCGCGGCGGAAGTTGTCGATTTTTTCGCATTTTTAACTTGTTATTGTAGACTGAAAGGTAAGCTCGATGAAAGCTGAACGCAAGGTATTCGGCAAGTTGCAGAATACGTACGACCCGCCGGATCTGATTGAGATTCAGACGAAGTCCTATCATGAGTTCCTCCAGGAGGACGTGCCGCCGGCGAAGCGCGCGGATCATGGTCTGCAGGCGATTTTCAAAGAGATTTTCCCGATTCAGTCCTATGACGGGCGTTACACGCTGGATTTCGTGAAGTACCGTCTGGAACCGGCGAAGTACACGTGTCAGGAGGCGATGTACGAGAGCGAGACGTATGCACGGCCGCTCGTGGCCACGTTCCGTTTGAAGGATACGAACGGCGAGTCGACGGACGAGGAGGTCTTTCTCGGCGAGATCCCGATGATGACGGACGATGGTGCGTTCGTCATCAATGGCGCGGAGCGCGTGATTGTCAGCCAGTTGCACCGTAGCCCTGGTATCAGCACCGAACGCATGATCCACGCGAACGGCCAGCCGTTGCTGTCTGTCCGCATTATCCCGGACCGCGGTTCCTGGATCGAGATCATGTTCGATACGAACGACGTGATGTGGTGCTTCATGGATCAGCGCCGCCGTCGTCGGAAATTCTTCGCCACCACGCTCCTCCGTGCGCTGGGGTACGGGTCGGACGAGGAAATCCTCAAGCTCTTCTACGAATTCAAGACGCTGGACACGTCGCGCAAGTGGACGGAGCGCGATCTCCACATGCTGGTCATGAAGGAAGACCTGGTGGACACGGATTCGCAGAACGTGATCGCGCGTCGCTACGATCCTGTTACGCCGGTGATGATGGAGCAGGTCGCCCGCGCCGGGCTGGCGTCGGTCGATGTCGTGGACGTGTCCATGGACAACGGCACGCTCATCAAGACGCTCCGCGAAGACGCGAAGATCGGCATTCGCAACGGCGAGGACGCGCTCAAGGACATTTACAAGCGGATGCGCCCTGGCGATCCGCCGTCGCTTGAAAACGCGAAGCGGTTGATGCATAACCTCTTCTTCGAGTTGTCCCACTACGATCTCGGCTATGTCGGTCGTCACAAGATCAACATGAAGCTCGGCTTGTCCGGGCAGGTCCCCGAAGAACTGCGTACGTTGCACAACTCCGGCATGGACGTGGTGGAGTCCGTGCGTCTCCTGCTCGACATCTTCATGGGCCGCAAGACGGTGGACGATATCGACCACCTCGGCAACCGCCGCATCCGCACGATGGGTGAATTGCTTGAGAATCAGTGCCGCGTGGGTCTCGCCCGCACGGAGCGTTTGATTCGCGAGCGCATGACAATGCACGACGCCGCGAGCGGCCAGGCGCTCACGCCGGCGCGTCTCGTGAACGCGAAGAGTTTTTCGTCCGTGGTGACGGACTTCTTCACGCGCTCGCAGTTGAGCCAGTTCATGGACCAGACGAATCCGCTGTCGGGTCTCGCCCACAAGCGGCGTATTTCCGCCCTCGGTCCCGGCGGCCTCTCCCGCGAACGCGCGGGCTTTGAAGTCCGCGATGTGCATCCGTCCCACTACGGCCGCATCTGCCCGATCGAGACGCCGGAAGGTCCGAACATCGGCCTCATCTCCTCGCTCGGCCTCTACGCGCGTGTCAACCGCTTCGGTTTCATCGAAACGCCCTACCGTGTCGTCAAGGACGGCAAGGTGACGGATGTTGTCGAGTATCTGCCGGCGGATGTCGAAGAACAGTACGTGATCGCCCAGGCGAACGCGCCGTTGAACGCGGACGGGACGTTCGCCGAGAAGAAGGTGACGTGCCGTTACAAGACGGAGTTCTGCGACAAGCCGGCCGACCAGGTTCAGTACATGGACGTGTCGCCGATGCAGGTGATTTCGATCGCCGCCGGCTTGATTCCGTTCCTTGAACACGACGACGCGAACCGTGCGCTCATGGGCGCGAACATGATGCGTCAGGGCGTGCCGCTGTTGCGCAGTGAGCGTCCGTACGTCGGGACGGGTCTGGAAGGCGTTGCGGCGAAGGATTCCCGCGTGGTCGTCACGGCCGAGGAACCGGGTGTCGTGGCCTACGTGTCCGCCGACGTCATCCTCACGACGGCCGACGGGTCGTTGCCGTCGAGTGTCGAGCCGAATCCGAAGAATCCGGATCTTTACGATTTCGAGAAGGAAGCGAAGAAGGGCGTTCGCCGTTACACGCTTCAGAAGTATCGCCGCTGCAACGCCGGCACGTGCTTCAACCAGAAGCCGATCGTCAAGCACGGGCAGAAGGTGGACGTGGGCGACTGTCTGGCGGACGGCCCCGCGACGGATCAGGGCGAACTCGCCCTCGGCAAGAACCTGCTCGTGGCGTTCATGTCGTGGCGCGGCTACAACTTCGAAGACGCCATCCTCGTGAACGAACGTCTGGTGCGCGAAGACGTCCTCACGTCGCTCCACATCGTCACGTTCGACTGCGGTGCGCGTGAGACGAAGCTCGGGCCGGAAGAAATCACCCGCGACATTCCGAACGTCGGCGAGGATGCGTTGAAGAACCTCGATGCCGACGGCATTGTCCGCGTGGGCGCGGAAGTCCATCCGGGCGACATTCTTGTCGGTAAGGTCACGCCGAAGGGCGAGACGGAACTGACTCCGGAAGAGCGTCTGCTGCGCGCGATTTTCGCCGAGAAGGCCGCCGACGTGCGTGATACGTCTTTGACGGTTCCGCCGGGCACGACGGGCATTGTGATGGCCGTGAAGGTCACGACAGGTCAGGAACTGGCGCGCGCCTCGGCGGGGCTTGACGGCGAAAAGCCGAGCAAGAAGGCCCTGCGTGAAGCTGAGAAGAAGCGCAAGGAGAAGTGCGCGAAGGTCGAGGCGGAACTGGCGAAGGCCCTTTCTGGGGCGTTCCTGGGGAAGAAGGTCTCGGTGGACGTGCTGGATGCGGACACGACGGAGCCGATCATCCCGGCGAACCACAAGATCACCAAGGCGCAGATTGTGAAACTCGCCAAGGCTCACGACCGTTATCAGATCAAGGACAGTCCGGAGCGCGATCAGATCGACCAGATCATGGAACCGTTCGCGGCTCAGTTCGCGGAGATCGACGACGCGGCCGACGAGTTGAACGACGACGGGTTCACCGATCTGCCGAACGAGGGTGGCGTCGTGAAATCTGTGCGCGTCTACCTCGTCGACAAGAAGAACCTCTCCGTCGGCGACAAGATGGCTGGTCGTCACGGTAACAAGGGCTGCATCTCCCGCATCCTGCCGAGCTGCGACATGCCGTTCCTGCCGGATGGTACGCCGGTCGACATCGTGCTGAACCCGTTGGGCGTGCCGTCGCGTATGAACCTCGGTCAGCTGTTCGAAACGTATTTGGGTCTCGCGTGTCGTCTCTGCGGTTTCCATGCGGCGACGCCCGTGTTCGACGGTGTGCAGGAATCCGAAATCGATGCGGCACTCAAGGAGGCGCGCGCGATTCAGGAGAAGGAAGAGGGCGAATGCGCGTGGATCAACCCGGACGGCAAGACGGTGCTCTACGATGGTATGACGGGCGAACCGTTCGCCCAGCGCGTCGTGGTCGGTGTGATCTACATGTTGAAGCTGCACCACCTCGTCACGGACAAGATTCACGCCCGTGCGATTGGGCCTTATTCGCTCGTCACGCAGCAGCCTTTGGGCGGCAAGGCCCAGCTCGGCGGCCAGCGTATGGGCGAAATGGAAGTGTGGGCGCTTGAGGCGTACGGCGTGGCCTACGCCTTGCAGGAACTGCTCACCGTCAAGTCCGACGACGTGCAGGGTCGTACGCGCATCTACGAGTCGATCGTCAAGGGGCAGAACGTGCTTGAATCCGGAATGCCGGAGTCCTTCTCCGTGCTCATCCACGAACTGCGCGGTCTCTGCATCGACATGCAGTTGCTGGGCGGCAACGCCGAAAAGCAGGCCGCCGCACACGCGGTGGCGCCGGCCGCGGCACCGCTCGCACCGCTTGCCGCCACGCCTTCGCCCGTTTCGGAAGTCGGCGGTTTCACCCTTTAATCGGAATTTCGTGACAGGAGAAAATTCAGATGAATCCCTATAACGCGAGCGAAATCTTCGGCGGCCAGTATAGCGCGTCGGTCCATTACGATGCGGTGAAGGTGTCGCTGGCCTCGCCCGAGACGATCCGCGCCTGGTCCCACGGCGAGGTGAAGAACCCGGAGACGATCAACTACCGCACGTACCGCCCCGAAAAGGACGGCCTCTTCTGCGAGAAGATCTTCGGGCCGACCCACGACTGGGAGTGCGCCTGCGGCAAGTACAAGCGCATCAAGAATAAGGGCATGGTCTGCGATCGCTGCGGCGTCGAGGTGACGTTGTCGTCCGTTCGTCGTCAGCGCATGGGCCATATCGAACTCGCCGTGCCGGTGAGCCATATTTGGTTCTTCAAGTGCAACCCGTCCCGCATCGGCCTTATGCTCGACAAGACGTCGAGCGAGCTTGAGCGCGTCCTCTACTATCAGGATTGGCTGGTCATCACGCCCGGCCCGACGCCGTTGAAGGAAGGGCAGGTGCTGTCGGAGGCCGACTACAACGATGCCGTGGAGAAATACGGCGACGTGTTCAAGGCCGAGATGGGTGCGGAGGCCGTGCGCAAGTTGCTCAGGAAGGTCGATCTCGACAAGCTCATGGTCGATCTCGAAGAGCAGATGCAGAGCACCCGCTCCAAGCAGAACCGCAAGAAAATCGCGAAGCGCATGAAAGTGGTCGAGGGATTCCGTTCGTCGGGCGGGAAGCCCGAATGGATGATTCTCGACTGTTTGCCTGTCATTCCGCCGGAACTCCGTCCGCTCGTGCCGTTGGAAGGCGGCCGGTTCGCGACGTCCGACTTGAACGACCTCTACCGCCGCGTGATCAACCGCAACAACCGTCTGAAGAACCTGCTGGCGCTCAAGACGCCGGATGTGATTATCCGCAACGAAAAGCGGATGCTTCAGGAGGCGGTCGACGCGGTGTTCGACAATGGCCGCCACGGCCGCGCCGTGACGGGACCGAGCGGACGTACGCTCAAGTCGCTCTCCGAGATCTTGAAGGGCAAGACGGGCCGCTTCCGCCAGAACCTCCTCGGCAAGCGCGTGGACTATTCCGGGCGTTCCGTGATCGTCGTCGGCCCCGAACTGCGTTTGCCGCAGTGCGGTCTGCCGAAGGAAATGGCGCTTCGCCTCTTCGAGCCGTTCATCATCCGTGCGCTCAAGGACAAAGGCATCTGCCATACGGTTCGTACGGCGCGCAAGTTGATCGAGCACCATGACGATCAGGTTTGGGAAAGCTTGGAAGAGGTCATTAAGGACAAGACCGTCTTCCTGAACCGTGCCCCGACGTTGCACCGTCTGTCGATCCAGGCGTTTGAGCCGGTGCTCGTGGAAGGCAAGGCCATTCGTCTCCACCCGATGGTCTGTACCCCGTTCAACGCCGACTTCGACGGTGACCAGATGGCCGTGCATGTGCCGCTCTCCATCGAGGCGCAGATGGAATCCCGCCTGATGATGCTCGCGGCCACGTCCATCTTCTCGCCGGCGTCCGGCAAGTCCGTGATGACGCCGACGCAGGACGTCTGCTTGGGCATCTACTTCCTCACGACGCCCAGCCAGCAGGACAAGCTTAAAAACCGTATCGTCGGCAAGTGCGATTTCTCGGACATCCATCTGCCGCTCTTCAACGACATTGGCGAAGTCGAGTTCGGTATCGCCGAACACGCGATTGGCTACCAGAGTCTCATCCGTTTCCGCAACCCGGATTTCGGCACGATGGGGCGTCCGCACGGCGATCCGACGCCGCGCACGATTGTCACGACGGCCGGTCGCGTGATTTTCAACGCGATTTTCCCGGAGGAGATGGGCTTCTGGAACGACAAGGTTACGAAGTCCACGATCGGCAACCTCATTTTGGACTGCCACCGTGTGGCGGGCCATGACGCGACGGTGAAGCTGATTGACGACCTCAAGGATCTCGGTTACCACTACGTGACGGTTTCCGGCGCGTCCATGGGTCTCAAGGACATGATTCGTCCGGCCATCAAGGACGAAGTGATTTCCAAGAGCGCCGCCGAAGTCGCGAAGATCGACGGGCAGTTCCAGCAGGGTATCATTACCGCCGGTGAACGCCACAACAAGATCGTCGACGTTTGGTCGGCCGCCACGGAGAAGATCGGCGACGAACTGTACAAGACGATTGACCGCAACATCTCGCCAGAGAACAAGAATCCGACGGAACTGAACCCGATCTTCATGATGGCCGATTCGAAGGCCCGTGGTTCGAAACTTCAGATTCGTCAGCTCGCTGGTATGCGCGGCCTCATGGCCGACCCGTCCGGTAACATCATCGAACGCCCGATTACCGCCTCTTTCCGCGAAGGCCTCTCCGTGTTGGAGTACTTCATTTCGTCCCACGGTGCCCGTAAGGGTCTGGCCGACACGGCGTTGAAGACGGCCGACGCGGGTTATCTGACGCGTAAGCTCGTGGACGTGTCGCAGGACGTGATCATCTCGCAGGAAGACTGCAATACGGTCAACGGCATCGAGGTCGAGGCGATCGTCGAAGGCGACGAAGTCAAGGCCACGCTCGCCAGCCGTGTGCTCGGCCGTACCGCGCTGCTCGACATCGAAGATCCGAAGACGCACGAAGTGCTCGTCTACGCGAACGACGAAATCGACGAGGCGGCGTGCGACAAGATTACGCAGCATGGCGTGGAGAAGGTTTGGATTCGTTCGGGTCTTACGTGCGATGCCGAATACGGTATGTGCGCGAAGTGCTACGGCCGCGACCTCTCGACGGGCCGCCAGGTGGAAATCGGCACGGCGGTGGGTATCATCGCGGCCCAGTCCATCGGTGAACCGGGTACGCAGCTCACGATGCGGACGTTCCACATCGGTGGTACGGCGTCCATGACCGCGAAGGTCCCGGAAATCGTGTTGAAGAATGAAGGCGTTGTCAAGCTTGTCGACGTCCGTAAGGTGAAGAACGACGAAGGCAAGGAAGTCGTCCTCAACAAGAACGGCGCACTTGAAATCTGGTCGAAGGACGGGCAGACGCGTCTTGACAACTATCCGTTGCAGATGGGTTCGGTGCTGGCCGTCGAGGATGGTGCGGCCGTCAAGAAGGGTGAGAAGGTCGCGTCGTGGGATCCGCACTCCGTGCCGGTTCTCTCCGAGGCGCATGGCACGATCGAGTTCGAGGACTTCGAGGAAGACGTGTCCGTCAAGACGGAGACCGACCGCGCCACGGGCGCGAAGACCCTCGTCGTGCTGCCGACGTCCGAATCCAACCTCCATCCGCGGATCGTCATTCGCGGACGCGGAGAGGACGGCGTTGTGCGGATGCTGGACAGCCACGACATTCCGACGGGCGCCATTGTGATGGTGCGTGACGGCATGAAGGCGTCGCCGGGCATGTTGCTCGCCAAGACGCCGCGTGAAGAAGCCAAGACGCGCGACATCACGGGCGGTCTGCCGCGCGTGGCCGAACTCTTCGAGGCTCGTCAGCCGAAGGACGCCGCCGAGATCTCCAAGATCGAAGGTTACGTCCGTTTCGGCGAGAACATCCGTGGCAAGCGTACGCTCTACATCGAAGACCGTTTGCCGCTGGTTGATGGCGCCGACCTGACAAAGGAAGGTGACTACGAGGTCATCCAGTCCGAGGAACACCTCATTCCGATGGGTAAGCAGATCGTCGTGTTCAAGAACGACCACGTCAAGAAGGGCCAGCCGCTCACGGAAGGTCCGATCGTGCCGCAGGAAATTCTCGAAGTGTCCGGCCCGCAGGAACTCCAGAAGTACCTCGTCAACGAAGTGCAGCAGGTGTACCGTCTGCAGGGCGTGGAAATCAACGACAAGCACATCGAAATCATCGTCCGCCAGATGCTTCGCAAGGTTCGCATCACGAATCCGGGCGATACGGACTTCCTCTGGGGCGAGCAGGTCACGCATCAGACGTTCATGCGCGTGAACGAACAGATGATGGCCGAAGGCCGCCGTCCGGCCGAAGCGCAGCCCGCGCTTCTCGGTATTACGAAGGCCGCCCTCGAAACGGACTCCTTCATCTCCGCCGCGTCCTTCCAGGACACGACGCGCGTCCTCACCGAGGCCGCGACGATGGGGCGCGTGGACGAACTGCGCGGCTTCAAGGAGAACGTCATCCTCGGTCACCTCATTCCTGGCGGTACGGGCTTCCCGCTCCATCGCTACCTCAAGTTGGTGCCGCTCTGCGAGCCGATTTCCGATGCGGAAATGGAAGAGTTGAACCGCGAACGCAAGGCCAAGCTCGACGAACTCTTCGGCACGACGGGTATTCCGCCGGAAGAAGAAGGCGAGGAGAACGAACCCGCGTTCACGCCGGTCAATGTCGACACGCTGGCTCAGGCTCCCGCGACCCAGGCGCCGGATCAGACGGTCGACGGCTATTCGGCGGATGACGCCGTTGTCGGTGGGGAGGGCGAACAGGCCTAGTCCCCTGTGTTTCACGGCAAAATCCGAATGCCTTGTCCATTGCGGAATGCTTCGGATTTTGCTAAAATCAAACGCAAAAAATTTGGAGTAAAAGAGAAATGGCAATTGTGCTTGGTCTGCCGAAGGGCAGCCTACAGGAATCGACGTTCGCGCTCTTCAAACGCGCGGGGTTCAACGTGTCCTGTTCGTCCCGTTCCTACATTCCTTCCATTGACGATCCGGAAATCAAATGCCGTCTGCTGCGTCCGCAGGAGATGTCCCGTTATGTCGAGTTGGGATTGCTTGACGCGGGCATCTGCGGTTACGACTGGGTGTACGAGAACGGCAGCGACGTCGAAGAGGTTTGCGAACTCAATTATTCAAAGGCCACGTCGAATCCCGTTCGCTGGGTGCTGGCCGTGCCGAACGATTCGCCGATCAAGTCCGTGAAGGATCTTGAGGGCAAGCGCATTTCCTCCGAGGCCGTCGGTCTCGTGAAGCGTTATCTGGATCAGAACGGCGTGAAGGCCGATGTCGAGTTCAGCTGGGGTGCGACGGAAGTCAAGGCGCCGGAACTTGTCGATGCGATTGTCGACCTCACGGAAACGGGTTCGTCGCTTCGCGCCAACAACCTCCGCATCGTCGATACGATTCTCACGTCCACGACGCGCATGATTGCGAATAAGAAAGCGTGGGCGGACGCGGCGAAGCGCGCGAAGCTCGAACAGCTCAAGATGCTGCTCACGGGAGCGCTCGACGCCCAGAAGCGCGTGTTGCTCAAGCTCAACGCGCCCGCGAAGGATCTGGACAAGATCACGGCGGCGTTGCCCGCGCTCCATGCGCCGACGGTCAACAAGCTCAACGATGCCGACTGGTACGCCGTGGAGTCCGTAATCGAGGAACACAAGGTGCGCGACTTGATTCCCGTCCTGCGCGAAGCGGGTGCGACGGGCATCATCGAACTGCCGCTGAACAAGGTGATTTTCTAACGAGTTATGAGTTGCAAGACTCTTAACTCATAACTCAAACAACAAATACTTAGCAAAGGAGGTCTACGATGGGTTCCATCAAGAAGAAGCGCCGGAAAAAAATGTCGAAGCATAAATACGACAAGCGCATGAAGGCTCAGCGCCATAAGAACAAGTAAGCCCACGTGGCTTCAGGAACGCCTCGAACCGTTAGGTTCGGGGCGTTTTTGTTTCTAAGTGTTGTCTAATTTGATGTTGTCATGTTATACTGCCGTTCATGAAAGATGTGACGACACAGCAAAATTTGACGCGGCGGCAGGCGATTGGATGTTCGTTGGCCGCTGGCGTGTGTTTCGGCGCGGGGCCGCGGAGCGCGTCCGTTTCGGATGTGGTGGGCGCGGCGGAGCCGCAGGTGCGTGTCCGCCCGTGGGCGCGGCATCCGGCGGTCAAACTGCCGTTGTTGGGGTTCGGTTGTGCCGATCGGTTTCCGCAGAAGAAGGGTTTTGGGAAGCACTCCGTCGACTACGAGGCCGCCGGCCGCCTTGTCGACTACGCCATGTCGCACGGCGTGAACTGGTTCGACACGGGCTACGTCTACCACAAGGGCGAGAGCGAGCGTTTTCTCGGCAAGGCGCTTGCCAAGTATCCGCGCGAAAGCTATCTTCTCACGGACAAGATGCCGACGTGGCTCGTGAAGAAGCCCGAGGACGGGCCGCGGATGTTCGCCGAGCAATTGGAACGCTGCAAGGTCGATTACTTCGATTTCTACTTTCTGCACTCCGTTGGTAGCAAGTCCGTCTTTGAGGACGTCTACGTGAAGATGGGGGTGCTCGACTATTTGCGTTCTGAAAAAAAGAAGGGGCGCATCCGCCATCTGGGACTGTCCTTTCACGGGAAGTCGGATTTCCTCGCCGAGGTGCTCGACGCGAATCCGGATCTTGAGGCGTGTCTTGTCATGCTCAACCGGATGGAGTACGAATGGAACAAGGACGCGGCGAAACTTGCGGACGTCGCGGCGAAGCGTGGGGTGGCCGTTCTGGTGATGGAGCCGCTTGCCGGCGGTCGCGCCGCGAATCTGCGCGGACAGTCTCTTGCCGTGCTTGAGAAAGCGCGGCCCGGCGACACGGCGGCGCGGTGGGGATTGCGCTTCGCGGCGTCCGAACCCGGCGTCGTCTGCCTTTTCAGCGGCATGAACAAACTGGAACATCTCAAGGAGAACATCGAGACGCTTTCGGAGACGTTCAGGCCGTTCGATGCGCAGGAGCGGAAAACCTACGACGAGGCGATTGCCGTGTACATGAAGCATCCGTCAATCCCCTGTACAGGATGCAGATACTGCGATCCGTGTCCGTATGGCGTCAGGATTCCGGAACTGTTCGCCTGGTACAACGAGTGGGCGCAGGCCGGACGGTTGCCGAGCGAAAATGGGGCGAACGATTCCCAGGATCTGCGCCGCCGGTTTCTTGCATCGTACAACAATGCGTTTCCTCCGAAGACGCGCGCCGACCGCTGTCTTGGTTGCAAGAAATGTTTGGTGTCGTGTCCGCAGTGGACGTTCCGCATTCCGGTGGAGATGGAGAAAATCGCCAATCTGGTGGCCCAGGTCGAGGCCGACTATGTGAAGAAAGGTGGGACGTTGCGATGAAACTTCGAGCCCTTCGTATTCTTCTGGCGGGGGCGTCCTTCACGTTGCTCACGCTGTTCTTTTTGGGATTGCTTGGCGGGTGCGGATGGCTGGCGGACTGGCAGTTCGTACCGGCGTTGCTGGCCTGTGGCTTGGGCGCGGCGATTGTGGTGGTGGTGACGGCGCTGTTCGGCCGCGTCTACTGTTCCACGTTCTGCCCGCTTGGCGTCTTGCAGGACGTCCTGCTTCGCTGCGTTCGCCTTTTCTGGAAACGTCCGTTTGCGCCGCATTCAGACCGGGTGGTCGTGCGAAGCGTTCTGCTGGCCGCGTTCGCGGCGCTCGTCGTCGTGAACGGCGTGTCCGTGGCGGGATTGGTTGAACCTTACAGCGTGTTCGGACGCATCGTCTCGCAGGTTCTGCGTCCGCTGGCCGATGGACTCAACAATCTACTGGCGGATGCGTTTGGGACGGACGGCGCGGTGGTGTTGTTCAAGCGGGAAGTCGTATGGCAGGGACTGGCGGGGTTGACGGTTGCACTGACGTCGCTGGTGTTGTTGGCGGGGCTTGTCGCGTGGAAGGGGCGGGTGTTCTGCAACACGGTTTGTCCGGTGGGCGCGATGTTGGCCGTTTTGTCGAGGGGCGCGGCGGTCCGTCTCGTGATCGATCCGGCGAAATGCGTGAAGTGCGGACTTTGTTCGCGTGTCTGCAAGGCGGAATGTCTGGATGGGCGGACGCAGACGCTGGACAATGCGCGGTGTGTGCGTTGCTTCGACTGCGTGGCGACGTGTCCGCATGGGGCGATTGCGTTTCGTCCGCGTCCGCCGTGGCGATTACGGCCGGAAGAACTTTCCGCGTCGCGCCGCGCGTTCGTCGGAAGCACGATCGGCGCGGCCGCGCTGGGATGCCTGTGGACGAAAGACCGTTGGCGCGGACACGCGGCCGCAGACGCAGCGACGACGATTCCGCCGCCAGGGGCGAGCGTGGACTCGCTGCGGGCACATTGCACGGCGTGTGGCCTGTGTGTGGCGCGGTGTCCGGACCGGGTCCTAACGCCGGCGGGATTTTCGGATTACGGGCCGTTGGGCGTCTTGATGCCGAAGATGGATTTCACGCACGGCTTTTGCCGTCCGGATTGCACGGTCTGTGGCGAGGTCTGTCCCACGGGGGCGATTCCATCATTGACCGTCGAGGCGAAAAAGCGCACGACGATAGGCGTTGCCGTTTGGAATCGCGCGGCGTGTGTGGTCTGCACGGAGAAACTTTCGTGCGGACTGTGTGCGCGTCGCTGTCCCCACGGCGCGATTTCGCTCAAGTCGGAGGAAACAGTCGATGCCGAGAACAAAAAGACGACGGTGGAAATTCCCGTCGTCGACAAAGCCAAGTGCCGTGGATGCGGCGCCTGCGAACAGTACTGTCCGTCGCAGGCGCTGCGTGTCAGGCGCGGATGAGCGCCAGCATTGCATCGCGACGGGCGGCCATGATGTCCGGCGTCTTGCCTTCGAGGTTGAGGCGGACGAGCGGTTCCGTGTTGGACATACGAACGTTGAACCACCAGCCTTCGCTGTCCCAACGATCGACGGACACGCCGTCGAGTTCAAAGTGGTCGGGGAATTGCGCCTTGATTTTCGCCAGGACGGCGGGAGCGTCCGCTACCTTGGAGTTGATTTCGCCGCTCTGTGCGTACTTGCGGAGGGGCTTGACGAGTTCACTCAGCGGCTTGTCGTTCTTCGAGACGATGTTCGCGAGGGCGAACGTGGCCATTGAAGAGGATTCCGCCGTGGAGTTGGCCTTGAAGTAGTAGTGACCAGAGAGTTCGCCCGCGAAGATGGCGTCGTTTTCACGCATCTGGGCCTTGATGAAACTGTGGCCCACGCGGGACATCATCGGCTTGCCGCCGGCGGCCGCGATCACTTCGCTGGCAACCTTGGACGAACGCAGATCGTAGAAACAGGCCGCGCCTGGCTGGGTCTGGAGGAGGTCTTCGGCGATGAGCGCCGTCATGAAGTCCATCGGAATGATGTCGCCCTTTTCATCAACGAACCCGGCGCGGTCGGCATCACCGTCGAACGCCACGCCGAAAGCATATTTACCGGGGTTCGCGCGGATGAGTGCCTGAAGGTCTTTGAGCGTTTCCACGTGAAGCGGGTTCGCGTCGTGATTCGGGAAGTTGCCGTCGTAATCGCCGAAGAGCGAATCGTAGGTGAGTGCCGAGTCCGTGAACGCGACCGATTCGGCGATGCCCATGCCGTTCGCGAAGTCCATGGCCACGTGGACGGGCTGCGCGAGACGGGCAAACGTTTTCACGTGTGCGGCGTAGTCGCGGGAAACGTCGACCTTCACGATTTCGCCAGTCCCCGTCGGCGGTTCATGGCCGGACATGGCGGCGACGAGGCGTTCGATGTCCTGAATGCCCGTGGCGCCGGAAATCGGTACGGCGTTTGCCTTGCAGAGTTTGCAACCGTTCCACTCCCGCGTGTTGTGCGAGGCGGTGATCATCACGCTACCGTCCGCCTGAAGGTGCGTGTTGGCGAAATAGCTCATCGGCGTGGAGGCGAGGCCGATGTCGAACACCGTCGCACCTTCGTCCATCAATCCCTTGGCGAACGCGGCGAACAGCGAATCGGAACTCGTGCGGCAGTCACGGGCCACCACGACTTTCTTGACGTGCGCGAACTGCGCGTAGGCGCGTGCGATTTTGTAGAAGATATCTTCCGTCAGATCCTGTCCGTAGATGCCGCGGATGTCGTATGCCTTGAAAATGCCCATATGGACTCCTTTTTTGTTGAGCGGAAATTATAGCATAACTTCACCGTTGCGGGGTATTTGACCCTTGTCTGAAATTGCGCCACGAGATATTGCAATTCCCCCCCCCCCTAGGCGGTTTGTGGCAGAGGGGAGTTTTTGTTATACTCTCCGCCATGAAACTGAAAGCAATTATGGGCAGTGTCTTTTGGACACTGGGGTGTTTGGGTGCGAGTCTGCGGCCGGATCTGGCGCAGCACGTGAATCCTTACGTGGGGTGTGCATTCAATGGACATTGTTTTGCGGCGGCGGCCTATCCGTTCGGGATGATCCAGGCCGGGCCGGATACGGGTACGGAGTCGTGGGACTACTGTAGTGGGTATCGGTATGCCGACACGAACATCTACGGCTTTTCGCAAACGCACCTCAGCGGGACGGGGTGCAACGACCTCGGCGACTTGCTGTTGATGCCGTGGTCGGGCGACGGTCTGGCGGCGGGCGTCACGAGCCGCTACCGCAAGGAGACGCAGACGGCCACGCCGGGTTTCTACGCCGTCACGCTCGACGATGCGGACGTGGCGGTGAAAATCGCCGTTACGCCCCACGCCGCCATCTATGAGTTTGCCTATGGCGAGCGCGGCCGCCCGCAGTTGATGGTCGATGCGCAGTGGGGTGTCGTCTTCCCGAACAACCTCACCCGCCATGTGTTGGAAAGCGAGGTTCGCGCCGATGGCATTTTCGGTCTTGTCGGACGCAACCGTGTGCGCAATTGGGTCGACCGTGAGTACAGTTTCGTTCTGAAAGCCGACCATCCGATCCGCACGTGCGTGGAACAGCCGCGCCGGCCGGACGAGAAGGCAGGGCGTTACGTGTTGACGTTTGACGCCGAACCGGGTGAGACGGTGCGCGTGAAGGTGGCGCTTTCCACCACGGATGTCGACGGCGCTCGGCGCAATCTCGAAGCCGAGATTCCCGATTGGGACTTCCGAGGTGTTCATCGAACGGCCCGTGCCGCATGGAACGCCTATCTGGGCCGGATGGAAATGACGGGTGGTACGGCGGACGCGTGTGCGAATTTCTACACGGCGCTCTACCATCTCTGCATCCAACCGAATAACATTGCGGACGTCGATGGCCGTTATCGCGGTGCGGACGGGCAGGTACGCACGTCTCCCGACGGACGCTACTTCTCGACCCTCTCGCTCTGGGACACGTTCCGCGCGGCGCATCCGCTCTACACGATTCTCGCGCCAGAACTTGTGCCGTCTTTCGTGAACACGATGGTCGCCCATGGACAGGCGGCGGGCTACCTCCCCATCTGGACGCTGTGGGGCAAGGACAACCAGTGCATGATCGGGACGCATTCCGTTCCCGTCATTGTTGACGCTTTTTTGAAGGAGGTTTCCCGTCTCGGAAGCGTGGAGAAAGTCCTTGCAGACGGAAAGGTCGACTGGAAGGCCGCCTATGCCGCCGTCCGCGACTCCCTGCGCAACGCCCACCCTGGCCGTCACAAGGAGCGCTGGGACCTGCTAGACAAGTATGGCTACTATCCGTTCGACGAGATTCGCGGCGAGAGCGTGAGTCGGACGCTTGAGTGCGCCTACGACGACGCCTGCGCTGCGCGCTTCGCCACCGCGCTTGGCCATGTTGAGGACGCCGCGTTTTTCACCCGCCGGGCGCAGAACTACCGCAACGTCTTCGACCGCAAGGCGCAACTCGTGCGCGGTCGCGACACGAAAGGGACCTGGCGGACGCCGTTCGATCCGTTCCGCCTCGGTCATGGTGCGGATACGCCGAACGATTTCACCGAGGGCAACTCATGGCAGTACACGTGGCACGTCATGCACGATCCTGAAGGTCTCATGTCCCTCTTCGGTTCAAAGCTCGCCTTCGCGAACAAGCTCGATTCGCTTTTCGCTCAGCCGGAGAAGACGGAGGGTTCGGGTTTCGTGCTTGACGTTTCCGGACTTATCGGACAGTACGCGCACGGCAACGAGCCGAGCCACCACGTGGCGTACTTCTACCCGTTTGCCGGGCAGCCCGTACGTACGGCGGAAGTCGTGCGCGAGATCTGCGACAAGTTCTACCAGAACAAGGTTGATGGTCTCTGCGGCAACGACGACTGCGGGCAGATGAGCGCGTGGTATCTTTTCAGCGCGGCGGGGTTCTATCCGTTCGATCCGTGCGGCGGCGAATACGTCCTCGGCGCTCCGCAGGTGCCGGATGTCGCGTTCACGTTGCCGGGTGACCGCGTCTTCCGCGTGAAAGCGCTCGGGCTTTCGCGGGAGAACAAGTACGTCTGCCGCGTGACGTTGAACGGTGCCGTCGTGGACGGCTTCAAATTGACGCATTCGCAGATTCTCGCCGGTGGCGAACTCGTCTTCGAGATGTGTGGACGGGAAGAAGGGCTGCTCTCGCAGACCGCTCCCGCGTTGGTGCGTCGCGGCGCAAAGAAGCGCCTCGTCTGCCTCGACCTCGACGCGACGCTCTGCCAGCACCGTACCGCGCCGCCGCCCGAGAACCTCGCCGTGCTGGACCGTCTCCAGAAGAAGTACAAGTGCATCATGGTCGGCGCCGGCAACGCGCCGCGCATCCATAAGCAGATGGGCGGCTATCCAATCGACATCCTCGCCAACTACGGGATGCAGGAGGCGCGAATAATCGACGGGAAGTTCACGATTGTCAAACAGGAGACGAACCACGTCGACCAGGCGTTCTTCCTACGCGAGACGGATAAGCTGCGTAGGAAATACGGCTACACCGAATACGTGGGCAAGCCTGTCGAGTTCCACGCCTCCGGCATGGTGACGTTCGGCCTTCTTGGCACCGCCCCTTCGGCGGAGCACAAGGTCTCGTTCGATCCGGATCGCGCGAAGCGCCGCGCCATGTATCCGGAGGTGTGCGAAATTTTTAAGGACTATTCGGTCTTCATCGGCGGCAGTACGTCGTTCGACTTCGCAGGGCCGCACAACAACAAGTACGACTGCATCATGGACTACGCCCGGCGCGAGGGCTACGCGCGCGACGAGATCATCTTCATTGGTGACGACTTCGGCGACGGCGGCGGCGACAGCCACGTGCGCATCAAGGGCATGGACTACATCTACATCGACGACTACCGCAAATTCCCGGAGCGCGTGGCGTGTCTGCTGAAATGAAAGGTGAACTGGAAATTTCCGACGTCGCCGCGCTTCTGCGCGGCGGCCACCGTGTCCTGCTCATGATGCGCCACGCGGAGCGTCCGCACATCGATCACGACGACCCGACGTTTGGCGAGGCGCTCCCGATTACGGAGAAGGGCGAGCGCATGTGCGAATGGGTGAGCGGAAAGCTGGCCGAGTTTGCGGACGAGGTGCAGTTCTTCGCAAGTCCGTTACGGCGGACGGTTATGACGGCGTTTGGCGTGGCGCGTGGCATGGGAATCGCGAATCCCGACGTGCCCACGGACACGTGTCTTGGTAACGATTCATTCTACTTCGCCGACCAACGCGCCGTCTTCGAACTCTTCCGCGACGGGTCGTTTTTTGAAAAAGTGTTCGCCTACCTTGCGCACGGGACGCAAATCGGATTCAACGAAATCCATGCCGCGAGCGACAGGTTGGAGGCGTTCGTGCTGGAACGGTTCACGCGGCGCTTGGGAATTTTCACGACGCACGATTTGTACAACGGCGCGTTTCTCGTGGCGAAGGGCGTTGTGCCGTCATTCACGGTCGAGACGTGGATTCAGTTTCTCGATTCAGCGGCGATTGTCGTCGCGCCCGACGGGACGCGCCGCTATGCGCTCGTGCGCAGTCGGGCGGTGGAGCGTTTCGCATGAGTTCGATTCTCAAGAACACGGCCATTGTCAGTGCGTTGACGGCGGTGTCTCGCGTGTTGGGGCTCGTGCGTGAAATGCTGCAGTCGCGTTTCATCGGTGCGGGCTGGGAACAGAGCGCGTTCGCGTTGGCGTTCGCCATTCCCAATTTGGCGCGGAAACTTTTCGGCGAAGGCGCGTTGACGGCGGCGTTCGTGCCGGTATTCAAAGGCGAGTTGGAGTCCGCACAGATTGAAAAAGCGCGGGCGTTGGCGCGGACGGTGATGACGATGGCGTTCTGTATGCTTGGTGCGCTCGTCGTCCTCTCGGTACTGGGCATCACGGCCGCTCTTGGGTTCTGCCCGTGGTGGTTTGCGAAAGGGTCTGCGGAATGCGCCCGCGTCGGACTGAGTCTTCGTCTGACGCGCATTCTGTTGCCCTACATGTTGTTCATCTGCGGCGCGGCGTTTGGCATGGGGGTTTTGAACGCGATGGGGAAGTTTACGGCGTCGTCGTTGATGCCGTGTCTCTTGAACGTGTTCTGGATCGGGGCGTTGGCGTGTCTGGCGTTTCTCGGCGACTGGTCGCTGGCCGATCGGGCCGCGTTTGTCGCATGGGCGATTCTCGTGGCGGGCGCGGCGCAGATGGCGTTCATGTTCGCCTGCATGAAGCGGCGCGGGATGGCGCCGGGGCTTTCCTTTCGCGGGTGGTGTGACCCGAAGACGAAACTCGTTTGGAAAAACACGCTGATCGGCGCCGTCGGCGCGGGCGCGATCCAGATCAACTGTCTGCTCGATCAGGTGCTGGGACAGCTGGCCGCTCCGTGGGCGGCGGGCGTAATCGGTTATGCGGATCGCTTGATGGATTTGCCGCTTGGCATCGTCGGCGTGGCGTTTGGCACCGTCTTGTTGCCGACGTTCGCGGGGAATTTTGCGAAAGGCGACGTCGATGGGGCGCGGCAGGCGTTTCTGTCTTCTGCGGACAATATGCTGTTCATCATGATTCCGGCGGCGGTGGGGCTGGGTGTCCTGGCGCCGGACGTGACGCGGGTCATCTACGAGGGCAAGGCGTTCGACGCCGTGGCGACAACCCGTGTCGCGCGCGCCGTGTCCTGCTATGCCGTCGGTCTTGCGTTCTTTGGTTTGCAGAAATGTCTGACGCCGTGGTTCCAGGCGCAGAAAGACATGAAGACGCCGTTGCAGGTGAGCGTGAAAATGGTTTTCCTGAACGCCGTGTTGAACATTCTCGCCGTGGCGTTTCTGCCCGTCGAATGGAGGCACGTGGGGCTTGCCGCGTCAACGGTCGTCTGCGCCGGTATTTCCTGCGTACTGCTCGGCCGTATCGCCCGCCGGCGGAACGGCGGACTAGGCTTTGCCGCGCTTTTGCGGCCTGTGGGGCGGACGTGCGTGGCGGCAGCGGTGATGGGCGTGGCGCTTTTGTTCGCTCGCCGGGGTGTCGCGGCGGTGTTGGCGTGGAGTGGCTGGCAGGGCGTGGGTGCGAACGTCGCTGCGTTGGCCGTCCTCGTCTGCGTAGGCGCGGGGGCCTATTTCGGGGGCGTGTTCGCGTTTGGCGCTGCCGCGTTCAAGGCGCGTCTGCGCACGTTGCGTCGGCGGGGACGCTGAGCACGTCCTCCCGCCGACGCGGGGGAGCGTCAGTACTTCTGTAGAAGGTCGAGCAGTTTGCGGTCGAGTTTGTGACCACGGTAGTTTTCGTGCGAAACGCCCGCGCGGTTGACGTCGAGAATGCCGCAGTGGCCGTACAGACCCCAGATGGCCCATGGAATGTCGTGTTCCTTCCAGATCTTGAGCATGTCTTCGATCCAGCGGAGAGTCACGTCGTGCGGTGTCCACATCGCCGCGCCGAATTCGCCCACCATCACAAAGGCGCCGGCGTTTTTGGCACGGATCCAGTCGCCATAGACAACGTCGCGCAGATAGTCGGCGTCCATCATGCGTTCACCATCGGTTACGAACGCCAGACCGTCGTTCCACCCTCGGAAGCGGTAGGGTTTTTCGTTCGCCTCACCCCAGGTGTATTGGAGGTCACGCGCGGCCACACGCCCGTCCGCGCCTGTGACGGACACGCGGTCCAGACGGAACCAGTCGCCCCGCGCGTTGCGGATGGAGACTTCGCGGGCGGGTTGTGCGAGGGTCATTTTCACCGTGCCGAGGTAGCGGCCTTGCCAGATTTTGTACTGGGGGTGGATGCCGCCCTGCCAGAGAGGGCCGCCCTTGTACGGATCGAGAAGAATCGTCTGTGCGGGCTGTCCGTCCACGTCGATTTGAATGGTGTTGGCGCCCGAACAGTAGACGACCGCAATGCTCAACTCGCCGGCCGGGACGTCGAGCAGACGGATCGGCTTTTCCCATCCCGGCCGGGACTGCTGCGGAGCGTAGAGGATGCCGAACCCTTCGGCGGGCGCGGGCCACATGGGTTTGGCGCTGGGCGTGCCGACCCACGGCGCGAGATAGTGCGAGACGGACATGGGCGTATAGCCGCGCGAGGCCTGCCCGACGAGCGCCGCGTCCTGTGCCAGCAACGCCGCGTTTGGACGGCGGCCGTACGCCTCGCCATCGGCCACGATGAAACGTTTGGGATCTTCCGCGTGAATGGCAGCGGAAAGCGTCCGCACGATGGCCGCGTAGTTCGTGCAACCCTCCGGCGGTTCGTTCATCAGGTTGAAACTCAAGTCGTCGTTCGGGATGTCGCGGTAGCGGCGGGCGAAGAACGCCCAGTGCTTGGCGCAGACTTCCTGCGCTTTCGGGTCGGTGAAGAGGTTGCGCGGCTCGGCGGGGAGGGCTACCGTGTAACCGGGGGCGCGATGGAAGTTGAGCATCGTGTGGAGTTTGTACTTTCGCGCCCAGATGATCGCGTCGTCGACTTGCTTGACGGCGTTTTCATCAATCTGCTCCCAGTCTTCGTGCGCGATCCAATAGCGGTAGTCCATCGGCAGACGGACGAAATTGAACCCGAGGTCACGGACAATGGCGAAATCTTCTTCGGCGAACGTGGACTTCGCGCCGACGTGCGGGCGGATGAACATGCCCGTCAGGTTGAATCCGCGCCACCGTTCTTTTGGCCGCCACGCGACGGCCGTCTGTGCCGAAGCCGTCTTTTCTACGGGTTCGCGTGGGAGTGTCTTGGCAGAAGGAGACGATTCCGCGATACCACTCAACACCCCACAGCCCAGGACGAGAAAGACGCCCCACCGCATTTTTCGAGTTCGCGCCCCTGTGGGGAATATCCGTTTTGCGTTCACGTTCCAGTTTGCGTTCATATTCCGAATCTCCTCTTCTCTTCGGTTCGTTGTTCGTGTAGCCTCAATCAATTTCGTCCGCACCATACTCTCATATTCACGTTCTTTTGTAAACAGCCGCTTCCCATCTTCCAATTCCGCGCGCTTTATTGACGCGCTGGTGGACAGGATCTCAGACCTCGCGAACTTCCACTCGCTCTTCCACTACTACGGCATCGTGTCGATGCAGGAACGCCGGCGCGGGCAGACGGTCTTCAAGATCCCGAACGTCTGCGTCCGCCGCCAGCTCTTCGACTACCTGCGCGACGCCTACCGCCGGACGCGGACACCCGACTGGATGGCGTGGTCGCGCCTCGCGGGCGCGTTCGCCTACGATGGCGACTGGGCGCCGTTCCTCAAGCGCCTCGCGCTGGACTACGCCGAGCGCGCCGTCCCGTCGCTCGCGCGGGGCACGACGCTCCATCAGGTCGTCTACGTCTTCCGGGGCGCGGACCTGCACACGCTCGACGAAATCGTCTGCGAGCAGATGCCGTAGGGGCGTTGTTGCTTTCGCCACAGGGCGTTTCGGAGGCTTGGAGACGCGCGGTCGTTCCACAATTCCCCCCCCCTCCCCCCGAACTTCGAGTCTCCAGAACTTTCCGTAGCGAAAGCAACGAACTTCCGTGCCCGCATGATACAACCCGGCGCGTCGAAAATTTCGTGTCCTGTAGGTGCGTGTGGTGACAATGCGGTACAGTGACGGTCTTCGGGAATTCCCGGAAGCCGTCGGGCGGACTTTTAGATGACCCCGCATGGAGTTTGTGCTAGAATACGTCCGTCATGCGAAAGATTACGATGCAGTACCGGGTGCCGTATGCGGACACCGATCAGATGGGCGTCGTCTACTATGGCGTCTACTTGACCATCTTCGAGCGCGCGCGCAACGAACTGATGCGCGCCTGTGGCTACACCTACCGCCAGTGCGAGGAAGAGGGCTGGATGTTGCCCGTCGTCCATGCCGAGGTCGATTACCACAAGCCCGCCCACTATGACGATCTGCTCGACGTGTCGGCGTGGTGCCGTTCGCACAAGGGTGTACGTCTTGAAATCGCCTGTGACGTGCGCGTGAATGGCCAGTTGCTCGTGGAGGGCTACACGCGCCACTGCTTCGTCTCCGCGAAAACGTTCCGCCCAATGCCGCCGCCGGAGAAGTTTCTGGCCGTACTGGACGCCGCCGAATGATCGTCCGCGTCCAAGATCCGTGTCGGCCGCTGCCGTGTCCGTCCCTCTACGATCTGTCGCGCCCGCTTGAAATCGAAGTCGGCTGCGGGCGCGGCCGTTTTCTGACGGGACGGGCCGCACAGCATCCCGACTGCGAATACCTCGGCGTAGAGCGAATGCGCGAGCGCGTGAACGTGTTTGACGCGAAGACGCGCCGTCTGGGGTTGTCGAACGCGCACGTCGTGCGTCTCGAAGCGCTCTACACGTTTTGGTATCTGCTGCCCGTGCACCACGCGCGGCGCGTCTACGTGTTCTTCCCCGATCCCTGGCCGAAGAAGAAGCACCATTCCCACCGCCTGTTCGGCCCGCTCTTTCTTGCCGCGCTTTGGAAGCGCCTGGAAATCGGCGGCGAAATCCAGTTCGCGACGGATCACGCGGAATACTTCCACGTCGTCGAGGACTGTTTTGCCGCCGATGCGCGGTTCATGCGCATTCCGCCGATGGAACGCGGCCCCGAGGCGTGGACGGAGTTCGAGACGCTGTTTCGCGGGCAGGGGCTGCCCATCTACGCCGCCGCCTGGAAGTCGCTGCCGGCGGACGACGCGGACTTGCCGCCGATGCGCATTGCGCCCGAAGACGAACCGCGCGAAGGAATCGTCCGCCGCGAAAGCCGTGGCAAGGAATGGCGCGCGGCCCAACGGGCCGAGCAGGAGGCGGCCTGTCCATGAAAGCCGTCGTCGTACTGAGCGGCGGACAGGATTCCGCCACGTGTCTGGCGCTCGCCGTGAAGAAGTACGGCGCGGCGGAGGTGTCCGCCATCACGTTCCGCTACGGACAGCGTCACCAGCTGGAGACGAAATTCGCGCGGCGGCTGGCGAAACGCTTCGGTGTGGCACAGCACAAAGTCGTCACGTTTGGATTCTACAAGGATCTCACGACGAACGCGCTGCTGGATCCCACGATGAAAATCGAACGGCGGAAGGGCGCGTCGTGTCCAACGACCGTCGTGGAAGGGCGAAATGCGTTTTTTCTGCTCGCGGCGGCCGTCTGGGCGAAATCGCTTGGCGCGACGGACGTCTATACGGGCGTATCGGAGACGGATTTCTCCGGCTATCCCGACTGTCGTGCGGCGTTCATCCGCGCCCAGCAGCGGACGCTCCGCTTGGCGCTGGAATGGCCCGTGCGCATTGTCACGCCGTTCATCCGCATGACGAAAGCGGCGGAATGGGCGTTGGCGGACAAACTGGGCATTTTCGATCTCGTGCGCCATGAGACGCTGACCTGCTACAACGGCGTACCCGGCGACGGTTGTGGCACCTGCCCGGCCTGCCGTCTGCGCCGCCGGGGATTGGAGGAGTACCTTGCTCACCGTCACTAAATCCATCAAGTTCGACGCGGCCCACGTGCTGACCAACCATCAGGGGCTGTGCAAAAACCTCCACGGCCACACCTACCGCGTGGAAGTGCGCGTGACGCAACCGCCGGATTCGACGGCGGACATGGTGATCGATTTCAAAGATCTCAAGCGCGTCTGCGAAGAGGAAATCCTCGCGCGGTGCGACCATGCGTTCATCTACGACAGCACGTCCGTCGGCGAAAGCGAAATTGCGGCCGTCGTGGGCAAGCACGGAATGCGCACGTTTGCATTGCCGTATCGGTCGACGGCCGAGAACTTGGCGCGGTGTTTCTTCGATCTGCTGGCGGCGCGGATCGCCGGACTCGACGCCGTGCGCGTGTGGGAAACGCCCGATTCCTGCGCGGAGTACCGGCGATGAGTGCGCTGCACCACCTCCACGCGATTTTCGCGTCCTTGCAGGGCGAGGGGCGCAACATGGGGCGTCCGTGCGCGTTCATCCGGTATGCGTCCTGCAATCTGGCCTGTCCGTGGTGCGACACGCGCAAGAACGAGACGTTGTGCCTGGCAACGCCGCAAGTTGTGGCGGAAGTCCGGAAACTGGGACAAACGTCTGTCATTGTCACGGGCGGCGAGCCGACGATTCAGCCGGGACTGGACGAACTCGTCGTGGCGCTCAAGGCGGCGGGCTGCTGGGTGGCGCTGGAGACGAACGGCGTCCGTGTGCCCGCGCATCCGGAACATTTCGACTACATCGCCGTTTCGCCCAAGGCCGACTATCCCGCGCGTTACCTCGACGCGGCGATGATCCGCCGGGCGGACGAAGTGCGGATCGTGGCGACATCCGAAGACCTCGCGCCGTTCTGCCGTTCGATGCGTGCGCGGATCGCGGCGGACAACTACTACATTTCGCCGTTGGAATCGGACGGCCGCATCCACTATCGTCGGGCGTTGAAACTGCTGTCCCGCGTCAATAAATCGTCCGGGGACGTTCTGCCGCCCTGGTCGCTCTCCATCCAGATGCACAAAGTGCTTGGCATCCGCTGAAAGGTCGCCCATGTTGAACGAACTGCTTGAAAAGTATGCCGACGCCACCCGCTACTTCATCGTGCCGGGTGGGCTGCGCGATGTCCATGTCCATTTCCGCGACCCTGGCCGGCCCGACGCGGAGACGCGCCAGACGGGCGCGCGCGCGGCGGCGGCGGGCGGTTTCACGTGCGTGACGACGATGCCGAACACGACGCCGGCCGGCGACACGGTCGCCTGGTTGCGCGAACAAATCGAAGATGCGTCCCTGCCCGTGCGCATCGCGCCGTCGGCCTGCATTTCCAAAGGACGCCTTGGCCGTGATGTGGCCGATCTGGAGGCGTTGGCGGCGGCGGGGGCCGTGGCGTTCACGGACGACGGGTCTTTCGTGGACGATGCCGCCGTAATGGAGGCGGCGATGCGCCGTGCGGCGAAACTGGGGCGGCCCGTCATGCAACACGCCGTCGTACCGGCCCTGCTGGGCGCGGGCGTGTTGCGCGATTGCGCCGTGGCGCGGCGCTTCAACCTTCCCGTCATGCCGCCCGCCGCTGAAGTCGAGGCCGTGCGCCGCGACATCTCGATTTGCCGGACGACGGGTTGCGCCCTTCACGTTCAGCATCTGTCGTGCGGCGAGACGGTTGAACTCATCCGCGCCGCGCAGCAAGAAGGACTGCCCGTCACGGCCGAGGCGACGCCGCATCATCTGCTCTTCTCCTGCGAGGACATCCCGGACGATGACGCGAACTGGAAGATGGCGCCGCCGCTCGGCTCGCGGACGGACGTGCGCGAGCTCCGCGCCGCCGTGATGGACGGGACGATCGGCCTTTTCGCGACGGATCATGCGCCGCACACGGCCGAACAGAAACGCGGCGGTTTCCGATCGGCCGCGAACGGCATTGTCGGACTGGAAACGGCCGTTGCCGCCACCTGGCAGGCGCTGGTGGTCGAGGAGGGCATGGCGCCGGCGGATTGGGCGGCGCGGTGGACGACGGGTCCGGCGCGGTTGATCCACGCGGAATGTGCCGACCCGCAGTTGAATTTCACGGTAATCGACATGAAGGCCGACAAGGTTGTCGATCCGCAGACGTTTGAAACGAAATCCGTCAACCAGCCCTACACGGGGCGGCGTTTCGCCGCGTGGCCCGTGTTGACGGTGTTCAATGGAAAGGTGGTGTGGCATGGACGTGACGTTCTTTGACCGGGCGGCGGCGGCGTTGCCGGCGGACTGTTTTGCGGCGAAGCCCGATCTGGCGATTGTGCTGGGCAGCGGCTGGGGCGATGCGTTGCGCATGGATCGCGTGGTGGCGCGTCTGCCCTACGCGGCGATTCCCGGATTCGGCGCGGCCACCGTGACGGGACACGCGGGTGAATTCGTCCTCTACGAACGCGCGGGGCGGCGCATTGTCGCGTTCTGCGGCCGCCGCCACTGGTACGAGGGCGTGGGCTGGGAATCCGTCGTGCTGCCGGTCGAACTCGCACGGCGCATGGGCGGGCGGAAAATGTTGCTGACGAATGCGTCCGGCGGTATCAACGCGGCGTTGCATCCCGGCGACTTCGTGATTCTGCGCGATCATGTGAACACGGTGGGGTTGAATCCGCTGATCGGTCCGCACAATCCCGTCTGGGGGGCGCGTTTTCCCGACATGACGGAGATCTACACGCAGCGGTTGCGCGACGTGCTGCACACCGTGGCCGGCCGGCGCGGGTTGCGCGTCATGGAGGGCGTGTATGCGTTTACGGCGGGTCCGGTCTATGAAACGCCGGCGGAGGTTCGCGCCTATCGGAACATGGGGGCGGACATTGTGGGCATGAGCACGGTGCCGGAGGCCGTGTTCGCCCGCGCGGCGGGGCTGGAGGTGGCGGGGCTTTCGCTCGTCACGAATCTGGCGGCGGGCATTTCGCCCGTGCCGCTCCACCACGAGGAAGTGCTAGCCGCCACGCGGAACGCGCAGACCGTGATGCAGGGGCTGATTGAAGATTTCATTGAGGCCGTCTGACGGAAATGTTAGACTGGGACACGATGGTTAGGCATACGAAAAGGAACGACAGGCATGAAGAGACGTGAGTTCATCAAGGCGGGGCTGGCGGCGTTGCCGCTCTTCAACATCGGCTGTGCTGGATTCGGGCAGGGGCGTCGTCGGCAGATTGCGCAGGGCGCGAAAATTCGCGTGGCGCTGATTGGTTGCGGACACCGAATGCACGAAATGATCGAAGTCATCATTGGCGAAAAAATCGTCGCGTTCGTGGATCCGGATCCGAAGTGGCGGAACAGTTTGAAAAACAAGATCGCGAAGATTCCGGGCGGGGCGCAGTCCATGGACGGCGCGCGCGAGTATTTCGACTACCGCGTGATGTTCGACGAGATGGGCGACGCGATCGACGCCGTGATCATCGCCACGCCGAACCACCACCATGCGCTGCCCGCCGTCCTCGCGATGCGACGGGGCATCCACGTGTACGTGGAAAAGCCGATGGCGCTCACCGTCGAAGAGGCGCAGTACATGGGGCGGCTTGCGCGGGAGACGGGCGTGACGACGCAGGTGGGCAATTTCGGACACTCCACCCGCGCCATGCGCGTCTGCGTGGAGGCGTTGCGGGAACATGTCATCGGCGACATCACGGACGTCTGGTGCTACGACGACCGTTGCAACGCGCTCGATCATCGTCCGCCGTCATGTCCGCCGCCGAAGGGCATGGACTGGGACGCTTGGATCGGGCCGGCGCCGTACAGCGACTACTACGGGCCGGAGGGCAAGCGGAAAGTCGGCCTCCATCCGCACGATTTCCACTGCTGGATCGACTACGGCAACGGATCGATCGGCAACATGGGTACGCACATCATCGACGCGCCGTTCTGGGGACTTGACTTGGGCGCGAAACCGGCGACGTCCGTCATCGCGAACGTGGCCGATTACGCCTGCGCGGGATCGTGGTCGTATCGGACGCAGATTGACTGGACGTACCCCGAAACCGCCACGCGCGGCCCGATTACATTGCATTGGTACGACGGCCTTCGTCCGGGGCTGACGCTCGGCACGGTGGACATGGACGACTGGGGTTACACGCCGGGGCGGCGCAAAGACCAGTTCATGCCGGAGGCCGTGCTGAAATGCGAACGGGACTACCATCTGGAGAAGACACCGTTTCTGTCGAACGGGACGCTCTTCATCGGCACGAAGGGCTGCCTTTGGTTCGGGCACCATTCGATGTGCCGCTTCCTGCCGAAAACGCTCGGCAAGGACGTGCTCAAACGGCTCCGGTGGGAAGATCAGGTGCGGGGCCACATGGCGGAGTTCTATCAGGCCATTCGCGAAGGGCGTGAGGCGAACACGGGCTTTACGTTC
This sequence comes from uncultured Lentisphaeraceae bacterium, assembly GCA_964482645.1. GTDB lineage: Bacteria > Verrucomicrobiota > Kiritimatiellia > RFP12 > UBA1067 > RUG572. The sequence continues at coordinate 8,873 of CAYZYQ010000011.1, read as the reverse complement.
TCGACGCCGCTGGCGGAAACCGTGTTGCTCGGTAACGTGGCCGGCCGGGCGGGCGCGGGACGGAAACTCCTTTGGGATGGCCGCCGCGTAACGAACAACGTGGACGCGAACAAGTTTTTGACGGCGACGTATCGTCCGGGCTGGGAAGTGTTTGATCATGCATAAGTGGAACTTCTTTAAATCGGCGCGTTGCGTCCAGGTGAAACTCGAAACGGATGCCGATGTCCGTGCGCTTCCGGAACTCGACCGCAAACTCTGGACGGTGCTTGCCGCCCCCGCGACGGGCATCCGCTTCGATGCGGACACGTGCGCGTTTCTCGACGCGGACGGCGACGGCCGCATTCGCGCCGCCGATGTGCAGACGGCTGTGACGTGGATGGCGCGGCGGTTCAAATCGCTCGACTTCATTTTCGCCCGCACGGCCGAAATCGCGCTCGACGCATTCGACGAATCGACGGAAGAGGGGCGGACGCTCCAGACGACGTTCCGCAACGTGTTGCTCCGTGCGGGGAAGTCGGCGACGGTTGTCACGCAGACGGACGTGGCGTCCGCGACGGACGTCTTCAACGGGCAGCCGTTCAACGGCGACGGTGTGGTCACGTCCGCGTCCACGAGCGACACGGCCGTGGGCGACGTCGTGGCGAAAATTTGCGCGGCGACGGGCGGCGTACTTGACCGCAGCGGTGCGGCGGGCGTCAATCAGGCGAACGCGGATGCGTTCTTCGCGTCCGTCGCGGCGCGGCTTGCCTGGTTGGCGGAGGGCGCGAAGGTGGCGGACGCGGACACGCGGGCCGCCTACGGCGCGTACAGTGTCGTGAAGGACAAAATCGAGGCGTTCTTCACGCTGCCCGACGATCTCCCGCTCGTGACGGACGAACCCGACCGCGTACTGCCGTTGATGTCCGGCGTCCACCCGCTGTGGGCCGATGCGTTTCGGACGTTCGCGCAGACGACCGTTGCGCCGATTCTTGGCGACGGGGCTGTCGCGGTGCTCACCCGTTCGGGCTGGACGCAAATCAAGAACCATTTTGCGCCCTACGCGAACTGGCTGGCCGCCGAGGCCGGACGGGATGTGGCGGGTTTGGATGCGAACGAACTGGCCGCTCTTGCGCAGGATGGCCGGATGCAAGCCGCCGTCAACGATTTGATTGCGAAAGACCGGGCGTTGGCGGATGAGTACGGTCGCCTTGTGGATTGTTCGCGCGCGTTGTGCTACGCCGCGCATCTGGCGGACTGGTTGTGCAACTTCGTCAATCAGGCGAACTTGTACGACGTCGCGCGGGACGATGTCTACCGCACAGGCGTTCTCTATATCGATGGTCGTGCCTGTAACCTGTGCTTCCATGTTGCCAACATGGCCGCCCATGCCGCGCTGGCGGAGAAGAGCAAGTGCTGTCTCCTCTACGTGAAACTGACGCGGCCGGCGACGGGCGCGACGCGGGAAGTCTGCGCGGTTGTCACGGCGGGGACGACGGCGGGGTTGTACGTTGGACGGAACGGGTTGTTCGTCGACGTGGACGGCAATGACTGGGATGCGGTCGTGGTGAAAGTTGTCGCGGCGCAAACGTCGTTGCGTGAAGCGTTCTGGTCGCCGTGGGCGAAAATCGCCACCACGGTGTCCGAACAGTTCCGCAAATTCTTGTCGACCCGGCAGAACGCGGCGGTGACGGCCGTTGCCGCGCCGGTGACGACACCCGCCCCCGCGCCCGCGCCGGCGGTCAACGGTGCCGTGCTGGCGTCGAGCGTGGCGGCGATTGGCATGGGCGTGGGCATGGCCGGCGCGGCTTGCGCGGGGCTGGTGGGCGTGATTGCGGGGCTGCCGATCTGGAAAGTCCTCGCGGGCGTGGCGGCGATCGTTCTGATGGTCTCCCTGCCGAGCGTCGTGTTGGCATGGTTCAAGTTGCGGGCGCGTGACCTGGGCGCGATTCTGAACGCCGGCGGGTGGGCCGTGAACCGTCCGCTCTATTTTTCGATCGGGTTGGCGCGAACGTTCACCGTTCCGGCGAAACTGCCCGCCACGGCGCACGTGGCGCGTGATCCGTATGCGCGTCATGGCGTGGCCTGGACGTTGGGCGGGCTGCTCCTGCTGGCCGTGCTGGTTGCCGGCGGCGTGTGCTGGAAACTGGGCGTCTGCCCGTTTGCGGGTTGTTGGGCGAAACCGGCGGCTGTGGAGGGCGCGAAATGAGCGTGTTGACGAATGCGGATTGTGAACGGCTGAACCGGCTCTACGGCGGACCGGGGCGTATCGTGTTCCGGCCGTCGCGCCATGACGTGCCGGTGGTCGTGTTGGCGAACCGTTACGGAACGGCGGAGATTTCGCTACTGGGTGCGACGACGCTGTCCTATCGTCCGACGGGCAATCCGCCCGTGCTCTTCATGCCGCATCCCTACGATTCGCGGCCGAAGGGGACGGAGATTCACGGCGGCATTCCCGTGTGCTGGCCGTGGTTCGCCCGTTGCGGGGCGCCCAGGTCCAAGCTGCACGGCCTGGCCCGCTATGCCGTCTGGCACGTGAAGGGAAGCGAGTACTCCGAGGACATTTCCGAAATCACGCTCGGCCTGACGTCCAACGCCGCGACGCGCGCTGTCTGGCCGCACGATTTCGAGTTGACGCTCAAAATCTCCGTGTCGATGAAGTTGACGCTCGCGTTGCACGCGACGAACACGGGGACGGACGCCTTTTCCGTCACGGAGGGATTTCACCCCTACTTCCGCGTGAGCGACCGCGATCAAACGGAAGTCCTCGGCGTGGACGGGTTCGAGTTCACGGATACGAACGAACCGGAGAAAGGGCGGCGGACGTGGACGGGCGCGTGCGAGGTGCGGGGCGGCGGCAGCAAAATTTTCGACGCGACGAAGTTCGAGTACGTGCTGATGGATCGCGGATTGAACCGCGCCATCGCCGTCGTGTCGCGGGGCAATCGCCGGCTCGTCGTCTGGAATCCGGGCGACGAAAGTGCGGACGAGGTGGAGTCGTTCGGCGTGGACGGCTGGCGCAAGTTCGTTTGCGTGGAGCCGTGTTCGACGCCGGTGGACGCGGCCTACGAGTTGAAGCCGGGCGAATCGCACGATTTGCTCATGGCCGTCCAGTCCGTCCCCGACGACGGCAGCGTTTACGCGCGTCACGCGTGAAGGAAGGTTCGTGCGAGTATCACGCATAAAGTTTTTGAGAAGGAGATGTCATGAAGAAGCCTGTGTTTGGATTCGTGCTGTTCGTCGCGTGTGCCGCGTTGGCCGGCGGCGTGAAGATGAAGGAAGACAAAATCACGCTCCCGACGTACGCGCCGGGCGGCTATGACAAGACGCCCGTCTTCTACACGGGCCGCGTCTACCAAGGTGCGCAGGGTCGCGTCTATCCCTACCCGATGCAGGACGTGCTGTTCGACGGGAAGATCGACGAGACGTACACGTACCTGACGCTGGAGAACGATTGGCTGCAGACGGGTCTTTTGCCGGAGCATGGCGGCCACTTGCTGAACTTCACCGACAAGAAGACGGGATTCGAGACGTTCTACCGTCAGCACGTGATCAAGCCCGCGCTCATCGGAATGCTCGGCGCGTGGATTTCCGGTGGCGTGGAGTGGAACTTTCCCCACCACCATCGCGCGACGACGGCCATGCCGATCGACTGGCGCATGAAGGCGAACCGCGACGGCTCGAAGACCATCTGGATTGGCGAGACGGAGTTGCGTCGCCGGCTGAAATGGACGATTGGCCTCTCCCTGCTGCCCGACCGCGCCGTCCTGCAGGCGGAGAACAGGTTCATGAACCGCGGCCCGTACATCGAATCCATGATCTACTGGGCCAACGTCTCCGTCCATTGCGGCGACGACTACCAGGTGCTGTTCCCGCCGAGCTGCCATCTCGGGTTCGACCACCACAAGAACTTCTGGACCTCCTATCCGATCGGGCCCAAGCGCGTGGATCACAACTGGCTTCCCTCGCAGCGCTCGAAGTACGCGGACGACGTGGAGGGCATGGTCGACCTCTCCTGGTGGAAGAACTTCACCGTCGAATCGCGTTCCATTTTCGCGCTGGATCCCGAAAACGCCTGGCTCGCGGGCTACGACCACAAGAAGAACATGGGCACGGCCCACGTCTCCAATCGTCACATCACCGTGGGCAAGAAGTTCTTTCTCTGGGGCAACTTTCCCGAGGCCCACGTGTGGGACACGGTGTTGACGGACAGCGACGGCCCCTATCTTGAACTCATGGTGGGGTGCTGGAGCGACAACCAGCCCGACTATTCGTGGATCGACCCTTACGAGACGCGCACGGTCAAGCAGTTCTGGTTTCCTGTCAAGGGCATTGGTGGCGTGAAGAACGTCACGATCGACGGCGCGGTGAACGTCGAACGCCTCGAAAAGAAAGACGAAGTCCTGCTCGGCTTCCACTCGACGCGCGTCCTTGCGGGATGCACGGTGGAGATGCTGGAGAACGGCAAGGCCGTGTTCAGCGAAAGGGACGTGTCCATCGATCCGAACACGCCGTGGTGCAAGACGGTCAAGGTGTCGGCGACGGTGAAGGACCAGGCGCTCACGGGGCGTCTGCTCGACAAGGACGGCAAGGTCGTTCTTGCCTACACGCCCGTGCCGGAAGATCCGCACGACCCGCTGCCGCCGAAGGTCGCGAACCCGAAGGAGCCGGGTGACTACGTCAGCGCCGAGGAAGCGTATCTGACGGGTCTGCGGCTCGACCAGTTCCACAACGGCCTCATCGATCCCGTGCCGTATTATGCGCGGGCGCTCGCGCTCGACGCCGGCTACTCGCCCGCGCACGTGGCGATGGGCATTCGCCTGGCCAAGAACGGCGAGTACGAAAAGGCCGAAACGCATCTCCGCGCGGCCACGGCGCGTGTGACGCGCAACTTCACCCGCGCCAAGGACGCCGAACCCGAATACATGCTGGCCGTCGTCCTTGAAGAGCAGGGATTGCTCGCGGCCGATCCGGCCGTGCGGGCCGCGAAGCTGAAGGAGGCCGAAGACCTCTACTGGCGCGTGACGTGGCGTTCGACACTTGCGCGGCCGGCCTACGCGGCGTTGGCGCGTCTGGCGTGTCTGAAGGGCGACTACGCCGAGGCGCTGGCGCGTGTCGACGATGCGCTCGAACGCGGCGCGAAGGAGGCGAAGCTGCATGTGCTGAAAGCCTATGCGTTGCGGAAGCTCGGCCAGGACGTGCTGAGTTCGAAGTCGTTGCGCATGGCCGAGACGTGCGATCCGCTCGACGCCTGGAGCGTGGCCGAACGCGCGTTTCTGGAAGATGGCGGCGAGGACGCCGTGTGCTATGTCGGCGGCGGCGGTTTCGTGCCGAATCCGAAGAAGGACACGCTCTGCCGGCGCGGTCTGAAGGCGCAGGTACTGCTGGAGACGGTGGCCGACTACTGGTCGCTCGGCGCGTGGCGGGAAGTCGTCGAACTCGTGCGCCAGGCCGATGCGTTCGCGGCGCAGGAAAAGCCGTACAAGACCGAAGGGGCGTTGCCGCTTGCGGAGACGTTGGCGGCGTGCGCGTCGTACAAGAATCCGCTGTTCGACTATTTCTCGGGCCATGCGGCGGCGCAGATGGGCGATGACGCGGCCGCGAAGGAATTTGTTCGGAAAGCCGCCGCGCAGTCCACGGACTACTGCTTCCCGAACCGCCACGAGGAGTACGCGGTCTTGAAGTTCGCGGCGGCGCTCTGCCCCGATCTCGCGAACACGTGGTACTATCTTGGCAACGTCGAATGGAACGGCGACCGCAAGGACGCCGCGTTGGCGAGTTGGCGGAAAGCCGTGTCGCTCAAGGCGGATCATGCGCTGGCCTTGCGCAACATCGGTTTCGGTCTGGCACATCCCGGCACCTACTTCACGAACACGGGCGTGCCGTCCGGCGTTCCGTCGCAAGAGGCCTACGACTTCTACAAGAAGGCGATGGCCGCCGATCCGGGCAACTTCCGCGCCCTGGAGGAGATGGACAAGCTCGCCGAGAAACTGGGCGTGGCGACGGCGGAGCGCCTGGCGCTCATGAAACAGTACCGCGCCACGGCGGAGAAGTACGACGCCTGCATTCTGCGGATGGCGTACCTGTTCAACGAGGCGGGCGAATACGACGAATCGCTCAAGATCCTCACGACGCGCCGCTTCCACGTGTGGGAGGGCGGCGAAGGGTTGCTCGCGCCATTCACGGACGCATTGCTGTTGCGTGGACTCGACAAGATGGCGAAAAAGGATTTCGCGGGCGCGAAGAAGGATTTCGAGACGGCGCTTACCTATCCGTCCAACTTGCAGGCGGGGCGTCCGGGCGACGCCGGCATGGAGCCGAAGACGCGCTACTATCTGGCGCACTGCCTGAAGGCGATGGGCGATGATTCTGCCGCGAAGGTGGAACTCCAGAACGTGCTCAAGGGATGGGTGGCGCCGGGCGAGATGAACTTCTACCGTGTCCTGGCCTTGCGCGAACTCGGCGCGGCCCGTGCGGACGGTGAAAAGGAAATCGCGGCGAATCTGGCGGAACTCAAGGCGGGCATTGCAACGCTGGAGAAGCCGCAGCCGAGGGTAATCGACGCCTACGCGAAATTCGGCGGTGAAAACTCGCCGATGGAACGTGCGCAGGACAACGCCTGGAAGGCGAAGTACCTGCGCGGACTGCTGGCGTTGGCCGAAGGCCGCGCGGACGAAGCGCAGAAACTCTTCACTGCCGTCGCCGAGAAGAAGCCCGCCATCCTCTGGGCGAAGCGTTTTGCTAAAGGGGAATGACCGCCCTTAGGCGTTCGGCGGCGGCGTCCACGAGACGGCGCGTCTTCGAGTTGAACGAGAGGCCGACGAGCCACATGGGCTTCCCCGACGCACGGTACGGCTCGTCGTAGCCCTTCGTGCGGATCTGCTCGAACGCACGGTCGACCGGCTCGTCCACCTTCAGCTCGAAGATGTACACGCCCACCACGTGTTCGGCCACGACGTCCGCGCGTCCGTTGGACTGCACGTCCTCCACGCGGAAGCGGAAGCCACGGCTCGCCAGCAGGAACGCGAGGCAGCGGGCGTAGGAACTCTCGTGGACGCGCCCCTCCGTCGAGCCGTACGGCATCGCCGCGTAGAGCGCCTTCAGCCCCGTGAAGAAATTCTCCCAGTCGGCCTCAAGGAGTTCGCCGCCGAGACGTCCCGCCCACGCCACGTCCTCGTTCGCGGCGAGACCCGTCAGGAGCAGACAGAGGTCGCGCCGCACCTCCTCGTCCGGCACGGCCAGCGTGTACATCTCCGTGTCGAACGAATAGTCCTTGATTGTCAGGTAGCCCGTCTGGAAGAGCATCCCGATCGGCCTGAGGTTCTTCAGGTCGGTGACGTCGAACGCGCTCTCCGTGACCCTCTTCGTCCCGTCGGGATCGACGGCGAGCATGTCGCTGCGCTTCAGGCAGTTCATCAGCGCCGACGGGCGACCCGTCGACGACCACGTGGACGAGAAGAACGGCTCCTTCGCGCTCAACGCCAGCGCGACGGAAATCGGGTTGTAGACGGTCGTCGGGTTCGACCGAGAAAAACGGAAACCGTTGTAGCACCGCCGCAACTCGGCACGGTAGGCGTCGTAGTCCAGCCCCATTTTCACCGCATGGGCGCGAAGGTGCTCGGCGAAGTTCGCCGACAACTCGTCCTCCGTATAGCCCAGCATCGTCGCGTATTCGTCGCGCATCGACACGTCCACGATGTTGTTGAGCGCCGAGAACACCGACATCTTCGTGAACTTCGACACGCCCGTCATCATCAGGAAGCGGATGTCGCCCGTGCGGTCCTTCATCACCGTATAAAAAGAAGACAGTCGACTGCGGATCGCCTCGGCGAGTTCAGGCCTGTCCAGCGCGTGGGAGACGGGCGCGTCGTACTCGTCGATCAGGATTACGACGCCCTTCCCGCCGTACGCGGCGGACAGACTGTCGATGGCAAGGCCGAAGTTGACGCTGGGCGGGATTTTCTCGTCATAGGCAGTCCCCGCCTCTTCAAGACAACGTCTGACGGTCGGGACGAACGCCGCGTCAAACGACTCGATGTCCGTTGTGTCGACGGGGCCGAAATTGAAGTGTAGCACCGGCCACTTTTCCCACGCCCAGTCCGTCCCCGCGATGGCAAGGCCGTCGAACAACTCGCGACGCCCCTGGAAGATCGCCTTCAGCGCGGTGATCATGAGCGACTTGCCGAAGCGGCGCGGACGCGCGAGGAAGAACATGCTCGTCCCCACGTCCGTGACGAGACGGTGGAAGTACGCCGTCTTGTCCACGTAGATGCACCCCTTCCGTCGCAGGTCGGGAAAGTCGCTCGTTGTCGTCGCTATCGGTTTCATGATGTCATTATACCACATACCACGAAGAAACGTATGCCGCCCGTCTACATGTTTTTCCCCATGCCGCTTGTCAAAGTGAATGCGACGGGTGGTATTTAGTTGTTCTAAAAGATTACGGCGCGGACGAATTTTATATGGCGGTAAGAATAGTCGGTACGGAGAATAAAGACCGTACGAAATAAGCGTGATTTTTCCATAAATCGAGACTTGATAAAAAAAAAATGCTTTATGCTAAAATGGTGGGCACTTCTACCATCTTGTTTCAATCGTTCTGTTGTTTCAAACATCCTACGAGGAGAGTTGTATGTCTCGATGCAATGGTTGGGGACGTCAAATGTCTTTGGCGTCACTGTCTTTGGGCGTTGCGGTTTCTATTGCGACGGTTTTTGCCGATGCGGTTTTGGCCGACAGGCCAACGGATGCAGGTGTCTGCGCGGCGGTCTCTTCGGTAACAGGCGGCACGTACGACCGTTCGCTTGCCGAGTTCCCGCGTCGGGCGGGCGAAACGGACGATACGGCGCGTGTCCAGCGGGCGATTGACGCGACGACGGGCGGCGTTCTCTGGTTTC
>CAYZYQ010000010.1:0-47286 GCA_964482645.1 uncultured Lentisphaeraceae bacterium | reverse complement strand
ACGTACGCTTGTCGCCGGAGTTCCGGCGAAGGTCGTCAAAACGATTTGAGAAAGCTACGGCCTTGATGATGTTCGTGTGGAAGATTGAGAGGAGATGGAGGCGTTCAAAAACAAATGGACGTTTTCTTGCCACGGAAAGTACCCAAACGGGTTTTACCCGACACGGAAGTAAATTCGTCCGCATCGTAATCTCACATCTTTAGCGTTTTTAGTGGACGAAAACCATTCGCGATGAAAGAGTGTGGGAAAGAGCAGTCTCTGCTTGATCGTTATGATGGGGAGTGGTCTTCCCGCGTCAATCGTAATGCCCCTTGCAGGACAGGATTTCGACGCAGTTACCGACGACGCGGAAAACAAGGCGGTCGGCCGCATTGATGCGAACGCTCCACCATCCCGTCAGGTCGTGGCGCAAGGGCTCGGGGCTGCCAACGCAGTTGTAGCCGTTGCGGTCGATGCTCTGGAGCAGTTGGTGTATGCGCCTGAGCGTTTTCCTGTCCTTGCCTTGCCAGGCGAGATACTCCTCCCAGGTCTCCTCGTGCCAAACTTTACGCATGAATGGGTTCTCCGTCGCAAATCAGATCGTGCTCCACCATATGCCGTCCGGCGTCCATGTCTCTTGCTCGACGGCGCAAGACGGACATGTTGGATTCCGAATAAAAGGGATCCGCCTTTATGATGAAGGGAAACTGCCCGCTTCTAACTGTCTGGGCGACGAAAATGTTGATGGCGGTCGACATCGTCATGCCCATGGACTTGAAAGTTTTCTCTGCGGACATCTTCAGATCGTCATCCATTCTAAAACTAACCTGTGCCATTACTTTTCTCCTTGAACGCGAAAAATTGTACAACATTCGCTTTTCAGTGTCAAGCGGTATACCGCCATTGCATTCTTTCGCTGGATTTTTCGATGAAACATCGAACTGTGTTGTACCCAACGCTGAAATTCACGGGAGCGTATTTTGTTGTTGTTGCTTTCGTTGTGGGGTGTTTTGGAGTTCATAAGTTTTTCGTCCGCATCGTAATCTCACATCTCCCGTGTCCGCGTGGGCGGCTTCAAGGGATTCCGCGGCGGAAAGCCCGGTCTGGCGCGTGGAGGGCGGTTTATCGCGCTTTCCCTCCGCGCCGATTTTGGTATAATCTGTCCATGAAAGCGGAAGTGGCATAAAGGCAGACGGAAAGCGAATGGAATTTCCCGAATACGAGTGAACGAGCAATGAGTTCCCAAAAGTACATTCCTACATACAAGGTGAGCGAGGAGGCCGTGAACCTCATCGCCGAAATCTCTGCCGCCGTGGAGAGGTTCGACATCGAGATTTCCGGCGTCAGCGGCGTTCGGTTGCGCAGGACGAACCGCATCAAGACGATTCGCGGCTCGACCGCCATCGAGGGCAACACCCTTACGGAAGAGCAGATTACGGCTATTCTTGAAGGAAAGAAGATCGTCGCTCCGCAAAAGGAAATTGACGAGGTCTTGTGCGCGGCTGCGGCGTACGAAGCGATTGAAGACATCGACCCCGGCAAGATGAAAGACCTTCTCAAAATCCACAAGCTGATGATGGGCGGTCTGGTCGAAGGTGCCGGGGCGTTTCGGACGGGGCAGGTCGGTGTCATTGACGGTGCCGGAAACGTCATCCACATGGCACCGCCTGTCGCGCAGGTTCCGAAGCTTATGAGGGATCTTTTCAAGTGGTTGAACGAGTCTGGCGCTCATCCGCTCGTGAAGAGCTGCGTGTTCCACTATGAGTTCGAGTTCATCCACCCGTTCTCGGACGGCAACGGCAGGACGGGTCGTTACTGGCAGACGGCCATTCTAGGAAAGTGGCGAAATGCATTCTACGCCGCCCCCATCGAGAACATCGTCTGGGAGAACCAAAGCGGCTATTACCTCGCCATTCGTCGTTCGACGCTTCTCGGAAATTCAGAGCCGTTCATCGATTTCATGCTCGCGCGCATTCTTCAGGCACTCAAGGTCAAGCGAGGAGAGCGCAGGGATGTCGGTGTAAATGTCGGTGTAAATGTCGGTGTAAAACTCTCCGCCCGTGAACGCGATCTTTTGGAATTGCTGCGTCTCGATGGAAAGCTGACGGCGGTACGGATCGCCGAGACGTATTCAATTTCGACGCGGCAGGCCGAACGTCTGCTGACGGGACTCAAGAAAAAGGGATTTCTTGTCCGCAGGGGGGCCGACAAAGGCGGACACTGGGAGGTCGTGGGGTGATCCGTCTATACCTATCCGTTCGCGGTTCGCGGGGTGGTCGTGCCGGGATGCCACATATGGCACAGAAAGTGTGTCGTGTGCGAGTGAGGTGGCACAGAAAGGAAGCCTTTACACGAACGGCATGATTTTTGCTAGAATAACTGGGAATTTTAATACGCCCCGACAGGCCGTTGGTTGTTGTGTCTGTCGTGCAGACAGACGGCGGATTTGGAAAAGAGACGAGACATGGCAGAAGAGACGAACGAACAGAATGTAGCGGAAAAAGAAACGCAGACGACGGAACCGGCCGCGACGCCGGAGAACGCCGCCGTGTCCGATGCGGCCGGGAACGCGCAGACGGAATGCGAGACGCCGGCCGAGGAACCGGCTGCGGATGTGGACGACGGCACGGAGGCGTCGGGATCGCCCGAAACGCCGGCGGCGGACGAATCCGTCAAAGACGAAAATGCCACGGACGAAACGGCCAGTGCCGAGGAGACGCCCAAAGCCGAGGAGACGGCCGCAGATGTCGACTGGAAGCTCCAGTGCGCACGTGTGATGGCGGACTTCGACAATTTCCGCAAGCGGACGGCGCGGGATCGTGAAGATTTGGTGAAGGCCGCGTCGGCGGACGTGATCAAGGACGTGTTGAAGACGGTCGACAATCTTTCCCTCGCGTTGGACAAGGCGAAGGATAAGGCGGACGACCCGTTCGTCCAGGGGGTCCGTCTCGTTTACGACGAATTGATCAAGACGCTCGCACAGCACGGCGCCACGCCACTCGATTCGCTAGGCGAACCGTTCAACGCCGATTTTCACGATGCGCTGGCCACGTTGCCGTCACCCGATGTTGAAGCGGATCATGTGATGAACGAGGTCAAGCGCGGGTGGCTGCTGCACGGTAAGTTGTTGCGTGCGGCCCAGGTCGTTGTCTCTTCGGGAAAGCAGGCGTAAGATGGCTGAGAAGCGCGACTACTACGAAGTTCTGGGCGTTTCCAAAACGGCCAGCGCCGATGAAATCAAAAGCGCCTACCGCAAGCTGGCGCTCAAATGGCATCCGGACCGCAACCCGGACAACCCGGAGGCGAAGGAGAAATTTCAGGAGGCGTCCGAAGCCTACGAAGTCCTGTCCAATCCGGAGAAGCGCCAGCGGTACGACCAGTTCGGCCATCAGGGGGTGAATTTCGGGCCTGGCGGGTTCGACTTCCACCGCGACTTCTCGCACGGCGCGGATCTCAACGACATTCTGTCGCAGATTTTTGGTGGCGGTTTCGGCGGTGGCTTTGGCGATCTTTTCGGCGGGGCGTTCGGCGGCGGTTCGCGGCGGCGTTCGACGCCGAACGGCCCGCAGCACGGCGACGACATGACGATGGAGCTGCAAATCGATTTCGAGGAGGCGTTGTTCGGTTGCGAACGCGAGATGCAGTTGTCCGTCCCCGACGAATGTCCGGAGTGCCACGGGAGTGGCGCGGCGGCGGGATCGAAGCGCGTCACGTGTCCGACGTGCCGTGGGCGCGGACAGGTCGTCGCGGGTGGTGGGTTCATCCAGTTCGCCCAGACGTGTCCGAAGTGCGGCGGCACGGGTAGCGTCATCGAGCGGCCGTGCGGTCGGTGTCGTGGTAGCGGACAGGTGCGTGTGCCGCGTTCCCTGACGTTGCGCATTCCCAAGGGCGTGGACACGGGGGCGCGGTTGCGCCTGTCGGGCAAGGGCGGCGCGGGGCTTCGCGGCGGTGCGCCGGGCGATCTCTACGTCGTTCTGGACGTGCGGCCCAGTGCCATTTTCGAGCGCGAAGGGTTGGATCTGGCGGTTGACGTGCCGGTGTCGCCCGTGCTGGCCGCGTTGGGCGGCTCGGTGGACATTCCGACGCCGGACGGCACGGCCTCCGTGAAGATCGCGTCGGGGACGCCGAACGGGAAGGTTCTGCGTCTGCGTGGCAAGGGCGTTCCGGATCTGCGGGGTGGTTCGTCCGGCGATTTGCTGGCGCGGATTGTCTTCGAGGTGCCGACGCGGCTGACGGGGCGTCAGCGCGGCGCGTTGGAAGATCTGGCGAAACTGTTGGACGCGGAGAACTTTCCCGACGCGAAGAATTTTGCGGATCGGCTCAAGGCGTTCTATCTGCGCAAGGATAAACTTCAGAAGAAGTAGAGGACGACTGCCATGCACCGTCTGCTCGTCCCGTCCGACCTTCTCGACCAATCGTGCGTCACGTTGCCCAAGGCGGCGGCGCATCATCTGAAAGTCGTTCGCCCGAAAGCGGGCGAAGCAGTGGAGTTGTTCGACGGCGCTGGGCGTTCGCGCGTCTATGCGTACGGGGCGGACGGGTTGACGGCGACTCGGGAGGACGTCGTTTTTCCGCCGCCGTCCCGCCGTCTTGTACTGTTCGCCTGCGTGACGAAGGGCAGTCGGTGGGATTGGACGATTGAAAAAGCGGTGGAACTGGGCGTGTCGCGTATTGTGCCGGTCATTTCCGATCGTTGCATCGTGCGCCTTTCCGCTGCGGAGCGTCCGGCGAAAGCGGAACGCTGGCGGCGGATCGCCGAGGACGCGGCCCGGCAGAGCGATGCCGTCTGGCTGCCGGAGATCGACCCTGCCGTCGATTTCCAGCCCGCACTGGATCTCGTCAAAACGTGTGACCGCGTGTTCGTGGGAGCGTTGACCCAGCCGCCGCCGCCGCCTCTGCTGGTGGCCGCCGAAGCGGCGCGACGCGCAGACGCGGGCGGTACATGGGGGTTGTTTGTGGGACCGGAAGGGGATTTCACGCCGGACGAGTTGTCCGCGCTTTTGGCGATAGCCACGCCCACGTCGTTCGGCCCGACGATTCTCCGCGCTGAAACGGCGGCGATTTTCGGACTCTCCGTGTTGGCCGCCGCCCGTTCAGAAGAAGTGTAAAACGAGGATTGAGACATGATGAAAAAGGCGATAGGCATTCTCGTGGCGACTGCGTGTGTCTGCGCGATGGCGGATCGGCGGGCGGCCATTGACGCCGCCGTGGCGAAAGGCGTCGCGTATCTGGTGGCGCAACAGGCGGCGGACGGACATTTCAGCGATCCGCAGATGCCGGCGTTGACTGCGCTGCCGCTCTGGGCATTGGCCGCCGGCGGCGAGGCGAAAGGTGAACCCGCGAAAAAAGCGGCGGCGTTCGTCTTGAAAACGCAGCGTCCCGACGGGGGATTCTACGTGCCGAAACCGGGGCGTGGCGGTAGCGGTCTCGGCAACTACAACACGAGCGTCTGTTTGAGCGCCCTCTTTGAGAGTGGCCTTGCGCCAACGAAGGCGATGCTCGACGCGCGGACTTATATCGCCAGCAGCCAGTTGACGGGTGATGACACGTATGCGGGCGGGTTCGGCTACGACCGGGCGAGTCGCCGTCGCTACGCCGACCTCTCCAATACGTCCTACGCGCTGGACGCTCTGCGTCGTACGGAAAAACTTGAGGAGTTTCGTCCGCAAGGCCAGGCTCGCGCCGATGTGAACTGGGATCAGGCGTTGGCGTTCGTTTCGCGTCTTCAGGAAAAGGAAGGGGAACGCGCGGGCGGCGCGGCGTATAACGATCGGACGCCGCAGGGCGGTCTTGCGACGAACGCCACGGGGCGTGTCCACCTCCGCGCCTACGGTTCCATGAGCTACGCGGCCGTGCTGTCGATGTGCCACGCCAAACTCACGAAGGCCGATCCGCGTGTCAAGAGCGCACTCGACTACTGCTCGAAGTTCTGGACGGTTGACGAAAATCCGGGTATGGGCGCACAGGGGTTGTACTACTATTACGACATTCTTTCGCGTGCGCTGTCCGTCGCGGGATTGGACGTGCTCGTGCAGCCCGATGGGCGGAACGTCAACTGGCGGGAAGAGTTGTCCGCGAAGATCCTCTCGCTCCAGAACGCGGACGGCAGCTGGGTGAACGACAACAACCGTTTCTGGGAAAACGATCCCGTGCTGGCGACGTCCTTCGCCATTCTCTCCCTTGAATTGTGCAAATGAAAACGAACCCGATCCAGTTTGTCGATCGCCGTACAGGCGAGACGGTAACCGAGTCCGTGATGGGCGACGGGGCGCTCCGTTTCGCCTACGAGACGTTGCTGGGGCGGACGCTCTGGCCCGTCCTCTTCGGATCGAAGGCGATTTCCGCGTTCATGGGACGCCGCTACGATTCGCCAAAATCGAAAAAGGACATCGCGTCGCTCGTCGCGATCCCCGGTTGCCGGGCGGACGAGGCGGAAAAGCCTGTCGCCGATTACGCCTCTTTCAACGAGTTCTTCACGCGCCGGCTTAAACCCGGTGCACGGCCGCTTGGCGAGGGCGTGGTCAGTCCCGCCGACGGACGTCTCAAACTCTATTTGAACGCGGCGGCCGACGAACCGTTCCCATTGAAGGGCGCGACGCGCAGTTTGCGGGAGGTCTTCGGGCCGGGCGGTACGCCCGTCGTCCCGACGGGACGTTTCGACGTAGCGGTCATCCGTCTTGCGCCGGTCGATTATCACCGTTTCCATTTCCCCTGCGATTGCCAAACGGTTGGTGATGTCCAGATCGTTCCCGGCGCCTACCATTCGGTGAACCCGATTGCGCTGGTGCGTCGTCCAGACGTTTATGCGGACAACGAACGGCAGATTGTCGTCTGCGACGCGGCGTTCGGGCGTTTCTGGATGGTGGATGTGGGTGCGTTCGGTGTGGGCACGATCGTCCAAACCTACACGGGTTCGCGCCATCGGAAGGGTGATGAGAAGGGCTACTTCAAATTCGGCGGATCGACGGTCATCCTTGTGACGCCGGCCGGGGCATGGACGTTTGACGACGATCTTGTTGCGCATTCGGCGGCCGGGCTTGAAACGCGCGTCCTCTGCGGCGAGCGTATTGCGACTTGTCGCGCGTAGCGGAAAAATTTTTTCCACACCCTCTTGCGGCCGCTCCGTCTTTGTGATAGAATCAAGTCTGTAATGATTACAGAAATTATCGCACGGCTCAAAGCACATGGCATCCGGCCCTCGCAACAGCGGCTGGCGATCATGTCCCAGTTGGACGGGAACACCACCCATCCGACCGTCGACGATATTTTCTCGGCGTTGCGCACGAAGATGCCCACGCTGTCGCGCACAACGGTCTATACGACCATGAAATCTTTCGCCCGGCAGGGGCTTCTTCGCGAAGTCCGGACGGACGATGGCGAGTTGCGCTACGACAGTCGGACGCATTTTCATGCGCATTTCAAGTGCCGCGTCTGCGGCGGCGTCTTCGACCTTGAACTGCCCGCGCCGCATCGTCACCTTTATGTGTCGATGCCGAAGGGGTTCATTGAAGAAGACGAGCAACTCAACTACTACGGGCTTTGTCCGAAGTGTTCGGAAACGAAGAAAAAGAAAGAAGGCTGACATGAAGAAATACGTGTGCACGGTATGCGGTTACGTCTATGATCCGGCCGAAAACGGCGGCGTGGCGTTCGAGGATCTGCCCGAAGACTGGGTTTGCCCGCTCTGTGGCGTCGGCAAAGACCAGTTCAAGGTTCAGGAATAGTCATTCAACACAAAACGAAAGAAGGAAAATACATGGAACTCAAAGGATCGAAGACGGCGGCCAATTTGGCCTATGCGTTTGCGGGCGAATCCCAGGCGCGGAACAAGTACACCTATTTCGCCTCGGCGGCGAAGAAGGAGGGCTACGAACAGATTGCGGCGCTCTTCCTGGAAACGGCCGAGAATGAGAAGGAACACGCGAAGCTGTGGTTCAAGCACCTCGGCGGCATTGGCACGACGGCCGCGAACCTGGCGGCGGCGGCTGCTGGCGAGAACGAGGAGTGGACTGACATGTACAAGCGCTTCGCCGAAGAGGCGCGCGCCGAAGGCTTCGAGGCGATTGCCAAGCAGTTCGAGGGCGTGGCCGAAATCGAGAAGCACCATGAAGAGCGCTACCGCAAACTGCTGGCGAACATCGAGAAGGATGAAGTCTACGTGAAGGTCGGCCCTCGTCGTTGGCAGTGCCGCAACTGCGGTCACATCTACATCGGCGACAAGGCTCCGGAAGTCTGCCCGGTGTGCTTCCACCCGAAAGCCTACTTCCAGGTTGAACCTGAAAACTACTGATTGATTCTGTTCAATCAGTGTCTATCGCCCTCTCCCGCGTCCAGTGCCCTGTGCGCGGGAGGGGGCGTTTGACTTGTGCAATCACGATGAGGTGTCCGTTTGCCTGTTGACGGGAGAGAAAAAAAAAATCATATAATAGCCGCCATCATCTGAGAAGTCGTTTCAAGCAAAACAATTTCGGAGGTTGCATGGACAGGTTTATGGTTGGCGTGTCGGTTGGACGCGGTGGCATGAAAGCTGCGTTGTTGGGCGTAGTCGTTGGTTGTACGGCGGGCGTCTGGGCGGAGACGTACACGGGATCGGGACTCCAGACCGTCGATTCGGCGGCGTGGTTCGGTTCTTACGACGCACTCGTGTTCAAACCCGGTACGTTCTCGTACACGGGGGGCGATGCGACGTTCTCCGGGCCGCTCACGCTGGACGGTAAAGACGCTGCGCACAAGGTCGTGACGTTTAACGTCGAGAATCCGAATACAACTGTCACCTTTGTCGGCAAGGCGAACGGCGCGGGTGCCGGGTTCTTCAAAAATGGTCCGGGTACGATTCGCTACACCTATGGTGGACCAGACGAAACGACGCTCGCGGATACCACGTCCGGCGTTGCCAGTCCTTGGGCGGCGCGGGCTTTCTGGGATGTGACGGGCGTTCTGACCCAGGCGGCGCTTTCGGCCTATACGGTTTGGGAAGGGAAATCCATTTTCGACGGTGGGGCGAACCAGAATCTTCATTTCGGCGGTGTCTACATCGGCTCGCGGGATGCGTCCTACGATTCGACGCTTGAAATCAACGGTGGCCTGGCTAAACTTGGCAATGTGGCGTGGACGCGCGGATCGGGGACTGTGCAACAGCCACTTTCAAGTTCGCTGATCGCCCGTGATGCGACGCTTATATTCAATGGGATGATGTTCGCCTACGGCAATGGGACGCAGGATTATCTGGGCGATGCGCGGTTCTTCGCGGACAACTGCACCGTCACGAATTCCGGTTCGATCTATTTCGGCGAGAGCCGGTCGCGTCTCCACATCCTTTTGACGAATGGGACGCACTTCGTCCACTCGCACGATTACGACTTGCGTACCTTCGTCTCCGGTTCAACGGGCGGTTTCGAGATTCCGCGCGGCGAGGATACGGTGAAAAGCGGAAACGTCACGAGCATTGTGGACGTGGTTGACCATGCATCGTTCCAGGCGTACGGTCTGGCCGTCTGTCCCTACGGCTGGCTCAACGTGACGGATGGCTCAGCGTTTCGGTTCGACCGCAGCATCTACTACACGACCGTCGGCGCGAAACCGCCGGCGCAGGGCGGCAATGTCTTTATGGACGACGCCACACTGGCGCCCGCGCGTCCGTTTTTCATGAGCGACTGGTTTACAGGGCTTGGAAACGAGACGTTTAAGATCGGTGCGAAGGGGATGTTCGTCCAGACGCCGCTCTACTCCTGGCTTGATCCCATCCCTGTGGCGGCGGCGGAGGACGCGGCGATTGTGAAGACGGGCGCGGGGACGCTAGGTGTTCCGCGCGTCCGTGTACCCGTGACGGTGAAGGAGGGGACGTTGCGGTTGGGGACGCACGTCCATACGGCATCCAACCGTATCGATGGCGGTTCGATCGCCTTGGCGGCGGGGACGACGCTGTCTGTTGGCACGGCGCGGGCGCTCGACGGCGTGTCCGTCACGGCGGCGGGGAACAATACGCTCCAGTTTCGTCCGCACGCGGCGGGCGATGCGGTGGGCTGGTCGGTTTGGAACGAGGCGAAGATTCGACCGGACGGTATCATCCAGCTGACGGATTCGACGCCTGCATCGTCGACGTTCCATGAACAGAAAAAACTCTTTCCCTTCGCCTCCAACTACGTCGGCGCGGCCTGGTCGCCCCGTACGATCGATGTCACGCGAAACTTCAAGGTGGCGTTCAACTACTTCGTGCCGCACAAGAACACGGCGATGGCCTATGCGTTTGCGTTTGTCCTGCACAATGCGCCGGAGGGGCGCGCGGTGAGCGGCGGGGAAAGTACGGCCGCCGGCTATGCGGCACAGGGAAATCTGTTGGGTGTACGGCAGTCGTTGGGCGTCTACTTTGGCGTCCATGAGAACAAGACGATGTTCGGTACGAACGCGACATGGGATGATACGAGTGCGAAGACATTCACGCGGACGAACGATGCGGGCGTGACGGGCGATGTGAACGCCTCGTTCGACTATCCCGCGTACGGTGAGATTGCCTACGATGCGGCCGCGCACAAGGTGACGATTCGCTACCGTACCGATCCGCTGGACGTTCAGCAATTCGATACGGAAAATTCCTATATCGTCGACCTACGCGAAACCGTAGGCGCGGACACGGCGATTTTCGGCTTCACGGCCAGTACGGATTCCGGCAATCCCTGCCAGCATTCGATCATGAACGTACGTGTGTCCGATGCCGACGCGGCGATTCCGAAGTCCGTGCCGGCGGGCGGCACGTTCACGGCGGGTGGGGCTTTTACGGCTGCGGAGGTTTTCGCCTCGCCCGCGCGGCCGGGCTATGCGATGGATGCCCTCGCTTTCGCAGACGGCGACACGCTCACGATACATGCGAAAGGTTCGGCGGCGCAGCCCGCGTATCTGGCGTTCGATCGCTATGACGGTTCGGGGATGCTTGTGAAGGATGGCACGGGGATGCTCGGCCTCGTTTCGACGAACGCGGCGCATCTCGACTTGACGCTGGCCGGCGGCGCACTTGCGCTCCGCAAGGAGGTGCTGGAATCCGTGGACGGCGGAACGAAAGGCGACTGGTACTTCTCGACCGACGAAAATGGCTACAGCACGTTGGGCGACGGTATCAAGATTGGTAGCACGGTATGGGCTGATCGCGAGACCGCGTTCCTGACGCGGCGGATTCGCGCCACGGGAAAATGGCGGCTCTCATTCCGGATTGTCATGCCGAAAAACGCGGCGACGGCGGACGCCTGGGGTTTCACGTTCCACAACTCCAAAGATGGTGTAAAAGCGTTGGGATATGCGTATTCCGACGGGGGATTGAACTACATTGACAACTCGTTCCGGGTGCTCTTCCGAAACTACGCATATGACAAGAACGGGACTACGAACAGGGTGCAGTGGACGGGAAGTGGATACAATAACAGTTATACAGACGCTCAACGGTCGGTTGATCCCACGCCGATCACGTTCTACCAAGGGACGGATACGCGGGTGACGGCCACGTACGACGACGTGGCGCAGACGCTTCTGCTCGATTTTGTGCAGGACGGAAAGCAGTTCACGCACACGTTCACGGGCATCAACATCAAGCGGATGATTGGCGGTGTCGACGACGCCTGGTTCGGTTTCGGTACGGGTGGCGGTGGAAGCCATAATCTTCCGGATATTCTGGACATCCGCTTGGAACGCTTGGATGATTTTGCGGCCGCGTGGGACACCGCGCGTTACCTCAAGCGCGTGACGGTGACGGCGGACGAAGCGCCGATCTATCTGCTCGCCGAGACGAACACGGTCTTTACGCTCGCGGACGACGTGGTGCTGAATGGTGCGGACTTGCGCGTTGTGGCGACGGATGCACCCGCGACACTGACGGCGGGGACGCTGACGGGGCTGGACGGTACGGTTACGGTGGACGGTGCGATCCTCGACCTCGCGACGGTCAAGCCCGGACCCGACGCCATGCTCCGCATCCTCAACGGCGGCCGCGTCAAAGCCAACAACACGACGTCCACGCGCTTCAACACCGTCTACGTCGATGGCGTGGAGCAGACGGACGGTTTCTACACGTCCGCCACGGCCAGTTGGATTGCCGCCGGCCGCGTGTCCACGCGCCACGGACAAGGTACGGTGTTCATTTTCCGCTAGGCGTGTTCTCGCCCGCTCAGACGTCCTCGGCCTCAAGCCATTTGCGGTCGAGGCGTTTGGGACTGACGGGGACGGCCGTGCCGAGTTCCTGCGCGAAAATCGAGATGCGGTATTCCTCCAGCATCCACCGGTACTCGGTCAAGACCACGGCGTTCAGCCGTGGCTTTTTCTTTGCCCGCACGACGTCCATGTAGCGTTCCCAGTACGGCGCGAACCGTGTCTCCTTCAAGGCGTCGCCCGAGGGGCTGACGCGTGCGCGTTCCAGTCGGACGGACAATCCTTTGAAATAGCGCGGGTACTGTTGCAGACGCGCGTAGGGGACGAAACGGGCGAATCCGGGAAAGACGAGCCAGGCGAGTTGCGTCTGTACGGCGTCGATCGTCTCGGCGGCGTAGCGCGTTTCATCTTCCACCTCGTCCGCGCACGATGCCGTCTGCCGAATCGCGTCCACGACCAGTTTTTCGATTTCGGCGAGACGCAGGTTGAACGTGGCGCGGCATTCGGCCAAGCGCCGGAGGAACGTGGCTTCGTCACGTACGGGCGGCTGCCCTGCGACGAATGCCGTGCGTGCAGCGTTGAACGCGATGTCCTGCGCGATGCGTTCGTCCGCGTAGCCGAGGTTCTTCAGATAGAGTGCGGCCGTGAACGGCAGACGGTTGCTACGGAACGACGTGCGTCCGTCGCGGCCGAGGGCAAGTAGGCAGAGGCGCGTGACGCCCTGTTCGTGCGCGGCGGCGGCCGACGCGGCATCGGCATGGAGGTGGAGGGACACGCCCGTGCCGTCGTCGTGCAGCGCGGGGTAGTGTTCGAGCGTCCAGCCCGCCTGGCGGCCTTCGACTTTCGCGTCGAGTGAACCGAAGTCCCACGTCGTGTGCGTTCGCGCATCGGCCGTCATGGCGGCGGCGCGGGCGGCGGGTGCGTCCACCACGCCCGCATCGCGCAGAACTTCGTCGAGATCGCGCGACGTTGCCAGAATGCGCCCCGTCGCGTCGTCGCGGATGCGGTAGCGGACACGGAAGTGGGTGGGCACTTTGACGGCATCCCATGCGTCGGCGGGAATACGGAAACCCCATTCGGCAAACACGACGTGGCGAATCGCGTCCGCCAGCGGTTCCTGTCCGGGTTTGAGATGGAGGAGGAGTCCCGCTACGGTGTCGTCCAACGGTTGCAGAACGCGCTTGACGGCGTTGGGCAGGACGGATAGCATCCAGAGGAGTTTTTCGGGCAGGGCGCCGGGGACGAGCCAGTCTGCGCGCCAGATGCGAAGGGCGGCGGCGTCCGATTTCCGGACGGTGCAGGTGATGCCGTCCGTCTCTTCGTCGTCGGGCGTGTGGCGGTAGGAGAGGGCGAGTTTTACGTCGCCGATACGAATCGTCTCTGGGAAGTCGCGTTGCGTGGCCGATTCGTCCGGCCACCAGTCCTTGCGGTTGAGGTGGAACGCCGCCAATTCCTGCGGGGTGGCACGGGCCAGCCATTTGCGGAGCGCCGTGGCGGAACAGACGTCGGCGGGGACGACGGTCTGGAAATGCGCCACGAGGCGTTCGCCGTCGAAGATTTCGGGACGGCGGATTTTGTCGGCGAGACGGCGCAAGGCGTCCAGTAGGGCGTTGTTTTCGCGGACGGGCGCGGGCGGTTGGGGAAAGTCGCCGTCGACGAGGCCGCGCCGGATGAAAATCGTGCGGGCGAACGTGGGGTCGACACGGCTGAAATCACACCGTCGTGCTGGGACGATCACAAGGCCGTAGAGCGTGACCTGTTCCGTGGCGCGGACGAATCCGCTCTGCGGATCCCATTCGGGTGAATGGACGTGGTGGCGGCAGAGGTCGCCCGCCACGGGTTCGATCCACGCGGGATCGATGACGGCGGCGTTACGTGCGAAGAGGCGGGCGGTATCGACGAGTTCGCCCGCCATGATCCATTCGGGGGCGGCGGGTTTCGGAACGGCGGGTTTGGGTTTCCGTCGGTCGGCCGCTGTCGGCGCGGGACGTTTTTTCGTCAGAACCGAACTGGGATGGAGCGCGAAACGGAGGCCACGCGCCCCTCGGTAGTCGTGCGCCTCGGGGTCGTAGTGCCCGATGCGGCCGAGCAACCCCGTCAGAAGTGCCCGGTGTAGGGCCGCGTCGTCGCCCGTGTCGCTTGCGACGTCGAGGCCAATACGCTGCGCCAGTTGCGTCAACTGTCGGACGAGATCGCGCCACTCACGCATTTTCGGATAGGAGAGGTACGTCGTCTTGGCGAGTTTGCGGGCCTTGGACTGCGAGAGGTCGCGCGTTGCGTCCTCCCACCACGTCCAGAGTTTGAGCAATCCCGCGAAATCGGAACCGGGCACGCGGAACGGCGCGTGGGCTTGGACGGCCTTGTCGCGCTCGTCCACGGGGCGGCGACGCGGATCGTCGCACGACAGCGCGGCGACGATGGGAATCGCACGTGGCAGGACGGCGTTGTGCGCGGCCGCGAGGAGCATCCGCGCCAGACGCGGCTCCACAGGGATGCGGGCAAGGCGGCGGCCAACGTCCGACAACATGGGCGCACCGTCGCGATCGCGGGCGAGGGCGCCGAGTTCGATCAGTTCGCGGAGGCCTTCGTGGATCATCGCGGGCTTGGGCGGGTTGAGGAAGGGGAACTGCGCCACGTCGCCCAGACGGAGGTCGAACATCGTGAGAATGACACCAGCCAGCGAGGCGCGTAGGACTTCCGGCGGCGTGAACGGTTCGCGTTTCGCGAAGTCCTCCTCCGAGTAGAGACGGAGGCAGATGCCGGGGCCGAGGCGGCCGCATCGGCCGGCCCGTTGACGGGCGGATGCCTGTGAGATGGGTTCGATTTGGAGGCGCTGGATCTGTGTGCGGTGGATGTAGCGCGAGATGCGGGCGAGGCCGGAATCGATGACGAATCGGATACCGGGAATCGTGACGGATGTTTCGGCGACGTTTGTGGCGAGGATGATGCGGCGTTTCGACGAGAGGCGGAACGCGCGTTGTTGTTCGCTGGCGGGGAGCGAGGCGAGCAGGGGGATGATGTCGTCGGCCTCGCCCCGCACGTGTTGCAGCCAGTCGGCCGTTTCGCGGATGTCACGTTCGCCGGGGAGGAAGACGAGAATGTCGCCGTCGCGCGGTAGTTGGCGCACGGCCTCGGCGACGTCGTGTGCCAAATCGCGTTCTTCGTCTTCGGGCGGCGGACAATACCGGATTTCAATGGGATGGAGACGACCGGGGACGACGATTGCGGGTGCCTGGCCAAAGAACTGACAGAACAGGTCGACGTCCAGCGTGGCGGAGGAGACGATGACTTTCAGGTCACGCCGGCGGGCGAGGATGCGTTTGAGAATGCCGAGGAGGAAGTCGACGTTGAGCGAGCGTTCGTGCGCTTCGTCGATGATGATTGCGTCGTACGCACGGAGCAGCGGATCGGTTCGCGTTTCGGCCAGCAGGACGCCGTCCGTCATGAACTTGATGCGCGTGTCGTGCGAGATTTTGCGGGCGAAACGGTGTTGGTAGCCGACGAGTCCGCCGACTTCGCTTTTGAGTTCGCCCGCCACGCGCTCCGCGACCGTGACGGCGGCAAGGCGGCGTGGTTGGGTACAGGCGATGCGACGCCCGTCGCGGCCCAGGCCCAGTTCGAGGGCCATTTTGGGCAACTGGGTCGTTTTACCGGATCCCGTGTCGCCGCAAACAACGACGACGGGATGCCCTTTCAAAGCGGCAAGGATCTGTTCGCGGTAGGCGCAGATCGGCAAATCGGGCGGATAGTTGTAGAGAATGCTGTCCACGTTTTCGGTTCCTGTGTTCGCGACATTATACCATCTCTCCGCCCTGCTGGATGCGAAAGCGAGATTTGCGGTTGCCCTCCCGAGGGGGACTTGATACACTTATTCGAACCCGCGCAGTGAAGCGGTAGAAAAAGAGATTGCACATGAAGTGGACCAAGATGATGATTCAGACCCTGCGGGAAGACCCGGGGGATGCCGAAATCGATTCGCACAAGTTGTTGGTGCGCGCGAGCCTCGTGAAGAAGGTTTCGGGCGGGCTGTACTCGTACATGCCGCTCGGAATGCGGTCGCTGAAGAAGGTGGCGCAGATCGTCCGCGAGGAAATGGATCGCGCCGGCGCCCAGGAGATCGTCATGCCGATTCTCCAGCCGGCCGAACTCTGGAAAACGTCCGGCCGTTGGGAGTCGATGGGGCCGAACATGTTCAAACTGCGCGATCGCGGCGCCCATGACGCGGCGCTCGGTCCGACGGCCGAGGAGGAGGTCACGGATCTTGTGAAGAGCGTCGTGAGTTCCTACCGCCAGTTGCCGATCACGGTCTACCAAATCCAGTGGAAGTTCCGCGACGAGATTCGTCCGCGTTTCGGCCTCATGCGCTCGAAGGAATTTTTGATGAAGGACGCCTATTCCTTCGACGTGTCGATGGAGGCGGCCGACGCGAGTTATACGGCGATGTTCGAGGCCTACAAGCGTGTCTTCGCGCGGTGCGGTCTGAAGGCCTATCCTGTGGAGGCGGACACGGGCGACATCGGCGGCAAGTTCTCCCATGAGTTCCACGTGCTTGCCGACGCGGGCGAGGACGGTGTGGCGTTCTGCGACGGTTGCGGCTACGCAGCCAACCTTGAAAAAGCCGAACGCCAGGTGGCGCCAGGCACGTTCGAGGACTGCCCGGCCTATTCGCAGGCGCCGACGCCCGCGAAATCCATCGAGGACATGGTGGACTTCTTCAAAGTCCCCGCCACGCGGATGGTCAAGACGCTCGTCTACAAGGCCGATGGCAAGCCTGTGCTTTTCTGCGTACGTGGCGATCGCGAACTCAACGAGGTCAAGGCCAAGCATCTCGTCGGCGCGAAGACGTTTGAACTGGCGGACTTCGAGACCGTTCAGAAAGTCACAGGGGCGCCCGTGGGCTACGCCGGTCCCGTCAACCCGTCGGTGGACGTGCCGATCTACGCGGATCTCGATTTGCAGGGCGCGAAGGGGATGATTACGGGCGGCAACCTGCCGGACGAAATCGATCTCCGGGACGTCGACTTCACCCGCGACTGCAAGATCGCCGCCTATGCCGACCTCGTGATTGTGCGCGATGGCGATTGTTGTCCGCACTGCAACCACGCGCTGGCGATCAAGCGCGGCATCGAAGTGGGCCACGTCTTCAAGCTCGGCACGAAGTACACGGATGCGTTCAAGGCCGTTTACAAGACCGACGCGCTCAAGGAGCAGGTGATGGTGATGGGCTGCTACGGCATCGGCGTGAGCCGCACGGTGCAGGCCGTCATCGAACAGAGCCACGACAAGGACGGTATCATCTGGCCGGCCGCCGTGGCGCCGTTTCAGGTGGTGATCGATCTGCTCGATCCGCAGGACGCGGCTGTTGTGCAGGTGGCCGATGAGTTGGAGGCGGCGTTGGAGGCTGCCGGCATGGACGTGCTCGTGGATGACCGCGAGGAACGTCCGGGCGTCAAGTTCAAGGACGCCGATTTGATTGGCTTCCCCGTCCGCGTCGTCGTGGGCGCGAAGGGGCTTGCCAAGGGCGGGGTCGAAGTCAAGGCCCGTCGCGACCTGAAGACGGCGACGAAGATTGTGCCGCCGGCCGACGCGGTGGCGGCTGTGAAGGAAGTGCTCGTCTGAGCGCGGAGAAAGGATTGAAACAATGGCACTCGTTACGATGAAGGAAATGTTGCTGGCGGCACGTCGGGAGAAACGCGCCGTCGGGGCATTCAACATTGCGAACTACGAACTTTCCCGCGCGGTCATCAAGGCTGCCGAAGCGGAAAACCAGCCGGTCATCATCCAGCTCTACATGCGTCTCTTCGACAGCGAAAAGGCCTACGATCTCTGCGGGATGCTGCGTCGGCTCGCGACGCGCGCGAATGTTCCGGTGGCTCTCCACCTCGATCACGGCGCGACGATCAAGCAGGCGCAGGACGCGCTGGCCTGGGGCTACACGTCGGTGATGTTCGACGGCAGCCGCAGTCCCTATGAGCAGAACGTGCGCGATACGAAGTTCGTCGCCGCCTACGCCCATGCCGTCGGCGCGTCGTGCGAAGGTGAAATCGGCCATGTGGCGCAGGGCGACGAAGGTGCCTTGACCCAGGTCGAGGAGGCTGTCGATTTCGCGCGGCAGACGGGCGTGGACGCGCTCGCCGTGTCGATCGGCACGTCCCATGGCTACTACAAGGCCGAGCCGAAACTCGACATTCCGCGTTGCCAGGCGATTGCGGACGCCCTGCCGGACGTTCCGCTTGTCCTGCACGGCGGCAGCGGAACGCCGCTGCCCGACGTGCGTCGTTCCATCGAGGCCGGTATCGCGAAAATCAACATCGCGACGGAGTTCATGGACACCTACTTGAAGACGACGCGCGCGGAACTGAACCGTCTCGACGGGACGTTCGTCCCCGTGGACAAGTTCTACGATCCGGTCGTGGACGCTTGCGCGGCGCACGTGCAGCGTCTGATCCGTTTCTTCGCGGGCAAGTGAGCCGGTGGAGTCGTACACGATGAAGCGACTCGTGCTCGCCACCCACAACGCGAACAAGATCCGTGAAATCGGACAGATCCTGCCAGACTGGGAGGTTGTCGGCGAGGATTCGGCGGCCGAGGAAACGGCGACGACGTTCGCGGGCAATGCGCAGATCAAAGCCCGCGCCGTCGCCGTGCGCCATCCCGGCGCGTGGGTGATGGCAGACGATTCGGGTTTGGAAGTGGACGCCCTTGGCGGTGCGCCGGGCGTCTACTCGGCCCGCTACGCGGGCGCGGACGGCGATACGCCCGCAAACAACGCGCTGCTGTTGAAGAATCTGGCCGGCGTGACGGATCGTCGGGCGCACTTTTCCTGTGCGGTGGCGTTGATCGATCCGCAAGGGGTCGAACACGTTGTGCAAGGCCGTTGTTTCGGCCGTATCCAGGACGCGCCGACGGGCACGGGCGGGTTTGGCTACGATCCGCTGTTCGTGCCAGATGGGTTTGATCGTTCCTTCGCCGAACTGGCGCCCGAGGAGAAAAACGCCATTTCGCATCGTGGTCGTGCGCTGGCCGAGGCGCGTCGCATTCTGTGTGGTGCTGGAGAGGATGCGTGACGCGATGGCCACGACGTTGAAATTCCTTCGGATTCTTGGCACGTGGCGCGGCGTGGCCGACGCGGCGCGGACAACGATTCGTATGCCGGAAGGGCAGAAGGAGCCGTCTGCGAAGTGGAAGAAGCGTATTCTGCTGGCCGAGCATTCGCCCATCCGCAAACTGCTCGTCAACTGGAAGTGGTCGGATCTGCCTTATTGGGTGAGCGTCCATTTTGTCCGCCACAAGTTCGGCATTGAACACTTCGTTTCGACGCAGCGGACGGATCGCACGGGAGTGGATCGTACGGCGTCGCACCAGGACGCGCCGGTCGAGCACGAATGTTTCGCCAACGCGGCGGAGATGATGTTCATCAGTCGTCGTCGCCTCTGTGCGCAGGCATCGCCCGAAACACGCGCGGCTTGGAAACTGGTGGTCGATGAACTGGCGAAACAAGAACCCGAACTCGCCGCCTGTTGCGTGCCGGAATGCGTTTACCGTGGGTTCTGTCCCGAATTCAAATCCTGCGGGTATGTCGACACGCCCGCGTTTGCGGCGGCCGTGCAGAAATACCGAACGGTGGAGTGATGGAAGAACGCATCCAGAGCATTCTCAGCCATGCGGGCGTTGCGTCCCGCC
This sequence comes from uncultured Lentisphaeraceae bacterium, assembly GCA_964482645.1. Lineage (GTDB taxonomy): Bacteria > Verrucomicrobiota > Kiritimatiellia > RFP12 > UBA1067 > RUG572. The sequence goes on along the minus strand of CAYZYQ010000010.1, from coordinate 27,492 downwards.
GCCACGCGGCGGATTTGATTGCGGCTGGGCGCGTTCGCGTGAATGGCGTCATCGTGCGCGAACCCTATCTTCGCTTTGATCCGGCGGAGGACGAAATCGTTGTGGACGGCAAACGGATCGGCGCGGCGGAACGGACGCGCACGGTGATGTTCTACAAGCCGGCGGGCGTTCTCTCCACGATGGACGATCCATTCGGCGGCCGGACGGTGGCCGATCTCGTGCGGGGGAAAATCCCCGAGCGCGTCGTGCCCGTCGGCCGATTGGACAAGGATTCGGAAGGTCTGCTCCTCCTTTCCAACGACGGCGATCTCACGCTCCGCCTTACGCATCCCCGATTTGAACACGAGAAAACATACCTCGTGCGGACGGCGGGGCGCTGGAACGAGGAGAAGTTGCGTATCCTGCGTTCGGACGTTGTCATGCCGGACGGCTATCGGATTCGCCCCGTGCCGGTGGAGGTGTTGGAACTCGGCCGCGATCACGTCCAGGTGTTGCGGTTCCGTCTGCGCGAAGGGCGCAAACGTCAGATTCGCTACATGTGCAGCGCGGCGCATCTCGTCGTTCTCGCTCTCAAGCGCGTCGCCATTGGTGCGCTCCACTTGCCCGACGATTTGCGCCCCGGCGCGTGGCGCGACTTGACCCCGCAAGAGCGGGCTTGTCTATTCCAGAACTGAACCTCGTCCCATTGAACCTATGCGGTTTGCACTTTCGACCAATTGGAACAACGGACGTCTGGACGATGGTGCGGCCATTGCGGACGAGGCGGCGGCGTTGGGGTTCGACGCACTGGAACTCGGTTTTCGTACGACGGCCGGGCAGTTGGCCGGATTCAAACGGCGGCTCGATCAGATGCCTGTCGATTCCATTCACGCCTACTGCCCCGTGCCACTCGGGGCGCCGGGCGGACATCCCGAACTCCACAAGTTGGCCGATCTCGATGCCGACGAGCGGGCGATGGCGCGTCTGCTCATGCGCCAAACGCTCGACTGCGCCCGTGAAATGGGCGCACGTGTTGTCGTGGCCCACGCGGGCTACGTAAATCTTGACGGCTGGTTCGCCAATCGTGGTACGGACGCGCTCGATGTGCTTTTGAAAGACGCCGACGGAAAGGCGGATGCGACGCGCCCTGCGTACGTGCGGGCCGTTGCGAAAGCGCGTGTGCGCCGGGCGCGGCGCGGTCGCCGTCTGCTCGCGGCGTTCACGGATGAACTCGCGCCGGTGTTGGAGGATTTTGCGGCGGCAGGTGTGACACTCGCGCTGGAGAATCTGCCCAGTCTGGAGGGATTTCCCAACGCCGAGGAGGCGGAGACGTTGATGCGGACGTTCGCCGGGGCACCGCTCAAGCTCTGGTTCGACACGGGGCACGCCCGCGTTCGCGAATGTCATTTGTGGGCGGACGCCGCCACGGATGTTGCGCAACGGCTGGGCGACTACGTGTGCGGCATTCATCTGAACGACGTGAAGGATTTTCATGACGACCACCGCCAGCCGGGTTGGGGCAACGTGGATTTCGCCGCGCTGGCGTCGCTCGCCCAACGCGACGTCGTGCGCGTCTTCGAGCCGAAAGTTCCTGTGACGGCCGATGAATTGAAATGTAGTTTGGAGTACATTCGGACGTTATGGACGACATCGCAATCCTGATTCCCGCCTACGAGCCGGACGAACAACTCCCGCGTTTCGTCACGGAGATCCGCCAAACGTTCCGTCACGTGGTGGTGGTGGACGACGGGTCGACGACGGGTCGCGAGGTGTTTACCGCCGTGCGGCCGAATGTTGATGTCGTGCTCGCGCATCCGTGCAATCGCGGGAAGGGCGCGGCGTTGCGTACGGGGCTGGCGTGGATTCGTGATCATCTGCCCGACGTTCGTGGTGTCGTGACGGCGGATGCGGACGGGCAGCATCGTCCGCACGACGTTCTGCGCGTGGCGACAGTGCTACGCGGTCATGCGGGTGGCATCGTCCTGGGCGTTCGCGCCTTTTCGGGGGACGTACCGTTGCGGAGCCGGTTTGGCAATTGGTGGGCGCGGCAGATTTTCAGGCTGCTCACGGGCGCGTCCGTGGCCGATACGCAGACGGGGCTGCGCGGCATTCCGCGCGATCTTTTCGCACAGATGTTGGCGATTCCCGGCGACCGCTACGAGTACGAAATGGAAATGCTTGCGCAAGCGGCCACGCTTCCGCAGCCACCGTTGCAGATTCCTATTGAGACGGTCTACATTGCCGCGAACAAATCGTCGCACTTCCAGCCATTGCGTGATACGTTGCGGACGCAAGGCGTGATGTTCCGCCATTTTTTCCAAAGGAGATTGTTCCATGCACATACTCGTCGTCGAGGATGATGGAAAAGTCGCCGAATTCGTTGCGAACGGATTTCGTCGCGAAGGGCATGTCGTCACGGTGGCGCGGGACGGCGAGGAGGGTTTGGCGGCCGCGTTGGACGGACGTTATGACGCCGCCGTGATGGATGTCATGTTGCCGAAGTTGGACGGTATCGAGATTATCCGCCGCATCCGGGCGGCCGGCCGCTCTCTGCCGGTCATTGTGCTGAGTGCGCGGGGCAGTGTCGAGGCGAAGGTGCGCGGCATTGAAGTCGGGGCGGATGATTATCTCGCCAAACCGTTCTCGTTGACGGAACTCATCGTCCGCGTTCAGGCGCTTGTGCGTCGGGCGAGTGCCGTCGTCGAATCGACCGTGTTGCGCGTCGCTGATTTGGAGATGGATCTCGTCACGCACAAGGTGACGCGCAACGGCCGGCGGATCGACCTTCAGCCGCTCGAATACCAGTTGCTTGAATACCTGCTCCGCAACAAGGGGCGCGTCGTCTCCAAGAACACGATCATGGAACGTGTCTGGGACTACAATTTCGATCCCCATACCAACGTTGTGGAATGCCGCGTCAGCCGTCTACGAGCCAAACTCTCGATGCCGGGCGAAAAGGAACTGCTGCACACGATCCGGAGATTCGGATATGTCGTCGAGGAACGCTGAACGGACGTTTTCACTCCGCAGCCGCCTGACGTGGCTCACGTTTTTGTCGAGCGGGTTTATCTCCATTCTCGCGGCGGCGGCCGTGTTGCTCGTGTCGTGCCACTACCTGATGTCCGATACGGACGAGATGATCCGTCGGCTCGTCTGCGATCTCCGGGGCGAGTACGCCGAATGCGGGGGCTTCTCACCCGCGTTCATCCGGCACATGGAGTTCGACGCGCAGGAGCACGATATCGCCACGACGTTCGTGATGCTGACCGATGCTGCGCACAACGTGATTTACGCGACGAAAATCCCAGACGGTTTTCGTAAACGCCTCCTGCACAATCTTCAGCGTGGTCGCTTCGCCGGTCGATTCCTCAACGAACGCGAAATCGAAGACGTGGGGGAGGATCGCGCCGTACACTACCACTCGTTGACATTGGCCGATGGCAACCGCATCACCGTGGCGCGGGATGTCAGTTCCGTCGAACGCTATCTCATCTTTCTCGCCGCGACGCTCGGCGGGTCGTCCTTCCTGATCACCGTGCTGTCGGCGCTTGCGGCTTGGACGACGAGTTCGCGCGTTCATCGTCGGCTCACCGCCGTTGAGAAAGCCGCCGCGCAAATCGCGCAGGGCGACTGGTCGCGCCGCGTGTCGGAGACGTCCCGTGTCCGCGAAATCCGCGCACTTGCGACGGCGTTCAACGCGATGGCCGCGAACAACGAAAAGACGCTCAATGAATTGCGTGTTCTGACCGATAACATCGCCCACGATTTGCGGACGCCCCTGACGCGCCTTTCGTTGGCCGCCGAGACGGAGGCGAGTGGCGGATTGTTGCGCGAACCGTTGGCCGACCAGGTGGTTGCCGAGGCGTCGGCCATGCTTGAACTCATCAACACGATGCTTGAGATTTCGCAGACGGGCGCGAAGATTGATCGGACGCCGCGCGAAGATCTCGATCTTACGGCATTTGTGCGCCATGCGTGCGAACTCTACTCGACCGTCGCCGAAGAGAACGGCGTCACGTTGGCGCTCCACGCGCCCGACGCGCCGCTCCATTTTTCAGGACACAAGGGCAAACTCCAGCAGGTACTTGGCAATCTCGTCGAGAACGCGCTCAAGTTCACGCCGGCGGGCGGGCGGATTGACGTCACGCTCGATTCCGACGTGGTCCACGCCGCCGTGCGGCTGGTTGTGGCGGATACGGGTTGCGGCATTGCTGCGGCGGATGTGCCGTTCGTTTTCAAACGGTTCTGGCGTGCCAACTCGTCGCGCCAACTGCCCGGCAACGGCCTTGGCCTCGCGCTCGTCAAGGCCATCGCCACCTCCTACGGCGGCACGGTGACGTGTACCTCCGAACCCGGCAAAGGCGCGACGTTCATTGTCAGTTTGCCGATGGCCGCATGTTGATGGTTTTGTCTGATTCTGAAACTCGAAACAAAACGAAAGGTAATGGATATGAATAAGATGAGATTGACGCTGATGGGTACGTGTCTTGTGGTGGGGCTGGCGGGGGTGGCGTCTCTGCCGACGCGCGTGGGCGACTGGCAGGTGGAAGCGGACGGCGTCGCGTTCACGATTGCCCCCGAACCGCTTGTGCGCATTACGGGCGAACGGATGGTCGCATTGCCCGAGAAACCGAAAGACGGCTGGCGTACGGGCGGTTGGCGGCGTGGTACGCGCCTCAAAGAACTCATCGCTTACGAATGTTCCGTGGCAGGTGCGTTGGTGCCGGAATCCGTCGTCGTACGGGCGGCGGACGGCACGGTGCTGACGGATGGGCGAGACTACGAACTTGAAAAGACGTGGGCGGCCGTGGCCCGGTTGGCGGGTGGCCGTATCGGCCCGTCGGATGCCGTCTTCGTCGACTACGCCTACCGTCCGCAACGGCTCGACCGTCTTGTCCGCGCGGCGGACGGGCGGCCCGCGTTGCGCAAGGGCGTGGCGAAGGCCTCGAACCCCGTGCTGCCCGCGCTGGCATCTGGCGATGTACCGCTTGCGACAATCTGGTTGGATGGGAAAACGACGAAACTCGAAGCGCGCAACTTCTACCCCGTTCTGGAAACGGCCTTTCCCGAATCGCGTACGCCGGGGCCGTCCGTGGCGGAACGGTTGTTGCCGAAGACCTACGGTAAACTCGTACGGGGTGAACCTGTGACCGTACTGGCGTGGGGCGACAGCGTGACGGACGGCAATTTTTTGCCGGAACACGACCGTTGGCAGCACCAGTTCGTTCGCCGTTTGCGGGCGCTGTTCCCGAAGAGCGCGATCACGCTCGTGAACAACGGCTGGGGTGGACGGAACACGGCGGCGTTCCTTGACGAGAAGCAGGCGCCGTCTGGCCATCCGCACAACTACGTGGAGACGGTTCTCGGCGCGAAAGCCGATCTCGTGGTGATGGAGTTCGTGAACGATTGCGGCCTCGTCCGTGCCGAACAGGTTCAGACGCGCTACGATCGTATTCTCGGCGATCTCACCGCGCGGGGGGCGGAGCTGTGCGTTCTCACGCCGCATTACACGCGGGCGGACTGGATGGGCTTGGCCGATCCGACGGCGACGACGGAAGATCCGCGCCCTTACGTCCGGAATCTGCGCGCGTGGTGCGCGTCGCGACACGTCGCGCTGGCGGACGCCGCGCTGCGTTGGGGTCGGTTGGCGCGTCAGGGGTTGCCGTATCAGACACTTCTTGTGAACGAAATCAACCATCCAAACGCCCTTGGGATGTCGTATTTCGCCGACGCCTTGATGGCGCTTTTCCGTATGGGAAGAGAGTAGTCGTTTACGATGATTCCTGGCGTGTCGTTCCGTCCAGTTCATTGAGGTTGGTCGAGTGGCTTGACGTGGAGAAAAAAAAAATGCTATATTGCCACCAAAATAACATACCTAGAAAGGTGGCAGTATGGCGAACAAGTGGACGTGTAGATGGTGGACGGCCCATGCGGTTGGGTGCGCGGCGTTGTGTGTCGTCGGGGCGGACGGCATTCCCGACGCGCCGTACGTGGACACGTGGACGAACAATGCGTCGGGCGTCGTCTCCTGGGAGGGGCGCGGTTCGTACTGGGCGTCCGGCACGGTTCCCGAGATCACCAACTCGATTCCCTACTCGACCAATCTGACGGTCTTCATCGACCATCAGCCGAAGGCTCCCGGCAATCTACAGGTCATCCAGGGGCCATGGTCGAAGGAGTCCGGCGGCAACAACATCGCCTGGGCGTTGAACGCGCTCGTCGGCGGACCGATGACGGCGTTTGAATTCTATTACGCCAGCTATTGTCGGCCATTGTTGATTCGCGATCCCTCGCGCTATCAGGGCGTCTGGCAGATTCGCGACTCCTACCAGTCCAGCGCCTCGTCCGTCATGCAACTTCTGTCCGACGCGACGTGGACGTCCACGGTCAATCGTGTCAATCTCTCCGGCCGCATGGGTTTCCGCGTACCGTCTGGCACGACGGCCGCGTTGGAGCATCCTTTCGGCGAGGGCATCTTCGAGGTCAATCGCACGTATGGCGGCCGTCCTTTCGTCAGGACTCCGACGGACGGTACGCTGGCGATTCTCAACTCGCCCGGCGGCGAGTCGTATCTGCGCGTCCGCAACGGGTTCGTTTCGCTCCACGGTCGCCCTGGCGGCGATTCACCCGCGCTCGTCCCCGGTGCGGTTCTGCGTCTCGACGCTTCGGTCGCCGAGACGTTCACGACCGACGTGGCGAATGGCCGGACGTTCGTGACGGACTGGCGTGATGCCGACGGACGCGCGATTTCAGCAAAGTCCGTGAGTTCGCTGGGGCGTCCCTGCCTCGCAACGGATGCCGCGACGGGAAAGCCCGTTGTCGATTTCGGCAAGTACGGCAACTATCAGCTGATCGACGATCCGGTTCTCGGCCAGACGGCCTCGCTGAAACTCGACGTCCGGCTTGATGGCGTCCGTGAACTTTTCGTCGTCTTCCGCGACAAGGAGGGCGGTACGACCCATCCGCAGTTCGTCGGCTGCTCGTCGAGGGAGGTCGATCGTATGTTCCTGCGCACGGGCAACGGCGAACTCTTCTCCAACGATCATGTCTGCCAGATGCCGCTCCGCGCAGGTGAGATCCGCGTGAACGACCGTGCCGAACCGGCCAATGCGCCGGATGACTACACGCGCCGTCTGACCGTCGTTTCCGCCGGATTGAACACGAACTTCACAAACGCCGTCGCGCCCGTCCAGTGGATCGCCGGCGCGGAGGAAACCGCGCGCAACGGCGGCATTCAGATTGCCGAACTCGTCCTCTACACGAACACGCTTACGACGGCCCAGCGGCGGCAGAACAACGCGGTGCTGATGCGCAAGTGGCTGCCGGCGGCGGAGGCGGTGCCGTGGGACTACGGTGCCGTGTGGTTCGAACAGAAAGATCCTGTGTTGGACGTGGCGGCGGGAACGGTGTCCGTGCGCGAACTGATGCTCGCCGACGGCACGCAGAAGATCGTGAAAACGGGCGCCGGCACGCTCGTGCTCAAACGCATGACGCCCAACCGGTCCGACGTGTGCATCGAAGTCCGGGCGGGCAACGTGTGTTTCGTGGATGACGTGGAGAAGACCGCCGACCCACGCCCGGCCCCCGATCCGTTCTGCTGGTTCGACGCGACGGCGAAAGCGTCGTTCGAGATGGACGAGGCGGGGACGGGCATCGCCCGGTGGCATGACCGGCGCGACGGCACGAACCACTACGGACAGGCACTCGCGCTGGCACGGCCGAATACGAAGAGTCCCCTGGCAGATGCCGCCGAGGCGTATCTCGCCCATCCGACGTTCGACGCGGCGGCGGCGGACGGGCGGGGCATGGTCGATCTGGGCGCGTTCTTGTCGAACACCAAAAACGTTTCGGATACGGGCGACACATCAAGCCTCCGACTCTACAAAGATGGCGTGAAACAGGGCGCCGGCAACTCGGACATGCGCGAAGGGTATCTCGTCTATTACAAGAAGGTCGACGACGCGCAGTTCATCGCGTCGGACAACTACGTGGTCTTCCAGCTGACGGGCAACAACGGCTCGAAAGACCTCATCGCCAAGGAACTCTACTGCCATACGCGAACGATCGGCGGATACTGGCGGTACGACGGAAAGGTCGTCGACCCGTGCGCCTGTCCGAACACCGCGCATGAAGTCCACATCCTTTCGTTCCGTCTCGCCCACAAGCTCGGCATCAATGCGTTTGCGTCGGATCGCGGCAGCACGCAGTGGCAGCTGGGCGGACTCAAGCTCGGCGAGGTGATCTACTACGACCGTCTGCTGACCGATCAGGAGCGGCGCGACACGGAAGCCTATCTCTTCCGCAAGTGGAAGGGGACGCCGCCGCCGCAGGACGGATACGCGCCTTGCGCTGCGTCGCTTTGGCTGGCGCCGCAGACGGACAACCCGGCGTTGGACAGCGTGGCATCCGAGACGCGCTACGCGGGTGTCGAGGGCGTGTTGGACGGCGTCCTCTCCTACACGGGCGCGGGGACGACCGTCTTCACGAACGCGGCCACGTCGCGCGTGCGGGCGATCGAGATGCGCGGCGGCGGTTCGCTCGACGTGACGATGGACTTCGACATCTGTTCCAACGCCTGGTTCCATCTGGATGCCACTCGCGCCGACACGGTGGACTATTTCGCCGCGAACTCGAACGCCGTCGACGTCTGGCGTGACGTCCGCGCCGCCGGCGTCTCCGCGTCGGCGATCATCAAGGGGCGCGGGGCGCGGGCGCGTCCGTTCCGTTGCGAAACGGACGTCAATGGAACAGACCGGCGAATGCCGGTGATCGACTTCGGAGACTGGTACAACGGCAGCGAACCGACGAATGCCGCCGCCTCCATGGAGTGGAGTGCGCGGACGGCGCTGCGAGAGTTCTACATTGTCCAGCGCGACAAGGGATTGCATCGACCGAATGCGGAGGAAGGCACGGAAATCGCGGAAATCAAAGGCTATCCGTGTCTCTTCGGACAGCTTGCTCAAAACAAGTCTGATGCCGGGGACTACTACGTGGCAGATTCAGACCAGATTGCGTTCTACCGTAACGCGAAGGGGCTTCTTACGGAATGGGCGACGCCGCGTGTGTTTCATGGCTACGTCGGCGTGAACGGCGAGAAAAAGTCCGGGGCGTTCGAGCCGGCCACGAACACGTTCTACGTCTACAGCTTCCAGCCGACGGGCGCCGTCCACCATGTGCAGACATTTGCGCGGCGCGACGGCTATCAGGTCGGTGGACAGCAGATTGGCGAGATGGTTTGCTTCGCGCAAACGAACACGGTGGAACGGCGGACGGAGATCGAGAACTACCTGATGCGCAAATGGTTCGGGTCGACGGCCGGCGCGGCGGCGACGTGGCGGATGGACGCCGTGACGTTCTACGATGCGTCGGAACTGACGGTACGCGTGCCGGCGTGGCAGAAACTCGCCGTCGGGGCGTTCGCATTCGTCTTCGACGGCACGTCCGTTGGACATTTCACCGTGGACGGTACGTTCGTGCTGCCGGAGACGGGAACGTGGACGGTCGACGTGACCGCCGATCGCGAGCGGGTGGCATACGGCGTCTATCCGCTTTTGACGGCGGCGAACGCGGAAGGGCTGGACAACCTTGACAACTGGACGAAGACGTTCACGCGGAGCGGCACGGCGAACGTTGCTGCCAGTCTACGCAAGACGGCGACCGGCGTGTCGCTCGTCGTCTCGCCCGCCGGTACGCTGCTGATTCTCCGATAGTTTCGCAGGACAGTTTTCCGATTCCTCCTTTTCCATTGCCCTCACGAATGAAATGGATTAGAATGTTCACCGACTGACGAACAGAAAAAAGGAACCGGACATGAAATTGAGTCTTGAATCGATTGCGACGCAGGCGGACGCCTGGGCTGCGGCGGGCGTTGCGTTGCCGAAGTTCGACATCGCGGCCATGCGCGCGCAAACGGCGGCTGCGCCGACGTGGGTGCATTTCGGTGCGGGTAACATCTTTCGCGGGTTCATCGGTTCGCTCAACCAGCGGCTGCTTGACGCGGGGGCGGCGCAGACGGGCATCGTCGCGTGTGAGACGTTTGATTTCGAGATCATCGACCGTATCTACACAGCGTTCGACAACTTGACGTTGAACGTGTTGCTCAATCCCGACGGCACGACGACGCGCGAAGTGTTGGCGGGTGTCGCCGAGGGTGTGAAGGCCGACTTTTCGGATGCCGCTGCGGCCACGCATCTGCGAGACGTCTTCCGCAAACCCTCCCTCCAGATGGTGTCGTTCACCATCACCGAGAAGGGCTATCGTCTCACGCAGCCGGATGGGACGTATCTGCCCATGGTCGCGGACGATCAGGCGAATGGCCCGTCTGCGCCGCATCATGTGATGTCGATTCTCTGTGCGCTCCTCTTTGAACGTTTCAACGCGGGGCGTCTGCCGCTTGCAGTCGTGTCGATGGACAACTGTTCCCACAACGGCGAGAAACTGCAAGCCGCCGTGCTGGACATTGCCCGCGCCTGGCGGGCGAATGGATTTGTGACGGACGAATTTCTGGACTATCTGCAGGACACGGCCACGGTCGCGTTCCCGTGGACGATGATCGACAAGATTACGCCGCGTCCGCACCCGAAAGTGCAGCGGATGTTGGCGGACGATGGCATCGAGGGCATGGAGCCGATTCAGACGGCACGGGGGACGTTTATCGCGCCGTTCGTCAACGCCGAAAAGCCGCAGTATCTCGTCGTTGAAGACCGCTTTCCGAACGGACGTCCACCGCTTGAACAGGCGGGCGTTTACTTCTGCGACCGCGACACGGTGAATCTTGCCGAGAAGATGAAGGTGACGACGTGTCTCAATCCGCTCCACACCGCCATGAGCGTGTATGGTTGCTTGTTCGGCTACACGCTGATTTGCGAGGAGATGAAGGACGCGGAGATTCGTCTGCTTGTCGAACGCCTCGGTTACGCGGAAGGGCTGCGCGTCGTCACCGATCCGAAAATTCTCTCCCCCCGTGCGTTTCTCGATGAGGTTGTCAACGCACGTCTGCCCAATCCGTTCATGCCGGACGATCCGCGCCGCATCGCGACGGACACGTCGCAGAAAGTCGGCGTCCGCTTCGGCGAGACGATCAAGAGTTTCATTGCCCGGCACGAGGATTTGGATACGCTCGTCGCCGTGCCACTCGCCATCGCCGGCTGGTTCCGCTATCTGCTGGGCGTCAACGACCGTGGTGAACCGATGGAGGTTTCGCCCGATCCGTTGAAGGACGAACTGCAGACCGCTTTGCGCGGCATCGTCTGGAACGATCCGGCATCGTACGCGGGACAACTGCGGCCGATTCTCGCGAATGCGTCGATTTTCGGTTTGGATCTCATGGCCACGCCGCTTGGCAGTCGGATTGAACGCGACTTCGTCGAACTTCTCCAAGGGGCGGGTTCCGCACGTGCGACCTTGCGACGGACGCTGGGGGCGGTCGGCAGCGCGGCATGAGCGGCCTGGAGCAGTTCGTCTGTCGACAATGCGGTGCGTGTTGTCGGATTCCGAACGGCATCGTGCGCGTATCGGACGCCGAGATTGCGCGGATCGCCGCGTTTCTAGGCGTGTCCGAGGCCGCGTTCATCGAACGGGAATGCGAGGTTGCACCGGATCGGAAAAGTTTGGTGTTGCGGAATCGCGCGGATGACGCCTGCGTCTACTTGACGGACGATAACCGTTGCCGTATCCATCCCGTCAAACCGGACAAGTGCCGCACGTTCCCGTTCGCTTGGCGGAATCCCGATTCAGACGCGGTCTGCCCCGGTCTTGAAGAACTTGGTTTTAAGAAAATTGAAGGATAACAGAAAGATGAACACGCAGGAACATAACGAAGATGTGATGGCGGCGGCCGTCGCGGACTATACCCAGAAATACATGGATTTTCTTGCCGTGGCGAAGACCGAACGTCGCGCCTACGCCGAGGCTGTGCGTCTGCTGGAGGCGCAGGGCTTTCGCGAGCTCGCGGACTTTCAGACGCTCCGTCCGGGTGACAAGGTGTTTCGCGGCTACCATGGGAAAACGTTGTTCGCCGCCGTGGTCGGTCAGTCACCCGTGACGCAGGGCATCCAGGTCGTCGGCGGGCACACCGACGCGCCGCGTCTCGACCTCAAACCGAAACCGCTCTACGAAAAGGACGGTGTGGCCTACTTCGATACGCACATCTACGGTGGCATCAAAAAATACCAGTGGCTCGTGTTGCCGCTCGCCCTTTATGGCACGATTGTGAAAAAGGACGGCACGACAGTGGATGTGGCGGTGGGCGACAAGCCGGGCGATCCCGTGTTCATGATTAGTGACATCCTGCCGCACTTCGGTAAGGAGCAACTGGAGAAAAAGGCGAAGGACGCCGTGGCGGCCGAGGACATGGACGTCATTTGCGGGCTGGGATCGGTCGAGGAATATTTCAAGACGACCTACGGCGTGACGAAGGAAGATCTACTGAGCGCTGAACTCGAAATCGTCCCGGCGGGTGCGCCGCGCGAAGTCGGGCTTGACCGTGCGCTGATTGCCGCCTATGGCCACGACGACCGCGTGTGCGCGTTCGCCGGTCTTCAGGCTCTGATGGACGTCGTGGCAGACGGTCATGTGCCGCCGAAGACGTGTGCGGTCGTCCTGTGCGACAAGGAAGAAATCGGCAGCGTGGGCGCGAGCGGCATGGAATCCTCGTTCTTCGAGAACACGGTCGCGGAATTGATTGATCGGCAAACGCCGAACGCGCGTGACATCGACGTTCGCCGGGCGCTTGAACGGTCGCAGATGCTGAGCGCGGACGTGTGCGCGGCAAGCGATCCGCATTTCCCGGATGCCGATTCAATCGGCAATACGGCGCGTCTGGGCGCCGGCCCGTGCGCGATCAAGTACACGGGACCCGCCACGAAGGCGGGGGCGTCGGATGCCCGTGCCGAGTTCATTGCGGAAATCCGCCGCATTATGGACGACGCGCAGGTCGTCTGGCAGATGGCCGAACTCGGTCGTGCGGAGAAGGGCGGCGGCGGCACGATCGCCAAGTGCATGGCGCGGTTTGGCATGGACGTGATCGACTTCGGGACGCCGCTGCTCAACATGCACGCGCCGTGGGAGCTGGCCGCGAAGCACGACTGCTACCAGACGAAACAGGCCTACTTCCAGTTCTTCATCAAAGGTGGCGAGGTACATTGACGGCTCGTATGGCCGAATTTGCGGGCGTAAAAGGGTTTTGCTATAATCACGCTATGAAAACGCTTCCTTTCGACAATGCGAAACTTGAAGAAATCGCACGTACATATCCGACGCCGTTCCATATCTACGACGAAGCCGCCATTGTGGCCAACGCCCGCCGCTTGAAAGCCGCGTTTGCGTGGAACAGGGGTTTCCGTGAATATTTCGCCGTCAAGGCCACACCGAATCCGCATTTGATGGATGTGTTGCGTGCGGAGGGGTTCGGTAGCGACTGTTCGTCGATGGCCGAACTCGTCCTCGCGGAGGCCGTCGGCAACGTGGGTGATCGAATCATGTTCACGTCGAACGACACGCCGGACGCCGAGTTCAAGAAGGCTGTCGAACTTGGTGCCATCGTCAATCTTGACGACATCACGCACATTGCTTGTGTGGAACGCGCATGTGGGGCGTTGCCTGAACGGATGTGCTGCCGTTGGAATCTCGGCCCGCTCAAAGGCGGTAACGCGATTATCGGCAAACCCGAAGAGGCGAAGTACGGGTTCACGACGGAACAGCTCGTCGAGGCGTACCGCGTGTTGAAGGCAAAGGGCGTGAAACGTTTCGGCCTCCATACGATGGTGGCGTCGAACGAGTTGTCTGAACAGTACATTATCGACACGGCCACGCTTCTCTTCGACCGCGTGGTGGAGATTTCGCGTCAGGTGGGCATCACGTTCGACTTCGTCAACATCGGCGGCGGCGTGGGCATCCCCTATCGACCCGACCAGAAGGCGCAGGATTTCGACGTGCTGGGGCGGGGCATCGCGGCGGCGTACGAGACGCATCTGCGTGCGCAGGGGCATCCCGATCTGAGTCTCTACATGGAGTGCGGTCGTTGTATCACGGGTCCCTACGGTTATCTCGTGTCACGCGTCCGCCACATTAAACAGACGTACCGTACCTACGTGGGGTTGGATGCTTGTATGAGCAATCTGATGCGCCCGGCGCTTTATGGCGCATATCATCACATCTCCGTGCCGAAGTACGGCTCGGCTGGGTCTACCTACACGGAGAAAGCCGACGTGCCGTTGATGACGTGCGACGTGACGGGATCGCTCTGCGAGAACAACGACAAGTTCGCCATTCAGCGCGCGATTCCCGTCGTCGAGCCGGGCGATCTCGTCGTCTTTCACGATGCGGGGGCGCACGGTCATGCGATGGGGTTCCAGTACAACGGCAAGTTGCGCAGTGCGGAACTTCTGCTCCGTGCGGACGGCACGGTTGTGTGCATCCGCCGCGCCGAGACGTTGGCCGACTATTTCGCGACGCTGGATCATCCGGGACTTTCCGCCGTGATCCTGTAAACACCTGATTCCGACACGGAGTCTACAGCTAAAGGGGGAACAGAGATGAAGAAGTGGACGTTGCTGGCTTTCGGACTTGTCGCGTCTGCGGCGTTCGCCGCGCCGTGGCCGGGGTTTGAGAAGGGCATGGGCATTGGCGGCTGGCTGACCAACTACAAGCGTTTCAACGTGCTGCCGATGGAGCGGCGGCTGACGCTGACGCCGGGCGACTACGTCCACTTCGACACGTACATCACGGAAGGCGACGTTGCGCGGATTAAGAAATGGGGCTTCGACCACATTCGTCTTGGCTTCGACCAGATTGTCCTCGAAGAGGCCCCCGGCAAGTACCGCGAACGGACGTTCCGCCGTATCGATGCGTTCGTGGCGTGGTGCGAGAAGCACAAGATCAACGTCGTCTTCAACCTGCACAAGGCCATTGGCAACTACTGCGACATTCCCGAAAAGGTGAAGCTGCTCGACACGCCGGAGCTTCAGGATCGCTTCGTGGCGCTGTGGCTTGAATTCGAACGGCGCTACCACGACCGTCCGGGCGTGGCGTTTGAACTCCTCAACGAAGTGCGGGACGAGCCGCCCGCGAAATGGAATGCGCTGGCAGACCGGACGTTGAAGGCCATTCGCGAACGGAACAGGGACAGGTGGATTGTCATCGGGTCGACGTGCTGGAACTCCGCCGGACGGCTGAAGGATCTCGCTGTCTGGGACGATTCGAGGGTCGTCTACACGTTCCACATGTACGATCCGCACATGTTCACGCACCAGCGCGGCGTTCTGCAGGCGGGGCCGCTCTACGCCAACGAGGACGTGCCGTATCCCGGAACCGATGTGATTGCCCGTGCGCTCCAGCCGGCCGTGGACTGGGCGAAGGCGCATCCGGACAAGATTCTCTGGAATGGCGAGTTCGGCACGATCCGCCACATGGCGCCGATGGATCGCGTGGCCTACATGCGCGACGTGATCGCCGTTTGCCGCCGCGCGAACATTCCGTACTGCGTGTGGAACTACCTCTCGACGCCGAACGACGGCAACCGTTTTTCGCTGACGGACGACGTGACGCGGGATTTTCTGTCCGACGAGCTCCAGAAGGCCTGCCTCGGCGTACCGCCCGCAGACGAAACGGGCGAACTGAAGTTCATGGCGTTCAATCTTTGGGGCGACTACTTCGGCAACCCCGTGTTTGAACGCGACCTCAAGCAGGCGGCGTACGTCGAGCGTTTGGCGCCAGACCTTGTGGCCATGCAGGAGGTCACGCCCGCGTTCTGGTCTTCGCGTCTCTTTCCACGCCTCGAACGCTTCTACGGAATCGTCCGCGCAGAAGGGCGTCCACCGTGCGAGTTCAATCCGTTGCTCTGGCGCAAGGATCGACTGGAACTCGTCGAGGGCGGGACGCACGTGTTCGCGGCGGCGGACAACCCGGAAGGCTCGAAGGGTTTTGGATGGGGCGTTTTCCGCGACAAGGCGACGGGGCGGTGTCTGATCGCCTATTCCACGCATCTCTGGTGGAAGACGATGCCGCTGGAACAACAGGCGCATTTCGACCAGATGCGCGTGAACAACTACCTGGAACTCAAGGCGCGGATCGACGCGCTTCGTGCGAAGTACGGGAATCTGCCCGTTGTCGGCGGGGGCGACTTGAACACGACCGTCAACGTCCGCGAGGCGGGACGCCTGACGCCGCTTGCGAACTGGGAGGCGGATGGCTTTTGCGATGCGCAGTACACCGTGAAGGGGGCATCCGTCTGGTCGTCGAACCACGGCGATCCGCGACGGGACGCGCTCGGCAACCTGCGCGGCTGGATACAGCCGTCCGCATCCGATCCGAAGAACTCGCTCGACCACGTCCACTACTCCGCTGTCGGGATCGAACCCGTTTCCCTGCTGGTCGACCGCGCCCAGGACGCATTGGAGGTTTCCGACCACTCGCCGGTCGTCTTCACGTTCCGTCTGGCGAAATAGCAGGACGCGCGTTGCGCAGGGCCTGAAGATGGAAAAACGCCTTTGACCAACATCCCAATCCGTCGCGCTTTCCCATTGACTTTCTGCCTGAATTTTGCCATGCCGAAATTCAAGGCGAGGAACTTCGCGGAGAAGAGGATGCAGTCCCTGTGGCTCCGGTTCCTGACGGAGATCGACTGTGACGGCTCGGACGAGGTGTCGCAGGACCTCCTCGACAACCCGCAGACGGGCCAGGCGCTGGAGATCGTGCGGGAGTCCGGGCTCAACGACGCGGAGCGGGCCGCGTACGAGGGGTTCTGGGATCGCGTCAGCATCGAGGCCACGAAGAAGTACTACATCGCCGAGGCGGAGGCGCAGTTGGGCGAGACGAAGGCGAAGCTAAACGCGGCGAGAGAAAAGTTGTGCCAGTCAGCGCGTCAGATGAAAGCGGATGGTCTGTCCGTGGAAATCATCGCCAAATACACCGGTCTTTCCGCCACCGAAATCGCCGCGCTCTGACATCGATCCCGAATCTTGGAACGCTAAGGACGTTTCCGCTTGCCTTGAAGCGGGTGAGGTGTTAAACTGTGCCGCGTACATGGGCGAAGGAGTTTTTCGTTCTTTCACATAGGCGGACGGCCCATGGTCCGCCACAACGCCGGGCGCGGAGCGATTCGCGTCCGGTAGAACCTCGGCAGAACGTGTCCTGATGATTTGTGGGACGCGAACCCCGAGGGGTGCCGCAGGATTCCGGGAAGGACTGCGGCGGCGTACGCATACTTGCGTATTTGGTCTTAGTCGAAAATCGCCAATTTTTCATGTAAAAGGCCGGATATGTGAGGTGCGCTACGTGGAGTATTCCACGTGGCGTGTCTTCTATTCGTGTTTTTTACAGGGCGTTTGGCGATGCCTCGATTAAGACAGGAATTTGAGAGACACGCCACGTTCCTTTTTCGCGTCGGATGTGGAGGGGTGTTAAACGATGGACGCGGAAAAGGAGTTTGAAATGAAAAAGTTTTTGATGACGGTTTGCGCGGGACTGCTTTCGTTGGGGCTGTGGGCGGATTCCGTAACCACCAACGGCGTGACATGGACGTTTAGCGTCTCGGACGGGCGGGCGACGCTTTTTGGCAAGGCCGCGCTGGACGACGCCGACTGGACGCCCGTCACGGACGCCAATCTCGCTGGGATGCACTTCTTCAAGGTCGTCGTCGAAAAGGCAGCGGCGGGGGAATAGGGAGGATGGCCAGCCGCATGGATATCCATTCAGCGAGGCGGACTTATGCTTAAACTTTACCAGAACGAGCCGTATTCAACAGAACATGAGCATCTTCAGGCGAAGAGGCTTGCAGAAGTCCTTGGGCGTAAGTATGCGTCTGGCGGACAGGCCTCGTTGTGCCTTAATTTTTCATTCGGGGGCAAGGCGCTCGACGCCGCCCTTGTCACGCCAAACGGCTTTGTGATCATCGAATTGAAAGCCGTCGGCGGTGACGTCGAGTGCGGGGAGTCCATTGAGAATTGTCCGTGGAGATGGTGTGGAAACGTTGACGGCGACTTCCACGAAATATCGACGAAACCTTATGCGAATCCGTATAGCCAGGTCAAACGCTACAGGACGGCTGTCATCAATGAGCTGGAACACAGGAAGACACGCTTTGCCCATAAGAAGGTTGTCGAATTTAATGTCGAAATCAAGTTTGCCCATTGGGTGAAGGGGTGTGTCGTTTTAAGTCTTCGCGATGCGATGGACGTAGAGGTGCATCACGGGGAACTCTCGGAAAACGTCAAAAAGTGGTTCTGCCATGGTTCAATCAGTTCGATTCCTGAACTTCTCGATACGATGGCCTGTAGTGAAACGATGTCCGTCAAAGAAGTTCAGCGTCTCATTACGGACGTGATTGGTCTGCGCAAAGTTGATGGTGTCATGGAACGATTCGAGGCGGAAAACAGAGTCGCGCCACGGGATGAAGAAACGTGTGTGGTTCATGAAGAACCCGCGGTTCAATCGTCGCGAATCATGGATTTCTATAGAAAATACCCGTCGGCCCACATCATGGACAACTGCAAGGAGGAGCATAAAGTGGTGGAGGAAAAGGTAGGCATCTTCAAGAATCTCTCCGAGCTGAATTTTCCAGAGTTGGAAGACGTTTCAACGGGGAACGTGAAAGCTTTTTCCGAGAAGGAAGTCGCATCACACGACAAGTCCTTGGTCACGTTTTCGTCAGAGAGAGTTCTTGACCCTTATGTAAAGGTGACGCTAAAACAGGAGATGGGCTATCTGCCCGGGGGCTATTGGGATGGCCATGACCCCTGTGAACTTAAAGGAAACGATGCAAAGGAACTTGTGGAGCGCATCTGTCCCGACATTGGCAGTTTTGATGTTTCGGTCGTTCTGCGTTTCGGGGAGACGTTTCCAGAAGGATTTGCAGGGGAGGTTAAAAAATACTTCGAACAGAAATTTGCAAGACGAAAAGAATGGCATTCAATTGAATATGACCAAGGATGTGTTTATTTCATATTTGGTCAGACGAAATCGCAAGTCGAAATGCCAATAGAACAACATCCGCAACAACTTGAAAAAACGGTGAATACACGTTTCTTGCTGCCAACCTGGTTGAAAGCGACGATTGACAAGGAAACAGAGGGACTGGAACACCTTTCGGTACAGGAAGTCCAGATGACCGACGAACTGTCGTCCGAAGATGTACGGAGATATGTGAAAACCTACCTGCCGCGCTCGTGTGCCGAGGCATTTGTTGTTCTCGACCATCATTTGAGGGATACGACGGTTGACACCTCGATTTCCCTACTAGATGTGGGGTGCGGAAGCGGCGGCGCCTCGTTGGGATGCCTGTTGGCCTTGCATAAGCACAAGGGGCAGACTGATTGTCGAGTAGCCATGAACATGGCTGACGTAAATGGTGCGGCGATGGATGTCGCTGAAAATTTCTTTCAGCAGGGCGGAGACCACTTTGAAGGAACGGTCATTGAAAAGGTCAGGCGTTATACACACACGAAGGAAGCCTTGTCTTGCTCGTACGATGTCATTGTCGCGTCGAAATCAATCGGCGAAATGGAGTTGAGGGGTGGACCTGGTACGTTCGAGAAAGAAATGCGTAAGTGTGCGCAGTGTATGAAGCTGGACGGCGTGTTGATGGTCATCGACATTCCGAAACACAAGCCTGCGCTTGAACAGGCGGTCGAAAAATTGCTGGCTGAAGGCTTTGAGGGCATTGTAAAGGAATCTTCGATTGGTATTGACAACGGGCGCGACCAAGAGTTTTTTGTTTATGTGTGCCTAAAACGCAAAGAAGGAGTGTGAAATGGAAGAGAATGACATTGTAGTCAGCAATCACTGGCTCGTCAGTCTTGCCGACTTGGATGACCAGCAGAAGTACATCGCATCGCTAAAACCAGGTGAAAGCTATATCGTGGAAGGATGTGCGGGAAGCGGGAAAAGCGTTCTTGCCATGATCAAATTCAACCAGCTCTGCCAAAATGGGAAAAGTCCCATCTATGCGACAATGATGCGCGGTTTGACCGATACGATTATCACGGAAATACTGAATAGTACTGATGAAGGGATGAAAGAGGCGCGTGACTATGTCCAACGAACGATGCTTCCTCCTCCCAAAAGGCTTTGTGAGTCAAATGTGATCAGTGAGTCTCTAAAATGGTATAGTGGGGCTTATCATGGGAAGCCATGGTATTACAAGTGCATAAGTATCGGTACGCTCTATCGGTTATTGACGACAAAGGAACTTCGTGGAAATGCACTTGTTGTTGACGAATGCCAGGATTTGTCGTATTCGGATTTCTGCAAAATCGTTCAACAAAAGGGAGTGTACAATCCGATTTGTTGGTATGGGGACGACGATCAGCAGTTGTGCGACAATCTAGGGGACGAAATTGTGGGAAATGGAAAACATGTCCGGATTGACGAAATCCATGAGAAGTGTTTTCCGCTTGAAGCGAGGGATCGGAGATACAAACTCGTGAACAATTACCGGATATCAAAGAATGTTGCGAGGTTTGTTGACGAGTTTCAGAAAATAATACCGGAGGAACGCGGCCTGTTGTCACATTCTGCACAAGGGAGAAGAACCGACAGGCCTTATCTCTGCGGATATGAATCGTGGACTCGGCAGATTGAAAGTCTCGTGGAAATCATTAAAAATCGGAAGTGGTATGATGGGTGGACTGGACACCGTACGGCCATTTTCGTCGGATGTAAAAATGCGCAAGTCGAAGAGATCTATGTGGAGATAAGCAAAGCATTGGAAAAGGCGATTGGCCCTCGCGTTGACATCCAACGGCGACATGGCGAGACTAATGAGGTTCGAGATGATTGGGTGACCGCCGACCCTAATGCGGCAATCATCGTTTCGACCCCCCTGTCTTCGAAGGGGTGTCAATTTGATTCCGTATTCGTGTTGGCGAATACATTCGGGATGGACAATGGATGCAGCCTGTCTGCAAAAGACTTGAATGCCATGCATGTGGCCATGACGCGGTCGTGTGGCGAGTTGTTCGTCTTCTATGTCGGACAGATGCCTCCGGCCTTTGACCAGATACCGACGATGCTTTACGAGACATCGGTGATAAAGTCAAGCAAAAGCGCGGAAGAATTCGGATTGCTTTAACGAAGGCCATATATGAACAAACATTTTTTCATGCCTTTGTCGGCATATTCATTTCCCGAACTGGCGAGCGCGGAAGCCATTTCCCCAACGGCCGGGGATGTCACCGGGGCTTTCATTGGGCGGAGAAACAGGACAAAGACATCTGGCGAAATTCCCGTCAATCCATGTGAAAATCTGCTGATTTTGTATTCCAAGCCAGTTTCATGGGAATACAAAGAAGGTGTCGTCATGGATTATCCTCTCGTAGTCCGAATCTCGGAGGAATCGATCGATGCCGATTCTCTTCTTCCGTTGACGTTGCCGACGCTGCAACAAAAAGGCATTTCGGCATGGGCGTATCCAAAAACGATTTTTTGCAGAAATGCTGAAAGCGTTGGATATCTATTTCGATCGGAAGAAGAAAAAGCGCAACTGCTTCAGAGTTTATCCTCCTATCAAGAGGTCAAGAACATAAAGGCAATCAAGAAGGTTGTCGGTTTGTGGTCTTCGTGCGATGAAGTTGTTATGCTTTCCAATGATATTCAAAATGAAATTACGCAGGAGGTTGAGCGAAAAGGCCATCTTTCATCTTTGAGTCAGGAATGTCTTCGAGATGAAATTCGAACGGGCGCCTGTCTTGGTTACGACATCGCCAAGATGCCGACTACCAAGTCGGCAAAAGAATTACTGAACGACATCCACGATTCATCCGCCAAGGATAAGGCTTGGAAACGGCTACGTCCAATCATACGGATCTGTCAATTCTTGCGGGATATTGAGAATTGGATACAGTCTCTCCTAGGTGATACACAGCGAATAGAACATCAGATACAGGAGTTGCAGCAGGAATTGCAACATAAAAAGAATCAGTTGGAGGAAAAACGACGTAAAAAAAGGGCGAAGGAACAAAAGCGATTTAAGCAACAGTGCGCGTTCGCCGCAGTGGCGACAAAACAAAGCGACGTTGACTGGCGTGTAGACGAAACGGCGTCTAGGGACGATGGGTTGAACGGCGGCCGTTTCAAGGCCTATTACCGCTATGTTGGACGCAAGGTGCTTGAAAAATGGGAGGACATGGATCCTTTCCTCCAGAAAACAGTCGATTTCATTGCGGCCTATCCGCCTGACAAATGGAACTGGGTCGGAAATGATGAACGCATAGCCTTTGTAAGAGAATTATGGAATCAAGTCTTGAAGCCGAGTCTTTGTGAAACCAAGAATGAGGATGCTATTGAGAAAATGCGTGACGAAGTGGCCGTTATCTGTAGCCACTTTCAATCCCCGAATGATCATGGCCTTGAAATTGGGGACATAAAGTCAGGCTTGTTGCAGTCGTTATATGTGGTGCTCGAATGTGCTGGCGACATGGGGACATTGAAAATGGGGATGGAGAAGGTAAAACGCCGTGATCACTGCTTGGCGCTTTATGGCGCTTTCAAGGGATACACCTACTTCCCTCGGCAGTTGCTGCCCGAGTGCGCACCGCCGTTGGGAGGGGCGCCGAGTGAGACCGACATAACGCGAGAGAAGACGAAAGCTCGTCGTCAATTTTCTTTGTTTGCACAGCGGATTCTTTCTGCGGTTGACTTGGCAATCGAGAGAAGTGGCAAGAAGGGCAGGAAGGTCCTGAAAAAGGGGGCTCAACATGCGCTCACGAAATTAGAGTCGATAACGAATTGCAACGACGACGCTTTTCTGGCGTACCTGAAGGAAGAGGATGGGTGGTGGGGTAAATCTGGACCCTTAAAACCCTTCAATGAATTAAAGAAGGAACTTGGCAATATTGCTGAACGATCGTTGTTTAACAACGAAGCGGGCGTAAGTCTTTTCCATACCGTAAAGGCTATATAGATGTCTGAAGAAATCAAAAACACGATTACGCCGGTTGTCCTGTCCGCAAGTCGGTCGACGGACATTCCGGCGTTCTATGCGGACTGGTTACTTGAACGGCTGAAAGCTGGACACTGCAATTGGGTCAATCCGTTCAATCGCGCCGTCTATCGGATTTCCTTCGCAGATGTCCGCATGATCGTGTTCTGGTCGAAGAACCCGAAACCGCTGGTCGGACGGCTTGATGAACTGGAGGTGTTGGGGTTCAAGAACTACTATTTCCAGTTCACGCTCAACGACTATGTGCGAGAGGGGCTTGAGCCGAACGTGCCGTCGGTCGAAAGCCGGTTGGCGACGTTCAAGGAATTGTCCAAACGGATTGGCAAGGCGCGGGTCGTCTGGCGGTTCGACCCGATGCTGCTCTCCGACACGCTGACCGTGGACGTTCTGCTCGGACGGCTTGCCGCGATTGGCCGTGAACTGCGTGGGTTCACCGAGAAACTGGTGTTCAGCTTTGCGGACATTCAAAACTACCGCAAGGTCGTGAAGAATCTTGCGGGGACGGGTTGCCGGGAGTTCACGGCGGACGAGAAGATTGAATTCGTCAAGGGGCTGTGCGACCTGAACCGGGAACTGGGGCTGGAGCTTGCGACGTGTGCCGAGGGCATCGATCTGGCGGCGTATGGCGTCAGGCACAACAAGTGCGTCGACGACGACCTAATGGTGCGCCTCTTCCACGACGATGCGAGGTTGATGACGTTTCTCGGCGCGGAGCGCGATATGTTCAACGGCTGGACGATTCCGAAGTCGAAGAAGGACAAGGGGCAGCGCACGGCGTGTGGGTGCGTAGTGTCGAAGGACATCGGCATGTACAACACGTGTCCGCATCTCTGCCGCTACTGCTACGCGAATGCGTCCGACACGACGGTGCTGGCCAATCGGGCGAAGCACGAACGCAACCCGCACGGGGAACTCCTGATTCCCGATGGGCGGTGAGGATACGGGACAATAAGCGCGTCAAGACGAAGTTCAAAGACAGAAAATTCGCCGCTGGCCGCAGAGATTCGCCGAGCGATTTCCTGTTTCCGTGCCGAAGACAGTTGCGGTGTGGTGTGAACGCATGTCGAAGCGCAGTGCTGCATTCGCAAATGCGCGGTGGTTTGTGCTATAATATCTGCTTGACCGAAAAGTAGAAAGAACTAGTTATCATGTTGACTTGGAATCCGAATCTCTATGGCCGTTCACTCATGCGCATGACGTCGTTCACCGACGCGGAGATGATGGACTTGATTGACCTGGCCGGGCAGTTGAAGGCAAGGCGGGCCGCCGGTATTCGCGGCGATCTGCTCCATCGCAAGAACATTGCGCTCATTTTCGAGAAGTCCTCCACGCGTACGCGCAACTCGTCTGTCATCGCCGCACGTGATGAGGGCGGCGGCGCCGAGTATCTGACGCGGCCGGACATCCATTTCGGCAAGAAGGAGTCCGTGAAGGACACGGCGCGTGTGTTGGGGCGCATCTACGACGGCATCCTCTTTCGCGGGTTCAAGCAGTCGACTGTCGAGGAACTGCGCACGTGGTCGGGCGTGCCTGTCTGGAACGGTTTGACGGACGACTATCATCCCACGCAGATTTTGGCCGACTTGCTGACGGTCAAGGAGACGTTCGGTTCGCTTCGCAACTGCACGGTGGCCTACGTAGGCGACGGTCGCAACAACGTGGCGAACTCGCTCATGATGGGATGCGCGAAAGCCGGCATCCGCTACGTCTGTTGCGCACCGAAAGAACTGTGGCCGGACGAGGCAGTTTTGGCCGAGGCTGAAGAAGTGGCGAAGCGCAACGGTGTGGACGTCCGCGTTTTCGCGGATCCTGTGAAGGGCGTGAAGGGCGCGAACGTGCTGTACACGGACGTCTGGGTCTCGATGGGCGAAGAGGCGAAGACGGCCGAACGCATCCAGATGTTGCGTCCCTACCAGATCAACATGGATCTCATGAAGGCCACGGGCAATTTGGACGGCAAGTTGATGTTCCTCCACTGTCTGCCGGCGTTCCACGACTTTGACACTGAAGTCACGAAGGATTCCGGGGCGCTGGAAGTGACGGACGAGGTGTTCGAATCGAAGTACTCGAAGGTGTTCGACGAATCCGAGAACCGGATGCACACGATCAAGGCGCTGTTTGTCAGTGCGCTCTGTCCGTGCGCGGCCCTCTAGTTTCGTTGCGAATGCGTCGAGAACGGTTGAAATTGTCAAACGAAAATTGTTGAACAAGGAGTGTACGACATGGCGCGGTTGACGGACATTGCGTGGGAGGATTTCAGGGAACTTCCCTTGGAGGCGAAGAAGCCCTATTTGGAAAACGGCGGGATTCCGAACACGCCTTACCACACGTTGTTTGCGCAGCAGTTCGACCGCAATCTCCTGGAACGTCTCGCCGCGCTGGCGAACCGTATCCGTTTCATGGCGAAGAGCAAGGAGGGCGCCCTCTACCTGAAGTCCTTGCTGCCGCACAAGCGGGCGATGCTCTACTTCTCCCAGCCGAGTTCGCGTACGTTCCTCTCACATCTCGCCGCCTGCCAGATATTGGGATTGACGACGGGGTCCGTGCGCGACGCCGCGATTTCCTCCGAATTCAAGGGCGAAACGAAAGAGGATTCGATTCGCACGTTCTCCTCGTATTTCGATGTGATCATCATGCGTTCGCAGGAGAAGGGGCTAGCCGAACACATGGCCTGGGAACTTTCGAATAGCGATCGCCCCATTCCGATCATCAACGCGGGGTCGGGTAAAGACCAGCATCCCACGCAGGCGTTGCTGGACGTCTACACGCTGCTGCGTTCTTTCGAGAAGAAGGGCGGCTTGCGCAACCGCACGGTCACGTTCTGCGGCGACCTTTTGCGCGGGCGTACGGTGCGTTCGCTGAGCTACCTGCTGACGAACTTTGAAAACATCCGCCAGGTGTTCGTGGCGCCGCCGCAGTTGCAGGTCCCCGAGGACGTACTGGACATTCTGAAAGCGAAGGGGGTGTCGTTCGCGACGTCCGACAACCTTCGCGAAGCCGTCTCGCTTTCGGATGCCGTCTACATGACGCGCATTCAGGACGAGTGGGATCAGTCGAAAGGCGAGTCCGCCAAAATCGACACGCATCTCTTCAAGTTCGGCGCCGAGGAACTGAAACTCTTGCCGCCGGATGGCGTCATCCTTCATCCGTTGCCGCGTCGTGACGAGATTGCCCTCTGCTGTGACCGCGATCCGCGTGCGATGTACTGGCGCCAGATGCGCAACGGCATGTGGATTCGTTCGGCCCTGATCGCCATGACGTTCGGTTTCGAGAAGCAGATCATGTGCTTCGGCGCGTGAGGCGCGGAGGGTTTTCGTGGGCTGGTTCGTTCTCTGCTGGAAGAAGGCCTTTGACTGGTCGGGGCGTGCGCGTCGTCGGGAGTTTTGGTTTTTCGTCCTGTTCGACCGCGTGTTCATCCTACTGCTCTCTGCCATTGCCTACATGAGCATTCGTGACTGGACGGTAACCGAAGATGGTGTCCGTCTGCCGAATGGATTTCCGGCTCTTTGGGCGAGTTTGGCGCTGTTGGGTTATTGGATTGCGTCGTTCTTTCCATTCTTCGCCGTGACGGCGCGGCGGTTTCATGATCTAGGACGTGGCGCGGGATGGGTACTTGCCGTCATAGCGGCGCAGATTCTGGCCATTGTTGGAAATGTTGTCCAGATTCTCCAGGTCATTGCCGCGTTCAACGCGAAGAGCGGCGTGACGCAGGTTCCGGACAATCTGTTTCTACAGACGTCCGTTGGCCTATGGATATTTCTGGCGGTGTTCGTTTTTCTTCGCGCGGGGACGCCCGGCGCGAACCGTTTCGGTCCGTCGCCGAAATGATAGAACAGGAGGTGGAGTGTGTTGCATGTCGTCGCTACGCCGATTGGTAATTTGGGGGACTTGAGTCCACGCGCACAGGAGGTGTTGCGGACGGCTGCATTGATTGCCTGTGAGGATACGCGCCGCACATGGCAGTTGCTCACCCACTTCGGTATTCCGCGCCCGGAGATGATCAGTTATCGGCAGGGCAATGAAGAGCGCGTGACCGCGCGAGTGGTTGCCGCCGTGTTGGCGGGCCAGGAGGTCGCGCTTTGTTCGGACGGCGGTTATCCGGCGATTTCCGATCCTGGCTACCGGCTTGTCCGCACGTGTGCGCAGGAGAACGTGCCGTTCGACGTGATTCCAGGCGCGAGCGCGGTGAACGTGGCGCTCGTGATGAGTGGGCTGTCCACGAGTTCGTTTACGTTTCGCGGTTTCCCGCCGCGCGGGCCGGGAGCATTGCGCAACTGGTTCGCCGAAGACAAGGACAAGGAACACACGCTCATCGGCTATGAAAGTCCGTTCCGCATCGGCGCGACGCTGGCGGCCGCCTTTGAAGTGTTGGGCGACCGCGAGGCGGCGGTGTGCATTGAACTGACGAAACTCCACGAGCGCGTCGAGCGCGGCTACCTGTCCGATCTCGCCGCGAAGTTCAAGGACGCGAAAGTGAAGGGCGAGGTGGCGTTTGTCATCGCCGGGAACAACCCGAAATTCCTCCGCCTGTCGCCGTCCGTACCATAATCCTTCGGCATTTTCGAATATTTCCTGCG
>CAYZYQ010000009.1:3439-51560 GCA_964482645.1 uncultured Lentisphaeraceae bacterium | reverse complement strand
TCCGCCTGTCGCCGTCCGTACCATAATCCTTCGGCATTTTCGAATATTTCCTGCGCGTTTGTGATTGTTCATTTCTGCGCGAAAGAGTATAATGGGGGAGTACTTTCGGATGAAAGGAATTTGAGTTATGGAACTTTCACGACGGACATTCATTAGCGGCGCGGTGGCGGCAGCCCTCTTTCGGACGGGGTGGGCGGCCACTGCGAACGATGCGCGGATCTTCGCGCCCAACGGCGGTCGTGCGGCCGACTTCCTCATGTGTCGCCGCATGTATCTGGACATCTGCGGGCGCATTCCCACACGCGCGGAAGTGGAGGCGTACGTTGCCAAGCGCGACGTCTACAAGCAGAAGAAACTCGTCGAGGAATTGTTGGAGACGGACGACTACGCGGACTACTGGAGTATGCGGTACTGCGACTTCCTGCGCGTGAAGTCCGAGTTCCCGATCAACCTTTGGCCGAACGCTGTCTACGTCTACCACCGTCGCATCCGCGATTCGATTCTGCACGACGAGCCGTGGAACGATTTCGCCCGTGCGCTCCTCTATGGGCGCGGCAGCGACTTCCGCGTGCCGGAATCGAACTTCCTGCGCGCGTCGGCGGAGAAGACGCCGGAGGGTATTTCCGAAGCCGTCTCCACGAGTCTGCTGCTCGACCCGACGCCGAAGTACGCGCGTTATTTTTCGCGCGTCGGGATGAAGAGTACGCGCGAATGGAAGGAAGTCATCACCTACTTGAAGGAAGGCCCGGCGGACGCGACGCCGGAAGCGTTCATGGAACTGCTGGAGGGGCCGCTCGCCGAAAAGTTCTTCGCCACGCCGATTCATCGTGTCCATTACTGGACGTACGGTACGCGGGCGCCGCGTGCCGCGCTCAATAAATGGATGTCCGCGTTCCGCGCCGGCGGCTGGCGTCTCAAGCCGCTTCTCCGTTTCGTCTTCACCCAGCCCGAGTATCTGCGCGGACCGGGGAAGGGCGGTTTCCCCGCCCGCCGGCTCGACGCCGAAGTGCTGGACGACGCGATTTGCAGCCTCACCGGTTCGGTGCGTTCCTTCTCGTCCATCGCGCCAGAACCGTTCTCCTTCCTGCCGCCCGCGCGCAAGTCCATCCTCGTCGAAGACGGGTCGATTTCCAGCGCGTTCCTGCTCCTCTTCGGGCGGCCCGCGCGCGACTCGGGTTTGTTGGAGGAGCGTGACAACCGCATTACGGCCAAGCAGCGCCTCTACCTCTACAATTCGAGTAAGCTGTGGCGCGAACTGGGGACGATGGTGCGGACGCCCGAATTTCGTGAACTGTCGCACCAAGACCAGATCATCGACCTCTACTACCGCTTCCTCGGCCGTCCGCCGGTCAAGGATGAACTGTTCTATCTGGACAAGAAGAACAACATCAACCCCCGCGACGTCGCGTGGTATCTCCTCAACTCCCGTGAATTTCTCTATCGCATATGAACACGCCCGCAGCAAAAAAATCGTCTTCGCGCAAGTTCGCGAAGAGCGTCATTGAAATCTGGCTTTGGGGCGGTCCCTGCCAGCTTGAAACGTTCGACCCGAAACCCGATGCGCCGAACGACTACAACAACGGTTTGAAGTCCATCAAGACGAACGCCGGGTTCTATGTCCACGAGTGGTTGCCCGAACTGGCGAAGTGCGCGGATCTCTATTCGGTCATTCGCTCGATGACGCATCCGTTCTTCGGCCACGAAACGGCCACCTATCTGATGCAGACGGGGCGCAACCCCGGCGGCGGCGTGACGTTCCCCGCCCTCGGTGCGCTCATCTCCTCTTCGCGTGTCCAGGACAAGGGAAAGAAGAACTACGTCCCGGCCGATATGCGCTACGAGGGCGATCTCGCGCCGTTCGTCATTCTCACGTCTGCGAAGGGCCGCTTCTCGGAAGTCGGCTTTTTGGGCGAGGCCTATGCGCCGCTCGTGACGGGCGGTCGTGCTTCCGCGAAGGTGTTTGAGGTGGACGGCATCGTGCCGCCGGGCGGCATGACGAAGGCGCAGATCGAAGATCGTTTCGCCCGCGCGTCGCGCCTTGACCGTCTGCCGCCGGACGATGAATTCGAGGCGGCCGGCGCCGCTGCGCGGCAGATCATTCTTGGCAAGGCCGCCGAGACGTTCGACCTGACGCGCGAGAAGGACGCCGTGCGCAAACGCTACGGCACGACGGCGGGCGGTGGCTACACGGAGATCGGCCAGCAACTGCTCGTGGCGCGGCGTCTTGTGGAATACGGTGTGCCGTACATCTCCATTAACTACAACGGCTGGGATTCCCACAAGCGCCACTTCGAGACGATGAAGCGTCCGTCCGCTGAGATGGACATGGCCGTGTCCGCGTTGCTGCTGGACTTGAAGGAACACGATTTGCTCGACAGCACGATCGTGTGGCTCAGCGGCGAATTCGGCCGTGTGCCGAAGGTCGACCGCCAGCCGCCGTGGAACGGCGGGCGCAACCATTTCCCGCGCTGCTTTTCCGCGCTCGTCGCGGGCGGCGGTTTCAAGGGTGGCCAGGTGGTCGGCGTGAGCGACGACACGACCGATCACGTGAAAGAACGCCCTGTGACGCCGCAGGATTTCCTCGGTTCGATCATGGAACTTGCGGGCGTCAATCCGGAAGACCGTCTGCCCAACCCCAAATGGCTGAAAGAATACGGCCCTGTTATGAACCCCGCCACGAAATCGGAGTGTGGCCGATTGAAGGAGATTTATGTCTAATGTGCGTGTGCGGCTGTTGGCCGCGTGTCTGGGATTGGCCGCTACGGCCGCGTTCGCGATCCCCTATCCGGGCTACTATTATCCTTCCGGGATGCAGGTTGGCACGAAGATCCGCCTCGTCATCGGCGGTACGGGCATGTGGGGCGTTCGCGGCGCCTACGTGACGGGCGAGGGCGTCGAGGTCACGAAAATCGTCAAGGTGCCGGGATTTCCGCGCGCCGTCGGGCGTACCCAACCGGGCTGGGTGGTGGACTGGCTTTACGACATCCTTGAGGGCAAGGACAAGAAACATCGTGAACTTCCGCCTGAGGCCACGATTGAGGATACGGACTGGGACGAATGCACATGGTGGTTCTATCTCGACGAACGCGACGACCTCGAACTTCAGATTGTCGCGCGTGATCGTTACACGCCAGAGAACTATCCGCAGGCTACGCCCGCGCTTGACAATCTGCTGATTCTCGACATCGAGGCCAAGCCCGATGCGCCGCCCGGCCGTCGCGACATCATTATCTACGACGGCCACAGTGCGAGCGCCCCACATTCTTTCTTCGTGACCAAGGAGCCGCACGTTGGCGAAAAGTTCTTTGTGATTCCCACGCGCGCTCAACGGAAGACGCTTCGTCTGCCCGCCACGCTGCATCTCCCCACGGACATTCCGCCGCAGACGCCGCCTGTTTATTTGGACGGACAGGTCTGGCCGGGTGAAACGGACTGCTATCAGCTCGTTTTGAAGAAGGGGCAGAACCTCGTGTGCGCACTCACGGGACGCGAACTGTTGCCCTACCTTGGTGACGCCGTGCCGGGCTTCTTCAACCCGGAACTGCGTCTCTACAATGCGGCGAACAAGCGCGTTGCGGGCGCGGACGACTACCACTACCTGCCCGACCCCGTGTTGACCTACAAGGTCCCGGAGGATGGCACGTATCGTTTGGAAGTCTGCGACAATCTCTATCGCGGGCGTTCGGACTTCGTCTATTTCGTCAACTGCTACACCACCGAAACAGACCGCCCGCCCTACACGCCGCAGGAACGTGCGTTCGCGTGCTTCCCGCCGGCCGCGCCGCACGTACCGCCTGCGGCGGAGGGCAAACGCCGCGTGGAGACGGGGACGATCGACATGCCGGGTCGTGAAGTCCGCCACTTCCTCGACATTACGGAACCCGGCGTCTGGAAGTTCGAGTTGTTCGCCCGGCGTTTAGGCGCCCCGATCGACGGCGTGATGAAGCTCTACGGGCCGATGGGCAAGCTTCCGCTTTCGGCCGCGCCGCGTCTGGCGGTGTGGGACGACGATCCCGCCCGTCTCTACGCGCTGAAGAACGTGGGCGACGACGACAAGCCGATCATCAAGACGAACATGCTCTACGTGGGCAGCGTCATCCAGACCGAATGCGACCCCGTGGGGACGTGGAAGTTCGCTGAACCTGGCCGCTACTGCGTCGTTGTGTCCGACCGCGTTGGCCTTGGCGGTGAAAGCTACGACTACAAACTCGTGATGGAGCCGTTCAAGCCGACGTTCGAGGTCTATTCCTACGCCTCCGCATTCGTCGCGCAGGGTGAACGTGCCGCCTCTTTCAAAGCCTACGTGCTGCGGCGCGGCTTTGAGGGGCCGATCACGTTCGACAGTACGGATGACTGGGAAGTGGACGGTTCGTTCACCGAAGACGGACAAGTGGAGACGGATGTCGCCGTGACCTCGCTCAAAGGTGCGTGGAAGGGCGTGAAGTGCGTCCAGCTCACCGCGTCGGGCGAACTGCCGAACGGTGAGACGGTTCGTGTGCGCGTGACGCCGTGCGATCCGACGGAACAGGCGTTCGCCTACACGCATCTGCTGCCACAGACGGGTTTCTTCTTCTGTGCGCCAAGTGAACAGGAAATTTTGCAACCCGATCCGCATCCCGGCCCGCATCTCGGCCTTGGCGCCGACGGCAAGGGCAAAGGCGTTCAGAAGATGAAGAAGAGCCACAGCAACGGACAGCCCTGTGCGAAGTGCCACGACAAGAAGAAAGCCGACCATACGAAGGGGAAGGCGTGTACGGACTGCCATAAGGACAGGAGTTGAGGGTGGGAAATTTGAATACGCTCAGCAATCAATCTCGTCAACGATCCGGCCCGCCCGTCCTGCCGATACTCGTCTTCCTGGCCCTCATGGGCGGCGGCGGGTATTTCGGCTGGCGCGTCTACCAGAAGAGCCTGGCCGACCGTCGCGCCGCAGCCCAGGCCGCCCTGCTCGAACGGCAGCGCGAAGCGGCCGAGGCCGCGAAACGCAAGGCGGCGGAAGAGGCCGCGAAAAAAGCCGCCGCCGAGGAAGAAGCGAAACGCAAGGCGGCGGAAGAGGCGAAGCGCAAAGCGGAAGAGGAGGCGAAACGTCGGGCCGCCATCAAGACGCCCCAGCAGATCTGGCTGGAGGAACTGGCGGCGCGAAAGGCCGTTCGGGCGCAGATCGAGGAGGCCTGTAAAACGGCGTCCGTGCCGCCGCCGACGCGCATGGGCGGCATCTCCTTCGCCGAGCCACTGGCGGGCGAACCCGTCCGTTGGGGCCCCGTGTTGGACGCGGGCGATTCGGTGGACGCGCGTGGCGCGACGTTCGCCGTCTTTGGACCGAAGCGTAGCAAGCCGTTCATGACGCTCGATCCCGTGCCGCTCGTGTGGGTCACGCCGAAGACGCGCATTCCCTATCGGGTTGAGTTCAGTCGAAAACTCGCGCTCAAAAACGGCGCGGTGCACGATTCCGCCACGACGAACATCGTGGTGAAACTGCGGGACAGTCTCAAGACCAAGGCGTTCACTACGTCGCCCTACTACGTTGCCAAGCCGGGGTGCGAATTCGTCTTCCCGCTCAAGTCCGGTACTGTGACGGTGGGCGAATATGGCGACCGCCTACGGCTCGTCGTGGAACGCGGTGATCTCAAGCAGCAGGCGAAAGCGGAGTCCGACGCCTTGCGGAAGGAAACGCTCGCAGGGGACGCGGCGGACGACGACGCGAAACTGCTCGATTCGAAACGCTATCCGCAAGGCGAGTTCGGTCGCTATCCGAAGATGAAGTTCAAGCCGGGGACGCCGGAGGCGTTCTGCGGATTCGTGTTCGGTCGTCAGGCAAAGCCACTGACGCCCATCGTCACGCCGCAGCAGGGCGCGAAGGGGTATTTCATCGACTACCGTCGGGCCAAGTGCAAGCCGTTTCGCGGATTCGACCGGGGCCGGGCGGACATTGATCCCGCACGCGGTGGCGTCTATGCCGTCCATCTCTTCAACGAGGGCGGAATGGACGGGCTGGACGACGCGGAGTATTTCAACCGCGTCCGCGGTACATTGACCCGTCACTACAAGACGGAACCGACGGAACAGAAGGGCGATCTGCCATTCCCTGAACTGACGTATCGCGTAGGCGATGTCGAAATCGCGTTCGGTCCGGAACCGCAGGGCGGGTTCCACTTGAAAGCCCGACAAACGTTGCTGGCCGATCTGGCTCGCAAAGCACCCGCATCTCGCAAAAGACCTTAATTTATGGTACACTCATGGACATGAAACTAGAAGAAGCCAACGCCGCGTTTTTGTGGGGAACGAATGAAGAGGTAGACGCCCGTGCGTCCGCCGATGTGCCATCGTTCCGTCTGTGTCATCCCGCCGGGGCCTTTCCGCCCGTGGCGCAGACGTTCTGTTCGCCGCAGACGCAGCGTCTGCGCACGGTTTCGCGGCACGGCCGCGTTGTGGCGAATGTTTTTGCCGACGACGATGCGGAGTACTGTTTGATCGCGGGTCTGCTGCCGGCCGATTTGTCCGCCACGCGAGGCGACCAGGCCGCGTCCGTTTTCACGGAACTTGAAGCGGTGTTGGCGGAAGCCGGTTTTCCGTTTTCGTCCGTGGTGCGCACATGGCTCTACATCGACCGCGTGTGCGAATGGTATGGGACGTTCAACGCGGCGCGTTCGGCGTTCTTTGAGAAGCGTCGCGTGTTCGAGACGTTCCTGCCGGCCTCGACGGGTATCGGCACGGCGAATCTCGACGGCGCGGCGTTGACGGCGGGCGCGATTGCGATGAAGCCGAAACGCGCGGGCGTCCGGGCGGAAATCGTCGAATCGCCGCTCCAGGCGCCCGCGATGGCGTACAAGTCGAGTTTCAGCCGCGCGGCCGAAATCATCACGCCGACGGCGCGTCAGTTGTTCGTGAGTGGTACGGCGTCCATTCTGCCGAATTCGCACGAGGTGGCGTTCGTGGGCGACATCGTGAAGCAGATCGATTGCACGATGACCGTCGTCAAGGCGATTTTGGAAAGTCGGGGATACGATTGGCGGGACGTTTCACGCGCGATCGTCTACTTGAAAGATCCGTCGTTCCGCGAACCGTGGCGGGCCTGGTGCAAGGCGCAGGGACTGCCGGCCGATTTTGCGGCGGAAACGGTCTGCGACGTCTGCCGCGACGAGTGGCTGTTTGAAATCGAGATGGACGCCGTCAAGGGCGTGCGTAAAATCTGACGGACGCGACCGCCATGGCCAAGAAGGTTCTGTGGTGGGGGCGTTTCGATCCAGGCTATTCGCGCAACCGTGTCTATGCGGCGCTCTTCCGCGAACTCGGTTGGGACGTCTCCTATTTCTTCGTGAAGGTTTCGCCGAAGTTCGGTGACGTGGAGGCAGTTGTGCGCGGCCTTGGCCGCGAACCGCGTCCCGACCTCGTATGGGTGCCGGTGTGCCGTCAGCGCGACATTCTTGCCGCGTGCCGCTGGGCGCATCGGCGGGGCGTCAAGGTGCTGTTCGACCCGATGATTTCCGCGTGGGACAAGAAAGTCCTTGAACAGCGCAAGTGGCGGGCGGACGAGGCGCGGGCGCGGAAGCTCCACGCGCGTGAAACGCGGATGATGAACGCGCCGGACATGGTGACGTGGGACACGTCCTGCCACTTGGAATTCTGCGCGAAGGAATTTAACGTTCCTCGTGAAAAGCTGCGTGTGCTCTTGACGGGGACGGACGAGACGGTCTTCAAACCGCAGCCAGCGGCCGCCGTTTCCGATGCTGCGTCGTCCAGCGTGTTCAAGGTCCTCTACCATGGGGCCTACCTGCCGCTTCACGGCACGGAGTACATTGTCGAGGCCGCGCGTCTGACGCAGGATGAAGGCATCCAATGGGACTTTCTCGGTTGGGGTGCCTACAAGGCCGCCACGGAGGCGAAAGCGGCTGGCATCCGCAACATTCGTTTTTTGGACAAGGTGCCGTACGTGGATGTGCCGAAAGTGATTGGTGCGCACGACGTGGTACTGGGCGTATTCGGGACGACCGAAAAAGCTTCCCGCGTGATCGGGAACAAGGTCTACGAATGTATGGCCTGTGCTCGACCGACCATTAACGAGTTTTGTACGGGCTATCCGCCGGCGGCAAAGGACTGTCCGGCAATCAAGTTCGTTCCACCGGGCGACGCCTCGGCGATTGCGGACGCCGTTCGCGCCTATCGGGCGGACTGGGGGCGTCGGGATGCGTACTTCGCCGAGGCGCGGGCGTTTTTCGAGAAGTACCTCAGTATGCGCGTGATCAAAGACCAGTTGGCCGCGATTTTGGCCGACATGGGATTGTGAGGAGATTTGGACGGAATCATGTCGAAACACGGCCACGGAAAATCGATTCAGTACAAACGGGAATTTTTTGACCGCGATTATTCGGGCGGACAAGTCTTTGGACGTCTGTGGCGGTATGCGCGGCGTTACCGGTTCCGGATTGTCGTTGGCATCGTCTGCGGATTCTTGACGGCGGGTACGTTGCTGCCGCTCTACCAGGTGATCCAGCCGTCGCTAAAAGGGCTGCTGGCACAGGAAACGGTCGTTCAGCAGGAGGAACAGGAGGCGCGTCCGCAGACGCCGCCGGCCGTTGTGCAAACCGTGCCGGACGCACACGCGAAACCGCTCAACAAACTGGAACGCGACATGGCTCGCGCCGGCGAACTGCCGAGCTGGTTTCCGACGGTCGAGAAGTACGCACGCGATTGGTTCGGCCTCGAACTGAAGACGGAGGCGGGCGAGATGGGCGCCGCGCTCGTTCTGCTCGTCGTCTTCGTCGTGCCGCTCGTCGCGTTGTTGCGGCTCTGTTTGCTTTTCCTCAATCATTACTGCCTCGCTTGGGTGGCGATGAAGGTCGTGGCGGATTTACGGGTGGACATCCTCGCGCACATCCAGAAGCAGTCGCTCCAGTTCTTCGGGCGCATCGACGTGGGGCAGTTGATGAGCCGTGCGACGGCCGATCCGCAACAGACGAAGCAGATTCTGCAGAATGTGTTGCAGGAACTCGCGCAGGCGCCGTTTGAAATCGCGATCTCGCTGGGATTTCTGATCCACTTCGCGATCGCCAATCGGATGATGCCCACGCTGGCGGTCATCTGCATTGGATTCCCGCTCTTCATCGTGCCGGTCGTGATGTTGTCGAAACGCATCCGCAAATGGGCGAAACGTGCGCTCAAGCGCTTTTCCGTCGTCGGATCGCGTATCCACGAGGTGCTGACGTGTGCGCGTGTGGTGAAAGCATACGACACGAGCGCGTTCGAGAACCAGAAGTACAACCACGTCGTCCGGGATTTGTTGAAGTCGACGATGCGGACGGTGCGCTTGAGTTTGCTCGTCACGCCGACGGTCGAGACGGTGGGGATTTTCCTCATCTGCGCATTCGTGGTGTGGTGCTTCTTCGCGCACGTCACGCTCTCGAAGGTGCTGCCGATGCTCGCGCCGTTGCTGATCGTCTACAAACCGCTCAAGCAGTTGGCGAAAATCCAGGGACAGATCGAGCAAGGCCGGGCGGCGTTGGCGCGTATTTTCTCGATTCTCGACGTTGAAATGGAACTGCCGGAAAAGCCGAACGCTGTGGCTAAAGATCGCTTCGAGACGGCGGTTGCGTTCGAGGACGTTTCGTTCCGCTACGACACGGCGGATCGCGATGCCGTCTCCCATGCGACGTTCGAGATTCCGCGTGGGAAGGTTGTGGCCGTCGTTGGCGGTACGGGATCCGGCAAGTCGACGATGAGCGGGTTGCTTTGTCGTTTCTTCGATCCGCGTGAAGGGCGCGTGACGATGGATGGTGTCGATTTGCGCGACATCCGAACGGCGGATTTGCGCAAGTTGATTGGCAGTGTCCAGCAGGAGACGATTCTGTTCAACGACACGATCGAGGAGAACATCAAGTACGGTTCGCCGGCGGCTACGCACGAACAGGTCGTCGCGGCGGCTAAAATGGCCAACGCGCACGAATTCATCATGGCGCAACCGGAAGGGTATGAGCGTGTCGTGGGCGAGAAGGGGTTTGCGCTGTCGGGCGGTGAACGTCAGCGTATCGCTATTGCCCGCGCGATTCTCCGCAACCCGCCGATTCTGATTCTCGACGAGGCGACGAGTGCGCTCGACACGGTGACGGAAAAACTCGTGCAGGATGCCATCAACAATTTGATGAAAGATCGTACCACGTTTGCCATCGCGCATCGGTTGTCGACGATTCGGACTGCCGATCTCATTCTCGTGATGGAGAAGGGCGTGATCGTCGAACGCGGAACGCACGAAACCCTCTACGCCGCGCAGGGCGTCTATCGTCGGTTGTGCGATATGCAGAAGACGAGTTGAGACGGAGGCGCGGACGATTATGGTCAATGTGGATGTCGTTGTCGCGGGCGCGGGCTTGTGGGGCTGTACGGTGGCGCGGACGCTGGCGGAGGCCGGTCGTCACGTGCTCGTGCTGGAAAAACGGCCCGTCGTGGGCGGGAACGTGCGATGCGAAACCGACGCGGAGACGGGAATCGAAGTCCACACCTACGGATCGCACATTTTCCACACGCATCTTGATGACGCATGGGCATTCGTCAATCGGTTCGTCTCCTTTAACGGCTATCAGCACAAGGTCTTGGCCCATTACAGAGGGCGGACGTATTTTCTGCCGCTCGGCTTGACGCTGGTCAACCAGTTCTACGGACTCGACTTGAAACCGTCCGAACTGCCGGCGTTCATCCGCGCCGAAGCGGCGAAAGGCGCAGGGGACAATTCAGCAGTCGCCCATGCGCCGCGCAATTTCGAGGAACAGGCAATCGCGTTCGTCGGCCGCCCGCTCTATGAGGCGTTCATCCGCGACTACACGCGCAAGCAGTGGGGGATGGATCCGCGCGAGCTTTCGGCGGACATCATCAAACGGCTGCCCGTACGCGCGAACTACGACGTTAACTATTTTTCGGACTATCGCCAGGGCATCCCGTTGACGGGCTACAATTCGCTCTTCGATCGTGTGCTCGACCATCCGAATATCGCCGTTGAATGTAACCGGTCGTTCACGCTCTCGACCTTGCGAACGCTCCGGTTGCCCGACACGACGCCTGTCTTCTATTCCGGCCCGCTCGACGCATTGTTCGATTTTGCATTCGGGGCGTTGCCGTGGCGCTCTCTGCGGTTTGAGCGGACGTGTCTGCCCATGGCCGATTTCCAGGGGACGAGCGTCGTCAACTACACGGGGGACGACGTGCCGTTCACGCGGATTCACGAGTTCAAGCACTACCATCCCGAAGATGCGCGGACAATGGCGCACCCTGCCACAGTGATCTGTCGCGAATATCCGAAAGCATGGCAGCGGGGCGACGAACCCTACTACGCCGTCGACACATCCGAGTCGTGCGCGTTGCGGGCGCAGTACGCGTCTGCGGCGGCGCGTCTGCCGAATCTCGTCGTGGGCGGTCGTCTGGGCGCCTACCGTTACTACGACATGGATCAGTCCATCGCGAGTGCCCTTGCGGCCGCCCGCGCGTTCGTTTCGTGATTTGTAAACTGGTGTCACCATGCACTGAAGGAGTCCCATGTCTGAACCTCGGATTTCCGTCATCATTCCCACCTACAACCGCGCCGCCATGGTGTGTGATTGCGTGGCATGTGTATTGGCTACGGCGTGGCCGAATCTTGAAGTCATCGTGGTCGACGACTGTTCGCCCGATGACACAGAAAAAAAAATCGCTCAACGCTTCGCAGACGATGCGCGTGTGCGGTACGTGCGTAACGAACGCAATTCCTTTCAAGCCGTCTCACGTAACAACGGGGCGCGGATTGCCACGGGCGACTATTTTTTCTTTCTGGATGACGACAATCTGGTGGACGCGGCGATTCTCCGCGAACTGTTGGCGGCATTTGCACGTCATCCCGATGCGGGATTGGTCGCGCCGCTCGCCGTTCACCGGCGTCCCGGCAAGACGAACGTCGTTTGGACGTTGGGCAGCGATTTCAATCGCTGGACGTCGCAGCCGCACGACAACCGGCCGAATCTGCCGATTGCCGAACTTCCCACTGAGCCAATCGATTATCCGACGACGTATTCGCCCAATGCGTTCATGGTGCCGCGTAACGTCTACGAAGAACTTGGCGGCATGAACGAATCGTACGTGCAGATTTTTGAGGAAAGCGATTTTGGCTGGCGCGTCTGTGAAAGCGGCTGCACAGCGTGGATCGCTACGCGGGCGCGGACTGAGCATCTCGGATTTCTCGAACCGGGGTGTGTGCCCGAACTGCGCCAACTGGGTATTGAGAAGCCGGGGCGGACGTGGTTTTTCGCCCGCAATCGTCTGTACTTCGCCCGTCGGCATTTCAGTTTTCTCCAGTTTTTGAGCGTGATGTTTATTTTCGCGCCGCTCTCCGCCGTCTATTATGGGTACGTCGCGTTGCGCAACAAACGACCAGATATTGCGGCGGCGTACGTGAAAGGGACGTGGACGGGCATGTTGACGAGCCGCCGGGTTGCCAAAGGTACGCGCCGTGCGTCGTGAACGTCTTCCATCTGTTGTGTCGCGCCTGGGCGTGGGCGTTGTGCTGGCATCTATGTTGACGGGATGTCTGATTCCCGAGCCGCGTACGGGCGAGTACTATCGAACGACGCGCCTTTTCTGGGATGCCCGCCAGCACGGCGCGTATCCGGCGTCCGTCGGCCTTTGGTTCGTCAGCTACGCGATTGGCAACTATTTCGTCGTGGGGCCGTGCGTGGGCTATCCTGTGGGGATGGGAATCTACGCGCTTGAAGGGACGGTTTTCTACCCGCTTTGGGACACGCTGTGTCTGCCCATCGACTGCGTTGTGCGCGGACGCGGTACGTTCGATGCCTACGAAGACCGCCTTGCACCCACGCCGGGCGCGTGGATGAAGGCTGAAGAGTATTTGCAGGAACGTTAGTGCGCCGTGCGGCGAAAGAAGTTGAGCCGCAGGGCGTTGACGACGACGCAGAAACTGGACAGTCCCATCGCGGCCGCGCCACACGCGGGGTGAAGCCCCCATCCCAAAAATGCCCAACAGCCCGCCGCCAGCGGAATGAGCG
This sequence comes from uncultured Lentisphaeraceae bacterium, assembly GCA_964482645.1. GTDB lineage: Bacteria > Verrucomicrobiota > Kiritimatiellia > RFP12 > UBA1067 > RUG572. The sequence continues at coordinate 38,541 of CAYZYQ010000009.1, read as the reverse complement.
CGACGTTGTAGCAGAACGCCCAGAAGAGATTTTCCTTAATGTTCCGCAACGTGGCGCGACCGAGGCGCAAAGCCGTCGGTACGTCCGCAAGACGGTTCTGCACGAGAACGACGTCGGCCGCGTCGATGGCGACGTCCGTGCCCGCACCAATGGCCAGCCCCAGATCCGCGACGGCGAGCGCGGGCGCGTCGTTGACGCCGTCGCCGACCATGGCAACCACGCCGTCCTTGCGCAGTTCGCGAATGGCGGCGGCCTTGCCGTCGGGCAGAACATCCGCCACGACGGCGTCGATTCCCGCGTCGTGGGCGATGGCGTGTGCCGTCCGCGCATTGTCGCCCGTGAGCATGACAACGCGCAGTCCCATGCGTTTCAATTCGGCTACGGCCGCGACGGCGTCGTCTTTAAGCGTGTCCGCGACGGCAACAACGCCGAGCAGTTGTTCGCCGAGGGCGAAGAGAAGGGGTGTCTGTCCCTGTTCGGCGAACGACTGGGCACGGGCGGCAAGTGGGGCAGGGACACGGATGCGTGTGGTGATGAACGCAAGGCTGCCGCCGACGAGCGGTTGGCCGTCGCGTCGCGCCTCAAGTCCGTGGCCCGGCAAAGACTTGAAATCCGTGACCGATTCCAGGGAGAGGGCGCGTGTGCGGGCTTCGGCGACGATGGCGCGGGCGAGGGGATGTTCGCTACGAGATTCAAGCGCGGCGGCGAGCGCGAGGAGGGTGTCTTCGGATACGCCGTCCGCCGGGGCGAGTGCGGCGACGCGGGGTTTCCCGGACGTGAGCGTCCCCGTCTTGTCGAGTGCGACGATTCGTGTGCGTCCGGCGGTTTCCAGCGACGCGGCGGTTTTGAAGAGGATGCCGTTACGCGCACCGACGCCGTGGGCGACCATGATGGCGACAGGCGTGGCGAGGCCGAGGGCGCAGGGACAACTGACGACAAGAACGGCGATCGCCCGCGAAAGAGCTGTCGCGAACGGAACGCCCAACGCAAGCCAGACGCCGAGCGTGAGGAGCGCGAGAACGAGAATGGCGGGCACGAAGATGCCCGACACTCGATCGGCGAGACGCGCGATGGGCGCTTTGGTGGCAGCCGCGTCTTTCATCAGCTGGACGATTTGGGCGAGCGTCGTGTCTGCACCGACTCGCGTGGCACGGCAGCGAAGAAAGCCCGTCTGGTTGAGCGTCGCCGAGGCCACCGTCGCGCCAGGGGCTTTGTCCACGGGGACGCTCTCGCCCGTCAACGTCGATTCATCGACCGCGCCCGTTCCGTCTTCAACCACGCCGTCGACGGGGATGCTCTCGCCGGGGCGCACGACGAAGATGTCGCCGACACGCACGTGTTCCACGGGGATGGTCGTCTCCCGTCCGTCGCGGACGACCGTGGCCGTGCGTGGCGCACGGGCGAGCAGACTTTTCAGCGCATTCGTCGTGCGCCCCTTGGCGCGGGCCTCCAACAGTTTTCCGACGGTGATGAGTGTAAGAATCATTGCGGACGAATCGAACGATCCCGCCGCGAACGCCGTACCCGCGCCCAACGCCACGAGCGTGTCCATGTTGGGCGCCCCGTGGAGGAGTCCGCGCAGACCGCTGATGAAGAATTTCTGGTTGACGATCAACACGAGGCCGGCGAAAACAAGGGGAAGGAAATCCGTGAAAAGAAGGACGGCCAGAAGGAGGCAGGAAACGATGAGCCGCCGTATTAGGGCGGGCGTTTCGCGGTCTTTTAGGAAATCGCCGTCCGTCACGGAAGCATCCGGACCCTCTGCCGACGCCTGAGCGGCATCCGGTTGTCGTTGTGCCGTGTAGCTGCCCGCCGCCGCGACGGCTTGGATGATCGCCATGTCGTCGACTTCGCCCTCGACGCCCATGGATTGCGTGAGCAGACTGACGGCGCAAGACGTGACGCCGGGAACGTTTCGAACCGCCCGTTCAATCCGCGCGGCGCAGCCCGCGCATCCCATGCCCGTGATTGTATATTGTTTCATGTTGGAAACCTTATGATGCGTGACGTTCCTTCTTCTGTTGAGGACGGATTATAGCCCGCCCGCGTTCCGCCGTCAAGGGTCGGTACTTGTCGAGAACGTTCTTTTCCTCGGAGTTTATCTGCGGATCCATTTCCCGTTGTAGCGAAATCACGTGGCGTCGCGAACTGGCGGTCGAAAGTGGTTGCCTGAAAAGGGCGTCACGCCGTGAAGTGGGCGCGGCGGTAGTGAGCCGGCGTTTGGCGGCGGAGGCGCTTGAACGTGCGGACGAAGTGGCTTTGGTCGTAGAACCCGCATTCAAGCGCGATGTCGAGAATCTTCATCCGCGTGGTCACGAGGAGTTTGCGCGCGTGGTTGACGCGGATGGTGGAGACGTAGGCGCCCGGCGTCATTTCCATGATGTCGCGGAAGACGCGGCGGAACGACGTCACGCTCGTGCCCGAAATGTCGGCGAGCGTCTTGAGCGTGAGCCGTTCCGCAAAGTGCGCGTCGATGTACGCAACCGCCTGTTTGATGACGCCGTACCAGTCGGGTTTGCTGTTTTCGGAAGCGACCGTGCGGTAGAGGCAGGTCGTGCCGACGATTTTCCCGTGGATGTCGCGTAGCGGATAGATGCTGACGATGCGCAGGTCGGTGGAACGGTCGGCGCCATGTCCGTAGACGCGGTTGACGATGGGGATGCCGGTCTGGCGGACTTCGCGGTCACGCGCCATGTAGACGTCCGCCAGCACGGCGGGGAACACCTCGGCGCATTTGCGCCCGACGATTTCGTCCTCGTTCTTGAAATTCGAGTTCTCGCAATTGCGGCGGTTGTAGGCCATGATGCGGTCTTCATCGTCCATCATGTAGAACGTGGCGTCCGGCAGCGTGTCGAACAACGCCTTGAAGACCTCGGCGTTCGGGCCGATTTTCGCAAGAAATTTCCGTTGGAGGGCCTTGCGTACGCGAAGGGAAGGTATGGTCGTCATGCGCGTCTCCTTGATTTCGGATTCAGAACCGGCGCGTGTCTTTTATACGCGCATGGACAGATTGTACACTTTTTCGGCAGTCCTATGCAAGTTTCAACTTGTCGGATTATGCGAAAATACTGTCAGAAAAAAAAATAATTCTTGTTATGCGAATGTTTGTGTGAATGGTGACAACGATGGCAAGCGAAAGATGCACAACAAGCGGCCTGACGCGCCGGCGGTTCGTCGGCACGATGGCGGCGTCTGCAACCGTTCTTGGATTGCGCGCGGGCAACGCCTCCTCGTCTACGTCGGACGCGAAACAACGGGGGCGGGAGGTGCCGCGCCGCATTCCCACGGTCTGCGGTCGGGTTGCGCCGGGCGATCTGGGGCGCGTCCTTGCGCACGAGCACGTCATCTGCTCGTCCGCCGAGTTCAAATTGGCGTTCGGCAGGAAATGGCTGCCACGCGAAAAGGTCGTGGACGTCGCCGTCGCCCGGTTGAAGTACGTGAAGGAACGCCACCACGTCGGCACGGTGGTTGATGGAACGACGCCGGCGTTGGGGCGCGACCTGGATCTGCTGAAGGAGGTCTCCGAGAAGTCCGGCGTCCACATCGTCGCGACGACGGGGTTCTACCATTATCCGTCGCTGACGATTCAGACGCTCGATCCGCGCACGCTCGCGGAAATGTTTATCGACGAGGTGGCGGAGCATGGCATTGGGCAGTTGAAATGCGCCGTGGATGCGGGCGGCGTCCAGCCGCACCACCGCCGCGCGTTCGAGTGTCTGGCCCGCGTCCAGAAAGCGACGGGATTGCCGCTCTACGTCCATACCTACGCACAGGAGAAGAACGGGCTTGCCATTCTTGAGGCGTTCAAGGACTACGGCATTCCGCCCGACCGGGTCGTGCTGGGACACGCGGCGGATACGGACGACGTCGCCTACCTGCGTGAACTGTTGAAACGCGGCGTCCGTCTTTCGGTCGACCGGATCTACGCGACATGGTTCACGGGCAAGGCCGCGTCGCTGACGGCCTTGATCAAGGAGGGGTTTGGCGGACAGTTGCTCCTCTCGCACGACGTCACGCTCGCGTGGGATTCCAATGTCCATGGGCGCGGGCGTCCCGTCGAAAAGTCGTGGGGGCATGTCCATTCGTTCGACAACTGCCTGGGCATTGTGTTCGAGAAGGTCTTGCCCATCTTGCGCGCGAACGGGATTTCGGAGGCGCAGATCGATACGATGCTCGTGGCGAATCCCGCCGAATTGTGGATTTGAGGACTGACAGGAGAAAACGCATGAAACGGATAAGGACATTGTTGACCACTGAACACGCCCTCGCGATTCTGCGCCTAAAATGGGCGGCTTTCGCGTCGCTGGCTTTTGCCACCGTCGTCCATGCGGACGCCGTGTGCAGTGATGCCGTGCAAATCTGTCTGCAGACGGATGCGGCCGGCTTCTACCGGATGACGGAAAACCGGCTGAACGTCAGCTGGGACTGGTCGTGGGAATGGGTGCCCGGGAACGCTTGCGCGGCGACGGTTTCGTTCTCGGCCGATTTTCTCGACGAGGCGCGGACGACGACGGTGACGGACACGACCGTCACGAACGTCGTCATGGAAAACCTCTTTGCCGTCGGACAGGATATGCCCATGGGCACGGGTACGGTCACGCTGACCTTCAGCAATGCCGTTGGCAGCGTTCGCAGCAAGTCCTATTCCGTGGACATTTTGCGCGGGGCGTTCACCGGCGTGGACGTTCGCCGCGGGCCGACAGACCGCAACCACTGGCAGGCCATTGCGTATCCGGTTGTGATTCCTTTCGACACGCGCTGGTTCGTCAATACCGCCTCATCCGCCCATCTCCTGTGGAAGGATCCTGCGACGGGCGAATGCTGGACGAACAGTTTCACGCGGGGCATGGGAGCCGCCGTGTACCGGGACGCGAAGGAACTGCCCAAGAAACCGCTCCAGGTCGAACTCTGGTTTTGGAATCTTGACCACGCCGTCAATAAACTCTACACCGCCAACCTCGACATACAGCGTGGCGGAACCATGTTGATCCTGCGTTGAGAAAGGAACGGAAGATGAGAAAGACGATTTTGTGCGGGCTTTGCATATGCGCCGGCGCGGCGTTTGCGGCGATGGAGGAATTTTCTGTTTCGCGTGTCTCCGCCCAGCCGCGCTGGCCGTGGGACACGGTGGTCGACATCGCGTTTTTCCTCGACACGCCGGAGGCGATGACCGCGCCGGAACTCGGTGCGCAGGTGGGGGTGTCCGCCACGGTGAACGGCCAGACGCATCTGCTGGCCGGCGTCACGGGCACGGACGTCTTCGGATCCGGATGGCATTCCATCACGTGGGACCCCGCCGTCGACTTTCCGCGTCAGGACGTGAAGAACGTCTCGTTTCAAGTCGAAGTCACGAACGCGCCGTTCGCCTACAGTTATCTGCGGATCGATCTCGATACCGGTAGCCGCCAGTATTTTGACGCGACGTACGCGGAGACGGTGAACGTCGACAGGCTGAACAAGACACGCTACATGGTGTTCAAGTACATTCCGTCCACGCTGTCCGCTGTCTGGACTGCGGCACACGGCGGTACGGATTCGTTCACGTTGGGCGCGGGCGACGAGTCGGCCTATGGTCAAACCGAATCGGACAGGGCGCGTGAACAGCCCGCGACCGTGCGCCTGACAAAGGCGTTCTGGTTGGGCGTCTACCCCGTGACCGTCGGGCAGTTGAATCGTCTGACGGGTGGTACGGACACCAACTCGACGACTGCCGTCGGGGGCACGACGTACAATTCCTGGCGCGGGGTGGACGAGCCGGGCGGCGCCTATTGCTGGCCGATGTCGCGCGCCGTCGATCCCGATACGCCAATCGGCCGGTTGCGCACGAAAACGGGACTCGACTTCGACCTTCCCACGGAAGCGCAATGGGAATACGCCTGCCGCGCCGGGACGGCGACGCCGCACTATTGCGAGTCAACGCCGGAGGCGATTGAAAAGACGGCCTCCTTGACCGATCAGGTCGGCACGAAAGAGCCGAATCCGTGGGGTTTGTACGACATGATCGGCTGCCGCCACCAGTGGACGCTCACGTTGGGGCGGTCGCAGGACAACGACGACGGAAGCAGCGCCTGCCTTCATGAGGCGGGCGACGACCCAGTTGGGCAGACGCCGACGTACGCATCGCCGCGCCGCGTGACACGCGGATCGCATCTTGGGTGCGACAATGCGATGGTTCGCGTGACGCGCTCCGCCTACCGCTACCCGCAGTCGGGTACCAACCCTGGTGAACAGGGTAATTGCGGGGCGCGTCTATGCCTGACCCTGAACCATCCCTGAGCGCAGAAAGGTGGATATGACCATGAAAAGAATCTGGATGACCCTTTTGTCCTTGTGTGCAATTCCCGTCTTCGCTTTCGAGGCGGCCGACTATTCGATCACGGACGTCTCGGCCAAAAGCCGTGCGCCGTGGCAGACGTTGATCGACGTGGATTTTACACTCGTCGCTCCTGACGGCGCTCCGGCGGATGCGCTTGTGCAGGTCGGGATCGTGGCCTCGAACGGCTGTGAACGCCTTGTGCTTTCTCCCGCCTCGCTCCATGCGCCGCTTGCGAAACCGGGACGCAACCGTTTCATCTGGGATGCGTCGAAGACATACGCGGGACGGACGCTTGCACACGTGCGGTTCTATTTGTCGGTGGCGGACGTCAATCCGGAAAAGGCGCCCTACTTCACGCTGGACATGCGTACGGGCGAACGGAACTGGTATCCGGCCGATTTCGCGTCGCGTCTGAGCGGCAACAACTTCTACAAGACCGCGTTCATGCCGTTCCGGTACATCCCCGCCACGACGTCGGATGCGTGGAAGAACGCCCATGACGGACAGGACTTCTTCATGATGGGGTCGCCAACGAACGAGCCGTATCGTCTGGCCTCGGACGCCGCGCGTGAAGCGTATGTGCCGATTCGTCTGACGAAGGGCTTTTGGATGGGCGTCTATCCCGTGACGGCCTTCCAGATCGAGTCGTTCGGCGTCAAGCGCACGTACGCGGGCGACGGCGACACGGCTGCGGCGCGGGGGGCGTGTGCGCATTACAGCGCCGTGCGTGGCAGGGATGGCGCGGATTCGGGCTTCTGCTTCGGCAAGGACGTTGACGCACGTGGGTGGCCGGCCGTCGATCCGCAGTCGTTCATCGGGAAATTGCGAACGCTGACCGGTCTATGTGTGGACTTCCCGACAGATGCGCAGTGGGAGTACGCCTGTCGTGCCGGGACGACGAACGCCTACTGGTTCGGGATTGAAAATATCTGGCAGGGATCAAACTCTGGAAGGCCGGGGCCGTCGCGAACCCTCTACGTGGGCGGGCAGGCGCCGAACGCCTGGGGGCTCTACGACATGGTGGGCTGTGTCCACAATTGGACGACCACGCTGGGAAAATATGCGAACGGAGATAATTGGGTACAGAGTGCGGCGGACGACCCGACCGGGCCCGTTGCGGAAAACGGTTCGCCGACGCGCATCACGCGCGGCTCGCATTTCTCTGCAAATGGCCCTAACGGTACGGACACGTTGGGCAACGAGATCAAGGAAGTTCGTTTCCGTGTCTACCGTTCCGCCTACCGCTATCCGCAGAATTCGGCAAGCGGCGATTGTGAATGGGATCTGATTGGCTTCCGTCTCTGCATCCCGGAGGAATGATGAATCGAGCGATTTTGTCGTGTGCCGCACTGTGTGTGGCGTTCGTTTCCGAAGCGTTGTATGCCGGACTTCCGCCCGTGCGGCGTCATGTGCGGGAGACGTTCGACCCGCCGCGCACGGTTCGCGGCTTCTGGTTCCGGACGCCGACGAACCGTGTCAACATCTCCGTCAGGACGGCCACGTTCAAGGTCAACGACCGCATCGTCAAGGCGCACGTGCCGTTCGCGCCGCTCAATTCCGGGCTGGTCGGCTACACGACGTGGAAGCCCGTCGTGGCGTCCAACGCCGAGATGGTCGTCGACCGGGCCTGGGACGGCGACGGCGCGTACTACGCGGGGTTCTTCGACACGGCGGCGCCCGACCTGCCGCGCTTCCTCGACGCGCCGCGTTACGAGACGCGGCCGCCGAAGGAGAAGGGCGCCCGTCTGGCGGACTGCGGGTTCTTCGACGCGCCGCCGGACTTCCTGCCGCTGCCGAACAAGCCGCACGAGGCCTATCCCGCGCGCATGGTCACGAACTCCGCCGCGCGCGCGGCCGCCCTCGCACCGTTCCGCGCAAAGTTTACGCAGTTCATCTACACGAAGCATCTCGTCATGGGGAACTCGATCGTGTTCGCCTCGGACGACCCCACGGACTGGCCGTTCGACGAGTACAAGGGCATCCCCGACCACCACGGTGGCAGCGAACTCTGCCGGGCGACGATCCTCCCCGACGGCTCCGTCACGAACGAGGTGCTGCTGGCGTCCGAGCACGGCGTCATCCGCGACCCGGCGCTCTCCTTCGACGCGAAGACGCTCGTCTTCTCCATGCGGCGTTCCTTCGAGAAGGACGACTACCATCTCTACAAGATGGATCTCGCCACGCGGCAGGTGACGCAGATCACGTTCGACTCCCCGCCGTTCACGTGCTCGGACGTCGAGCCGGCGTTCCTGCCCGACGGGTCGATCGTCTTCCAGTCCACGCGCTGCTCGCAGACTGTCGACTGCTGGCCGCTCGCCGTCTCCAACCTCTACCGCTGCGACGCGGACGGCCGCCATGTCCGCCGCATTGGCTACGACCAGGTCAACACGCTCTACCCCCAGCTCCTCGACGACGGGCGCGTCGTCTATTCGCGCTGGGAGTACAACGACCGCAACGCGCAGAACGTCTGCCCGCTCATGGTCATGGATCCGGACGGCCGCAGGCAGAAGGTCTTCTTCGGCGGCAACTCCGCGTTCCCGACGTCGCTCCTCCACGCGCGCGGCGTGCCGGGTTCGGCGTCCGTCTTCTGCATTTCCGGCGGACACCACCAGGCGCAGAAGGGCAAGCTCGTGGAGATCGACCCCAACGAGGCGGACGACTTCTCGAACTCGACCTACGACGAGTCGAAGTCGCTGTACGGGCTCGTCCGCGAAGCTGTGACGCTGGCGAATCCCAACACGGGTCTGCGCGTGACAATGCCGTGGGCGCCCTACGCGGGCGAAATCTCCGGACCGGCCGTGACGAACATGCCGGGGATGTACTATCTATCGGGCGGCTCGTTCGACGGCCGGCCCGGCCGCCAGCCCGCGCTCATGCCGCGTTACTGGAGCTACTACGTGATGGACGGCGCGTCGCAGTTCGGCGCCCAGGGGCAGTACCCCTATCCGCTCGACCGCGAACGCTATCTTGCCGCCTACCACCCGCGCGGGCAGCGCAACGCGCACGGGCCGTTCGAGGACCGCTTCGGCGTCTACGCGCTCTCCGCGGACGGTACGACGCGCGAACTGCTCGCGTTCGACTGGGGCAACAACTGCGGCCAGCCCGTGCCGGTGATGGCGCGGACGCCGCCGCCGCGCATCCTGAAACCGGACGCCGACGAAACGGCGTTCGGGACGTACTACGTGCAGGACGTCTACGCGGGCGCGGCTGTCAAGGGCGTGGCGAAGGGGACGTTGAAGAAACTCCGCGTCGTCGCGCTGGAATACCGTCCCGCCCACATCGGCTGGAACTGGCAGTACGGCCCCAGCGGCATGTACGGCAAGATCGGCACGCCCATCGCCCTCGGCAACGCCGCCTACGACGTGAAGCACGTGCTGGGCGAAGTGGACGTCGAGGCGGACGGCAGCTGTTTCTTCGAGGCGCCGGCGCGGACGCCGCTCTACTTCCAGCTGATCGACGACAGGGGGCGCTGCGTCCAGACGATGCGCAGCTGGTCGACGCTCCGCCCGGGCGAGTTCAACGGCTGCGTCGGCTGCCACGAACACCCGCACGAATCCGCCACGGCGGCCGCCTATCCCGCCGCCCTCGCCCGCGCCCCGCGCCGCCTCGCGCCCGTCGTCCCCGCGCTGGAGAATCCCACGCTCAGGCGCCTGTACGAGACGAAGCCGCTCGATTCGGTCGAGACGTTCATGGCGTTCCAGGGGCCGGGCGCGGACAAGGGCGGGCTGTCGTTCGCGAAGACCGTCCAGCCCATCCTCGACCGCAGGTGCGTGTCCTGCCACGACGCGGCGCATCCGAAGAAGATCGACCTGCGCGGCGTGGCGTATCCGATTCCGAAAGCGGAGGACGACTCCCACCGGACGTATTCGGCGGCCTACGTCAACCTGTCGCGCCGGGGCGCGTGCGACGCGAAGGTGAACTTCGCGCACGGACGCGGCGACGCGCCGTTCCATCCGCCCTACACGTTCGGGTCCGCGAAAAGCGCCTACTACGCGAAGTTGGAGGCGGGGCACGGGAAACTCTCGCCGGAGGAGCTGCGGACGATCGCCTGCTGGATCGACTGCTGCTGCCCGTTCGCCGGCGACTACCGCGAGGCGAATGCCTGGAACGAGACGCATCGTGTCCGTTACGACTACTTCACGGCCAAGCGCGTCCGCTTCGCGCTGGAGGAGCTGAACGACATCCGCCAGACCCTCGGCCTGCCCTCGCTCGCCGAACCGGACTGGGTGTCGCGTGTGAAGCGTCCCGCCAAGCAGCGCTCCTGGGCGGATTGAAGCGGCGGATTAGATAACCAATTGATGAAATCGAAAAGAGGTGAAAAGATGGGAATGCGTGTGACGGAGATGGTTGTTTTGGGAACGTTGCTGTGGTGTCGTGCGGCGGCGGACGTCATTGCCGACGTGAAGGCGGCGGACGAGCGGGTGGACGCGACCGTGGCGGCGATTGCCACGCCGGACGAGCTTGCCGCCCGGCAGACCGACTGGCGGCGAAAATGGCTGGACATGATGGGCGGGATGCCCGCCGTGAAAACGCCGCTCGCCGCACAGGTGACGGGTGTGATTCCCTGCGATGGCTACCGTGTGGAGAAAGTGCTGTTCCAGTCGCTGCCGGGCGTCTACGTGACGGGCCTCCTCTATCTGCCGGACAGTCCGAAATATGCGCCGCCGTATCCGGGACTGCTCGTCGTCCACGGGCATTCGCAGGCCGGCAAGATGCGCGACGGCTATCGGCGCATGGCGATTCTTGCGGCGCAGGCGGGGTTTGGCGTCTTCGCGCCCGATCCGATTTCACAGGGAGAACGACGGCAGGGACGGCCGCCCCATGACCACGACTGTGCGCTCGAACACGCCTCGATCGGCGCGCGCGGATGGCTCGTCGGATGGAATTTCGCGCGTTTCCGCATTTGGGATTGCGTCCGCGCCATCGACTATATGGAAACGCGCCCCGAACTCGACCTGTCGCGTCTTGGCGTCTGCGGCAATTCGGGTGGCGGCACGATGAGCGCGTACATCCAGGCGTTCGACGACCGAATCAAGGTGGCCGCGCCGAACTGCTACGTCTCGTCCATTCGCGAAGTCTTCCGCGAACGCGGCGCCCATGATGCGGAGCAGTTCTTCTTCGGGCAGCTGCGCGACGGATTCAACCACGCGGCGCTCGTTGCGCTGGGCCAGCCGCGCGTTGATCTGCTGATTGGCGCCCGCCATGCCGACTACTTCCCCATCGCGGGCGTTCGCACTACCTACGCGCTTGCGCGGAATTTGCACGACCGGCTTGGATTCTCGAACCGCCTCGCCATGTACAGCTGCGACGGGCCGCACGGTTGGGCGGAGAGTTCGCGCCAGGCCGCGCTCGCCTGGATGAAGTTCTGCGTAAAAGGCGAAACGACGGCCTATTGTGATCTGCGTGACGGGACGTTCTTTTTCGATGTCGAGGCGTTGCGCAAGATTCCCGGCGATTTTACATTCGGCACGGACAAACTGCCGTTCCCTCCGGAACGTGGGAATGTGACGGCGACGGGACAGGTGCGTGACCTGCAGGGTTTCAAGAGTCTCTACGCGCTCATCGCCGACGAAGCCACGCGCCTTTCCGCCGTGCGCAGGCCATTGGCGGAGAAGGGGGCGTACCGTGAAATCGTCCGCCGCCGTGCCGGGATTCGTCCGCTTGCGGAATTGCGCGGGCAGACGCTTGAGACCGACTACCGCCATCAATTCGACTGGTGGTATCTAGGCGGGCGCGAAGGCGTTCGGGCGGAGAACCACACGGCGATGCTGTCGACCTTGGGACGTTCGCGCGTGGGCGTGAAGGCCGAAGACATGATTCAACGGGCCGATCGCGCCGTCGCGGCGAATGGCGGTAGCCCCGTGCCGCTCAAGGCAAAGGGGGCGGACTGCATTGCGGCCGCCCACGCCTACGCGGCCGAACCGCAGCTCTTCAGCGGCGTCGAACTCGTCGATCCGCCTCCGAGCTGGACGGAAATGTGCCGCATGGACGATCCGCGCAAAGATTCCTATTCTATCGCCGTTTGGGGGGCGTTGCAGGAATACGACTGGACGGATCTCGTCCGGCGGCCTTGATTCTCGGATGCAAATTGCAAAGGGGCGGACGCGGACACTCTCGCTTGACGTTGCACGTTGTGCAGGGTTGCAGGTTGTTTAGATGGAGTGTCCCGCCTGTGGTATAATGGCGGCATGGAAAAAATCGCGACAGACATCTATTCGTTCGAAGAACTGCGCAGGAATGGCTTCACGTACGTCGACAAGACGGACCGCATCCTGCCGTTCGTCGATTTCTCTCAGGGCAAACAGTTCTTCCTCGCCCGGCCACGGCGGTTCGGGAAGTCGCTCCTCGTCTCCACGCTGAAGGCCCTCTTCCAGGGGAAACGCGAACTGTTCAAGGGTCTCGCCATCGAGCCGCAGTGGGACTGGTCGAAGATGTACCCCGTCGTTCATCTCGACATGGGGTCGACCCATTCCGACACGGTGGAGGGTTTTGAATCGATCCTCCACACAATGCTGACGATCGAGGCCGACCGCAACGGCGTCCCGCTGCCGGACGCGCCCGAAGTGTCCGACCAGTTCCGCCTTCTGGTCGACGCCCTCGCGAAGAAGTCCCCGACGGGGCAGATCGTGATTCTGATCGACGAGTACGACAAGCCGCTCCTCGGGCATCTCGGCGAGCCGGAGGTCGAGGCGTTCCGGGCCGCGCTCAAGTCGTTCTACTCCGTCGTGAAGACGTGCGAGGGGCTGCAGCGCTTCGCGTTCGTCACGGGCGTCTCCAAGTTCTCGAAGGTGTCGATCTTCTCCGACCTCAACAACCTCGTCGACCTCACGCTCTCGGCGCAGACGGCCACGCTGTTCGGCTACACGCACGAGGAGGTGAGGAAGTGCTTCCCCGAACGCCTCGCGGCGCTCGGCGCGGCGAACGGGATGGATTCGGACGCGGCGTTCGCGGAGGTCGCCCACTGGTACGACGGCTATCTCTTCCACCCGTCGGCGGAGAGGGTCTTCAACCCCGTCTCGCTCGGGCGGTGCTTCGCCGAGCGCGAGTTCAGGTCGTACTGGTACGAGACGGGCACGCCGACGTTCCTCGTGAAGATGCTGCGGGCGCGTCCGAGGGACGTCTCGCATCTCGAACTCTCCGAGGACGAGCTGGGCGCGTACAACCCGGCCGACCCGGCCGTCGAACCGCTCCTCTTCCAGACGGGCTACCTGACCATCGACCGGCTGCTGACGCTGAACCAGGACCGCTTCTACCGCCTCCGCCTCCCGAACGAGGAGGTGCGCCGCGCGTTCAGCCGGTCGCTCGCCCGCGCCTACGTGGAGAACGCCTCCGACACGGCGTTCACGCGGGCGAAGATCGACTGCTACCGCGCCCTCGCGGCGCACGACCTGCCCGCGTTCTTCAAGTCGCTCGCCGTCCTCTTCGCGAACGTCCCCTACGACCTCACGGACCGTCAGAACGAGCAGACGTGGCAGGCGATCCTCGTCGTGATCCTGAACTTCCTCGGCCTCCGCGCGATTCCCGAGGAGCGGACGAACGCCGGGCGCATCGACATGTCCATTCACGCCGACGCGGAGATCTACGTCGTCGAGCTGAAGCTCGACGGCTCGGCGCCGTCGGCCATCTCGCAGATCGTGCGGAACCGCTACCACGAGAAGTTCCTTTCGGAGGGGAAGCGCGTCACGCTCGTCGGCGTCAACTTCTCGACGAAGAAGCGCGGCGTTGCCAACTGGCGTTCGAAAGTCGTCACAGACGCTTGAGAAGCCGGGCGAAGCCATGCAACGGAAACGGCATTCGCGTTCGAAGACCTTGTGCCGGGCGTTCCTGTTCAGGAACTACCGCGCCGACCTGTCCCGCTGGCCGACGCTCGACCCGATCGGCTACCCCGACGGCTGGAACGGGTTCGCGTACTGCCGCAACACGCCGACGGATACGATGGATTGAATGGGAGGGCTGGTATTTCAGGTCTATGATATGTATTTCGGAGATAACGTGGTGTCTGTCACATCTGCGTCGGAACTCTGTGTTTCACAAGGTGGGGGTGGTACTGAAGGCGGGGCGTTTACGTATGGGACGGTCTTGTCGGCATATGACAGAATCAACAAACGCCTGTCGGTGTCAATGTCTGTGGGAATCAGCATAAGTTCCATTGCCAAAGCAAATTCCATGTTTGGAGTTGGGGCTGTGGCTGAATATCAGAACCATTCGGCGTTGAGGAATGATGCATATTTTTCAGGCTCGGTTGTATACGAGGCAGTCCTGGTTCATGAAATGGCACATGCCAATTCGTTTTTCTCATATGAGAAACTACGGATTCTATCAGTGCTTTACGAACTTGAGAGAAGACTGCAGTCGTCCTGTTTTTCAGACGGTGAAATTCTAGTCCTTGTATGTGATATCATCAGAGGCGTGATTGATTCGAATGAAGCGAGGTACAGCAGCAACATGTCTGCTAATAGTGCATCTCGCGCATGGTTTGACGATAAATGTAATGGATGGATAAGGTTTTATGATTCTTCGGAACTGTCCAAATGGAGGAAGGAGGAATGAAACTGGAGAGATGGAAATCCGCGTTCATAACCATTGGAATATCGTTTGTCTTATTCGCGCTGGAGATTCATGTGGAAGCGGGGAAGGCTTCAGATTCCGCAGCGTGTGCGACATTCGATAGGACGCTGGTGCGCTGGCCGCGAATGGCGACAGGCGTGGCGGTTGTCCCGGATGGAATCGACAACATCGCTCCAGGTGCGTTTGTGTTCGCGGCTGAAGGGGGTACGCATTCCGCAGGGCGTGACGAACATCGGTCGCGAGGCCTTTCTCGCGTGCACGAGACTGGAACGAGTGGCCTTCCCCGAAACCCTGTTGTCTGTCGGCGACCGCGCGTTCGTCGGATGCCGCAAATTGGGGGAACTGTCGTTTCCGAGGGGACTTCGACGAATTGGCGACGGTGTTTTCGGAGGGGCGTTTCGTCTGCGGCAAATCCGTTTCAACGGGGACGCGCCCGTCGTTGGAATGCCGGCGCACGTGCTGGCGGACTCGGCGGCGGAACTGGTTGTCGCAGTTCGTGGGGATTCGTTTGGATGGGCGGACTGTGAAAACGGATGGCCCGTCCTCGTCGACCCGTGTTTCCGCAGAAGGGTCGTTTTCTTCGGCGAAATGAACATGGTGGAGGGGGAAAAGGCAGGTCTGTTGTCCGATTCACGACCTCCGTTTCACGGCAACTACGCTTTCAGAGGTATGAATCCGCAGTTGCGCGGACTCGCGTCGGAAGAATTCACGTATCTGTCGGCTGGCAGGGCATCTCGTCTTGCACAGGCGTCATTGGATTCCTCCCCGCTTCTTCTTATAGAGTTTTTTAGGGGCGGCTTTGTCGTCTCCTGCATGGTGTGGAGTGCGGGCATTCATGTCGTCAGCAGTCCAATTGGCGAACGCCATGGCGGAGGTGGCGGTTGTTTGCATGAGAACGATGGATTTTCTGTTTCATGTCCGATTCCTCCGACGCATTCCAAATGCGTCGTGGATTTCGCCGACGGTCTTAAGCGCTATCGCTACACCAGTCTCTGCCGCGGTGATGGAGGCGGCACGGGACTTGTGTACGTTTCGTTTCTTCACGATGGCGAAGTTGCGTATTTCCGCTGCTTCGACATGGTTGAGGACACTGTCGGATGCCTGTCGGCATTGGAATGGAAGGGTGTTGACTGGGGAGCGGGCGAACACGCGAGGCGAATGTACCGCGCACTTGCGATGCTGCTCCGCGTCGTGGAGGACGAGTTCGTCCAAAGGCGCGAACCAGGCGTCCTCAGAAGGGCGGGACGGCGGCGGCTTGTGGCGTATGACGGAGACGTTGTTGTTGAGATGCTCGAAGGAAGGGGGCTTCGATTTGCAAAATGAAGTACGTCAAACTCGGGCTGTCCATGCTTGAATTCCTCTTCGACAGTTCCATTCACCTTGCGTTCGGATTCCACAACCCGAACCATGCGGCGGCGCTGCTCTGCGCACTTGCGTCGTTCCTGTGTGTGTGTGGGGGGGGGGGTTGAAACCCCCCGCGGGGTTGCCGGCGGTTTTCAAAAGGCCCTTTGTCCGCCGGTTTGCCCCCCCCCCCCCCCCTGCTCTTTGCCACAGGGACCGTCGCCGCATGGTGGATCTAGCGGGGCGTGGATGATCGGCCGACGGGCGTCCCCAACGTGGACGTGGCGCTGAAGGCTCTTCCGCGCCGAGAGTACATGGAATGCCTGGAGAGGTCGACGGCGTTTGACTTCCGTCGGATTTCGTGGCGAAACGGCAGAGACTTTACCGGCAAGGATCGCTGAACGAGGAGTCCGCAGACTGGGCGTGTGCGATTGAACGAGGGCGGATCCGCAGATTGCGGAAATGGCGATAGGAGTGTCGGTTGTGCTATAATGATGCCATGGAAAAGATCGCGACAGACATCTACACGTTCGAGAAGCTTCGTGCGAATGGCTTTACGTACGTCGACAAAACGAGTCGGCTGTTGCCGCTTGTCGATATGTCGGTCGGGATTCAGTTCTTCCTCGCCCGGCCGCGCCGGTTCGGGAAGTCGCTCTGCGTGTCCACGCTGAAGGCCCTCTTCCAGGGGAGGCGCGAACTGTTCAAGGGTCTCGCCATCGAGCCGCAGTGGGACTGGTCGAAGACGTACCCCGTCGTCCATCTCGACATGGGGTCGACCCACGCCGACACGGTGGAGGGGTTCTGGGGGAAGATCGGCGACATCGTCGACTGGCAGGCCGCCGAGAACGGCGTCGTGATCGACAGGGACGCGCCGGCCGACGTCCGCTTCGCGCGCCTCTGCCGCGCCTGCGCCGAGAAGTCGTCTGCGGGGCAGTTCGTCCTTCTCGTCGACGAGTACGACAAGCCGCTCCTGGGGCATCTCGGAGATCCGGAGGTCGAGGCGTTCCGCGCCGCGCTCAAGTCGTTCTACTCCGTCGTGAAGACGTGCGAGGGGCTGCAGCGCTTCGCGCTCATCACGGGCGTCTCCAAGTTCTCGAAGGTCTCGATCTTCTCCGACCTCAACAACCTCGTCGACCTCACGCTCTCGGCGGACGCGGCCACGCTCCTCGGCTACACGCACGAGGAGGTGCGGCGGTATTTCCCCGAACGTCTCGCGGCGCTTGCGGAGGCGAACGGGCTGGACGTTGACGCGGCGTTCGCGGAGGTCGTCAAGTGGTACGACGGCTACCTCTTCGAGGAGAACGCGGCGCGTGTCGTGAACCCCGTCTCGCTCGGGCGCTGCCTTTCCGAAGGAAAGTTCAAGTCGTACTGGTACGAGACGGGGACGCCGACGTTCCTCGTGAAGATGCTGCGGGCGCGTCCGCAGGACGTCTCGGACTTGACGGTGTCGGAAAACCTGCTGGGCGCGTACGAGCCGGGCAGCCCCGCCATCGAGCCGCTGCTCTTCCAGGCGGGCTACCTGACGATCCGTTCGCTTGAAGTGATGGGCGGGCGTCGTTACTACCGCCTCCGCTTTCCGAACGAGGAAGTCCGTACGTCGTTCAACGACTCGCTCATGGCGGCCTACTCCGACCTCGGCGAGACGGCGTTCACGCGGGCGAAGATCGACTGCTACCGCGCCTTCGCGGCGCACGACCTGCCCGCGTTCTTCAAGTCGCTCGCCGTCCTCTTCGCGAACGTCCCCTACGACCTCACGGACCGTCAGAACGAGCAGACGTGGCAGGCGATCCTCGTCGTGATCCTGAACTTCCTCGGCCTCCGCGCGATTCCCGAGGAGCGGACGAACGCCGGGCGCATCGACATGTCCATTCACGCCGACGCGGAGATCTACGTCGTCGAGCTGAAGCTCGACGGCTCGGCGCCGTCGGCCATCTCGCAGATCGTGCGGAACCGCTACCACGAGAAGTTCCTTTCGGAGGGGAGGCGCGTCACGCTCGTCGGAATCAACTTTTCGACGAAGAAGCGCGGCGTCGCCAGTTGGCGCTCGAAGGTCGTCACAAACGGGTGAGTGGCCGGGCGAAGCCATAGCTCCATTCGCCTTGCGTTCGGATTCCACAATCCGAACCACGCGGCGGCGCTGCTCTGCGCGCTTGCGCCGTTCCTGTGGGGGTGGCGGCGCGGGGCGTGGGTGGGGCGGGTGCTCGCGGCGGCTCTCGCCGTCGCCGTGGCGGTCAGTCGACATTCTTGCTTGTGCGGAAGGTTCCGTCGTTCTCCCCCTCCGCCCCGTCTCGCGGTTCCCGCGCGGGTTCGACATGTCGGAAGTCGGCCGCGTCGTCCTGTTCGGCGACTGCCACGAATGGTCGGGTCTGGTGGCGGGTGTACCCGTCGTGTGCGTGGACGAGTGAACGGTGGCGAACTTTTCCGATTTTTGGCAGCCGCCTGTACGGCATGAGGTCGGTTGCGGAGTGCGTCTGTGGGTCCGTGGGATTCTGCAAGACGAAGGTGACGACAATAGGTTTAACGGAATCGGGCTGTCATGGGAATAGGAAAAATGTATTACCCTGTTGGCGGCACGATAACATATACTCTACGCCCAAACAAGGAAAAGATAGACGATGAAAGAAAGACAGACCCAGGATCCTGTGTCGGCAAAGGAGATCGCCGCGCGGATTGTCGACGGCGGGGAAATCGCCTCAGACGAGGTGTTGTGGCTGCTGCGTCATGCCACACGAACGGAACTGCATGATGCGGCTCACAGAGTTACGGAGGCTTGTACCCCGCGCCGCTTTGATTTCTGTGCCATCATCAACGCCAAGTCCGGACGTTGCTCGGAGGACTGCAAGTGGTGCGCACAGTCGGCGCGATGGGGGAAACTTTGCGAAAACTGGGATTGGGTGGGCACGGAAACGTGCGTCAAGGCCGCCCGCGCGGCGCAAGTGCACGGTGCGACGCGCTTCGGAATTGTCACGAGCGGACGCGCCCTCGCACGAACCGCGATTGACGGCGTGTGTGCCGCCTTGAAGACGCTGCGCCGGGAGACGCGCATCCATCTGTGCGCGTCCCTTGGACTTGTTGGCGAAGACGACCTTCGTCGACTGAAGGAGGCGGGGCTTGAACGGGTGCATTGCAACATCGAGACCGCCCCGTCGCATTTCGGTACACTTTGTACGACGCATACCTTTGCGGAGAAAGTCGCGACATTGAAAGCCGCGCGGCGGCTCGGACTTGAAATCTGCTGCGGGGGAATCATCGGCATGGGGGAAAGCGACGAACAGATTGTTGAATTCGCGTTCGCCCTCAAGGAAATCGCCCCCGATTCCATCCCGGTGAACGTGTTGCATCCAATTGCCGGGACGCCGCTTGGTGGAAATGGCATCCTCTCCGCCGATAGGGTTGTCGACATTGTCGCCATTCTGAGGCTTGTCAATCCGTCCACGCCGCTTCGATTCGCGGGCGGCCGGGGCGACATGAGCGACGCGACGGCGGCGCGGTGCATCTACGTTGGAATGTCCGCCGGCATTGCCGGGCATCTTCTGACAACGCCGGGCGGGGATTTCGACGACGACCGCCATCTGGCCGCACAGGCTGGATACGACGTCGCTGCGGATCTCCGGTGCGAGTCGGAATGACGGTACGTGACGTGCACGGCGGCGTTTGGTAGAATGGGGACATGAAATTCTACTGCCTGTGTATGAGTCCGGCCGTTGATGCCACGGTGGAACTGCCGTCCGCCCCACGCGGGGCGGGCGAAATCTTCAAAGACGTCGCCGAACGTGAAAACGTGGGCGGCAAAGGCCTCAACGTGGCGCGTTGGCTGGCCATTCGCGGCGCGACGGTCGCGTGTGGCGGTCTATTGGGCGAGGACAATGCACGGCCGTTTGAGAAGGAGTTGGCGGCGCAGGGTGTGGCGGATCGTTTTTTGCGTGTGCCGGGCGCGACGCGGCGGAATGAAATGCTCGTCTGGCCGGGTGGCAGCGTGAAATTGAACCGCGCCGCGTTTCCGGGTCTGCGACAGGCGCCCGCGCCGGCCGACGTTCTGGCCGACGTCGATGCGGAAACGGTCTGCGTCTTTTCCGGCAGTTTGCCGTCCGTCTGCGGCGCGGACTACTACGCCCGGTGCGTGGCCGAGGCGAAGCGGCGCGGCGCACTCGTCGTGCTGGACGCGAGCGGCGAACCGTTGCGCCGTGCCGTCTTCCCGGAATCGCCGACCGCCGCCGTGCCCGATGTCATCAAACCCAACGCCGACGAATGCGAACCGCTGGTCGGTTTTGTTCCGCACACGCCCGACACGTTCCGCGCCGCCACGGCACAGTTGAACGCGCGTGTCCCCTGCGCGATCATCTCCGATGGCGGCGCGGGTTGCTGGTTCAACGGAACGTTCGTGGCCGCGCCGCCTGTGTCCGTGCTGGACACGACGGCCGCCGGCGACACGCTGTTGGCGGAGTGGGTCTGGCGGACGTTTGGCGGCGCGTCCCGCGCGTCCTTCGCCGATGGGGAGACGGCCCGTTGGGCGGTGGCCGCCGGTAGCGCGGCCGTGACGATGCCCGGTAGCACACCGCCACCGCCCGACCTGGTTGCGCGTTTGTCGCTGGAAGTCGCCCTTTGATTATGATATACTAACAAATCCTAAATTGATTTGGAGAAAAAAGAGAAATGGCGGATCAGATTTCATTCGACCCTCCGCGTGGTATGCGGGACTTCTATCCAGAGGACATGGCCTGGCGGAACAAGGTGTTCGACGCATTTCGCGCGGCGGGCGCGGCGGCGGGTTTCGAGCCGTATGACGCCTGTGTCGTCGAAAGTTACGAATTGCTGGCGCGTAAGGCCGGCGAAGAGGTCGGCGAACAGATCTACCACTTCCACGACAAGAGCGACCGCCATTTGGCCCTTCGCGCCGAAATGACGCCCACCCTCGCCCGCATGGTGGCCCAGCGGCAGGGCAGTCTGCCGTTTCCGATCAAGTGGACGACCATCGCCCAGTGTTTCCGCTACGAACGCATGACGAAGGGCCGCAAACGCGAACACTACCAGTGGAATCTGGACATCGTCGGCGAAGAAAGCGTCTTGGCCGAAGTCGAAGTGCTGGGCGCCGCGTGTGACGCGCTTCGCCGCATGGGGTTGTCTAACGACGATTTCCAAGTCCACGTTTCCAACCGCGCGTTGCTGTCCGAACTCCTCGCGGCGAGCGGCATTCCCGCCGAACGCCACGCGCAGGTGTTTCTTGCGCTCGACAAGCGCGGCAAGATGCCGGACGAAGAACTTGCGCACATGATGACCGACAACGGGTTGTCCGAGGCGGACGTGAAGGCCGCGTTCGCGATCATGGACGTGAAGACGCTCGACGCGGCCGAGGCGTTGACGGGCGCGGCGGAGGGCAGCCCGGCCGTCGCCCAGTTGCGTGAACTCTTCCGTCTTGCGGATCTGGCGGGATTCGGGTCGTGTCTCGTCTTCGACATTTCCGTCATTCGCGGCCTGAGCTACTACACGGGCATCGTGTTCGAGTGCTTCGACGCGAAGCGCGAATTTCGCGCGATTTTCGGCGGCGGTCGTTACGACAATCTGCTCACGGCGATTGGCGGCGAGCCGGCGACGGCGGTTGGGCTGGGCTTTGGCGACGTGGTTGTCACGGAACTCCTCAAAGCGCGTCTGGGTGCCGAGGCCGCCGTGCCGCGCACGGGCGTCTATGTGGGCTTCATGTTCCCCGAACAGCGTGACGCGGCGCTGAAGCTGGCCGCGAAACTCCGCGCGACGGGCGAATGCGTGAATCTGGCGCTCAAGAAAGCCAAACCGAAACAGTTCTTTGCGCGTGCGGGCGCATCCTCGTGCGCGAAAGCCGTGTTCCTCGGTCCGGACGATGTGGCGGTCGGGCGGGCGAAGATGAAGGATCTCGCCACGCGGGAAGAGACGGTGCTTGAACTCTAAGCCGGACAAAAACGTGGCCGCCGTGCTGGCGGCGATGAAGAGCCGTCTGCTGCGCGTCCGCGCGGGGCTGGACGTCGGATTCGCGGATGCGTCCGCCTCGCGGGCGTTTCGCGCGGCGCGAGGCGGCGTGTGGATGACCGTCGAGGACGGGACGCATCTCCGTGCGCAGACGGCGGCGACGCTCGATCCCAAGACCGTGCTGGCGCTTGGCGAAGGCGGTGAATTGCCGTTCGAGGACAACCAGTTCGAGGTCGTACTTGTGGCGACGGCGTTGTTGTCGGGACGGCCGTCGCGCATAGCCACGCTCGTCCGCGAAGTCCATCGTGTCCTGCACGGCGGCGGATGCTTGATTTTCGCCGTGGAAAAAGCGTCGTCCGACGGTGCGGCGGGCTACACGCAGCGTGGCGTGTATGAACTGTTGCGCGACGGGTTTGACGTCGTGGGGTTGAAGCGGCCGGCGTGGTGGACGTTTGGGCTGGGCAGCCGGTTGATGACGGTCTGTGCGCGCCGCAAGCATTGGCGCAATCGCGGGACGCCGATCGTCGGCGCGGCGATGCCCGTGTCGGCGGCCATGTTGTCGCCGCGCGACCGATAGGAAAAGGAGAACGGCGACGTGAAGACGTTTAACGGGTTAAGAGGTTTCGTCGGGGCGTGTCTGCTGCTCCTCGCGGGCGGACTGGCTGCGGCCGATGCGTCGCAGGCCGTGTTGCGGCTGTTGAACTCCCGCGCCGCCGGTTCCCTGCGCGGTTACGCCGAGGCGGCGGCGGACGTCGCGGAGGAGGCGCGAAAGGGCGGGACGGTCTGCGGTTATCTCCTCGCGATTGTGTCGCGCGATCCGGATGCGCCGGCGGCGGCGCAGCTTGATGCCACGACGTGCTCGAACTATTTGGCGCGGTGTCGCGGTCCCATCCAACGGCTCGCGTTGGAACGTGACAACGCGATGGCCTGGTACCTGCTGTCGTTGGAAACGGGTGATACGAACCTCCTCCGCCGTGCGGCGGTGCGCGGCAGCGCCCAGGCGGCCAACGCCTGGGGATCGTACATCTTTTCCCAGGCGATGACGCAGACGCGGTCGACGAATGAACTCGCCCGTGTGCTGGACGAGGCCTACGGTTTCTTCAAGAAAGCCGCCGGCGAGGGCGATGCGAACGGTCTCTATAATTTGGGTATGTGTCTCTGGCGTGGGTTGGGCGTGGATCGGAACGATGTGGATGCGTTCAGTTGCTTCCGTGCCGCCGCCGAGAAGGGGCATCCAGAGGCGATCAACAACATCGGTTCATTTTTCCGCGACGGCATTGTCGTCGAGAAGGACGTGGGACTGGCGACGAAGTGGTTCGCGAAGTCGGCCAGCTATGAAAACCCGTACGGACAGTTCAACTACGCGCTCGCCCTCCGGCGCGGCGAGGGCGTGGCGGTGGATCTGGAGAAGGCGGCCGGTCTTTTGAAAAAGGCGGCGGATGGCGGTTGTGTGGAGGCCATCAACGTCTATGGCGTCGTTCTATGGAAGGGCGAGGGCGTGGCGGCCGATCCGCGGCGGGCGTTCGAGTTGTTCATGAAAGCGGCCGGGGCGGGCTACCCGCCCGCGATGGAGAACGTGTCGACGTGCTACGAGCGGGGCGTGGGCGTTGCCGTCGACGAACGGAAGGCCGTGGAATGGAAGATTCGCTCACGTGCCATGCAGGGCGACCGCAATGCGCAGGACTGGTTGCGGCAGAACGACAAACGTCCGCAGGAGCAAACGAGTTTTTGAAGAGAAAGAGTCGAGTAAGATGACAATGACAAAGAAGAGAGAGAAGTCGGGCGCCCAGGCCCTCGTGGATTCGCTGGCGAAGGCCGGTACGGAAGTGTTGTTCGGATATCCCGGCGGGCAAGTCCTTGACGTCTTCAACTGCCTCCCCGAAGCGCCGTTCACGTTCATTCTCGGCCGCCACGAGCAGGGCTGCGTCCACATGGCGGACGGCTACGCGCGCGCGACGGGCAAGCCGGGCGTTTGCCTCGTGACGAGCGGCCCCGGCGCGACGAACACGGTCACGGGTCTCGCGACGGCGAACATGGACGGCGTTCCGCTCGTGTGCATCACGGGCCAGGTGCCCATGGGGCAGATCGGCACGGACGCCTTTCAGGAGGCGGACATGAGCGGCATCTGCCGCGCCGTGACGAAGCACAGCTTCCTCGTGCAGAGCGCGGACGAAATTCCGGAGACGATTGCCGAGGCGTTCTACATCGCCACGCACGGCAAGCCCGGCCCCGTGGTCATCGACCTGCCGAAGAACGTCCAGCGCGCGCTGACGACGGCCGAATATCCGGAGCGTGTCTGCCTCCGCGCCTACCATCCCGAATTTATGGCGACAGCCTCCCAGATGTCGCGCCTCGCGAAGCTGATCAACGAGGCCGAACGTCCCGTCATCTACGCGGGTGGCGGCGTGATCGCCGCCGGCGCGGCCAAGGACGTCGCCGCCCTTGCGCGTCGCGCGAACATTCCCGTGGCGACGACGCTGATGGGCCTGGGCGCGTTCCCCGAAACGGATCCGCTTTCCCTCCACCTCGCCGGGATGCACGGCACGGCCGCCGCGAACTACGCGATCGCCAAGTGCGATCTCCTCCTTGCGCTCGGCGTCCGCTTCAGCGACCGCGTGACGGGCAAGCTCGCCGCCTACGCGAAGAACGCGAAGATCGTCCACGTGGACTGCGACCCCTCGTCCATCAAGAAGAACGTGGGCGTGAGCCTCGGGATTGTGGCGGACGTGAAGGACGTGCTGACGGTCGTCTCCTCCCGCGTGAAGGCCGCGCAGCACGACGACTGGCTTGCGCAGATCGAGACGTGGCGCAAGGAGCGCCCGATGGGCTACAAGCCGATGCACCCCGGCGTGATCATGCCGCAGAGCGTGATCGAGACGATCGACCGCGTGACGAAGGGCGAGGCCATTCTGTCCACCGACGTTGGCCAGCACCAGATGTGGAGCGCCCAGTACTTCCGCCACAAGTACGCCCGCCACTTCCTCACCTCCGGCGGCATGGGCACGATGGGCTTCGGCATTCCCGCCGCGATTGGCGCGGCGCTCGGCCGGCCCGACAAGAAGATCGTCGCCATCTGCGGCGACGGCGGCGCCCAGATGACGTTCGAGGAAGTGGTCTGCGCCGTGGAGCACAAGCTGCCCGTGACGTTCGTCGTGATCAACAACGGCTGTCTGGGCATGGTGCGCCAGTGGCAGGAGCTGTTCTACTCCAAGCGCTACGCCGATTCGATTCTCACGGTAAAGGGCCGCTGCGCGAACGAGCATCTCGACCAGGATCTTGAATACGACTATCTGCCGGATCTCGTCAAGCTCGCCCAGGCGCACGGCGCGGAGGCGTTCCGCGTGATCGATCCCGACAAGCTTGAACCGACGCTGAAGAAGGCGATCAATTCGAGCAAGACGACGTTTGTGGAAGTAATTGTCGAACCGCGCGCGAACGTCTATCCGATGCAGCCCGGCGGCCAGCCCGTCGAGGGCATGATTTTCGAGTGACGGCCATGGCGGCGATGAATCCGTTTCTGTCGATTGGCACGTTCCCCGACTTCCCGGCGATGACGCCGGCCGCCGCCGACGCCGCGCTGCCGCAGCTCTTGGACGCGGCTGAGACCGTTGTCGCCGCGCTGGAGCATGACGCCGTGCCGACGTGGGAGGGCTTTGTGCGTCCGCTCGACGATGCGACGCGCCCGCTGATGGAGGCGTGGGGGCTCGTGGAGCATCTGCTGTCCGTCTGCAATTCGGCGGACTGGCGGGCAATCGAGGAGAAGTACCAGGGGCGCATCGTCGCCTTTTCGCTCCGCGTCGGGCAGTCCCGCCGTTTCTACGAACTCGCCAAGGCCACGCCCGCCGACACGCCGGCCCGCCGCCGCATTCTCGCGAAGATGGTGCAGGCCGCCGAACTCGCCGGCGTGGGGCTCAATGGCGCGAAGCAAAAACGCTTCAACGAAATCGAGGCCGAACTCGCCACGTTGGCGAACACGTTCAGCAACAACGTGCTGGACGCCACGAAGGCGTTTTCGCTGACGTTGACGGATCCCGCCGACGTCGATGGCGTGCCCGCGCGTCTGCGCGCGGCGATGTCCGCCGTGGGCAAGGCCGATGAAGGCCCGTGGAAGGCGTCGGTTGAGGACGCTCTCTACGTGCCGCTGATGAAGCACGTGAAGAGCCGGGCCGTGCGCGAGAAGTTGTTCCGCGCCCGCGCCACACGCGCGTCCGCCGGCGCGTTCGACAACACGCCGCACGTCGGACGCATTCTCGCCCTCCGCGCAGAGCAGGCGCAACTGCTCGGCTGTGCGTCGTACGCCGAACTGTCGCTGAAGTCGAAGTGCGCCCCGTCCGTCGCCGCCGTCCACGCGATGCTCGACGGCCTTGCCGCCGCGTCGCGTCCGCCCGCCGCGCGTGAACGCGCCGAACTTGCCGCGTTCGCCGCCGCGCATGGGTTTGGCGGTGCGCTCGCACCGTGGGATTTTGCGTTCTGGGCGGAGCGTCTGCGCGAGGAGAAGTATGCGTACTCGGAAGAGGAACTGTCGCGCTACTTCAATCTGCCGACTGTCCTGAACGGCCTCTTCAAGCTGACGGAACGCCTGTTTGGCGTGACGGTGGAGCCGGCGGACTGGACGGCGCCCGTCTGGCATCGGGACGTGCGTTTCTTCCGCGTGAAGAACGCCGCCGGCGAGACAATCGCGCATTTCTACTTCGATCCCTATTCGCGGCCGGAGACGAAGCGCGGCGGTGCGTGGATGAACGAACTTCGCACGCGCGAGGTGAAGCCGGACGGCACGGTCGTCCTGCCGCTCGCCCTCATCTGCTGCAACCAGGCCGTGCCGGACGCCGAGGGTCGTGCGCCCATGCGGTTTTCCGAAGTCGAAACGCTGTTCCACGAGTTCGGCCATGCGCTCCAGCACATGCTCACGACGGTGGACGACGCCGGTGCGTCGGGTCTGAATCTCGTCGACTGGGACGCTGTCGAGGTTGCGTCGCAGTTTATGGAGAACTGGTGTTCGGACGTGCATACGGTCAAGCGTTTTGCGCGGCACATGGACACGTATGCGGACATCCCCGACGACTTGCTGAATCGCGTCCGCGCCGCGAAGAACTTTCGCGCCGCCAGTGCGTCGCTGCGCCAGATCGCGTTCGCGCGTGTGGACATGGAATTGCACGAGACGCCGCACGACGATCCCAATGCGTTCAAGAACGCCGTCTTCGCGGATTGCATTCCCGGCGCCACCGTGCCGGAAGACCGTTTCCTTGAATCGTTCACGCATATTTTCGCGGGTGGATATGCCGCCGGCTACTATGGCTACAAGTGGAGCGAAGTGATGAGCGCGGACGTTTTCGGCGCGTTCGAGGAGGCCGGGCTGGACAACGACGCCGCGACGGCGGCCGTCGGACGGAAGTACCGCGAGACGATTCTTGCGTTGGGCGGCAGTGTCGATCCGATGGAGGTCTTCAAGATGTTCCGAGGCCGTCCGCCGACGATTGACGCGCTGCTGCGCCAGACGGGTCTGAAGTGAATTGATGAAAGAAGAGCGGATGCGATGAACATGAAGGCGATTGGAATGGTCTGCGTAGGCGCGTTGTGCGCGTGTGCGGCGGCGGCGGGTCTGACAGGTACGATGTCCGCGCCGTTGCTCGTGGCGGGTTCGGGACGCGCCTACGTGCTGATGCCCGACGGACGGATTGCGTGGGAGGCGAAGGGCTGCGGCAACATCCACCGCGTCGAACGGCACGGCGGATGGGTCTACTACTCGAACGCCGACCTGTGGCGGGTGGACGTCGCGACAGGGCGGCGGGAACTCGTCTACCGTCCCTGTCCGACGGACGGCCTGTTCGGGTTCGAGATCCAGCCGAACGGCAACGTGGTCGTCGCGGAGAACGGCACGGGTTACGTCACGGAACTTGCGGCGGGCACGACGAACGCCGTCGTGAAGTTCAAGGGCGACGCGCGGCTGGCGAACGGAACGCTGCCGGGGCTGCACAACCGCTATCGCATGATTCGCAAGACGCCGGCGGGGACGTATCTCGTCTGCTGCTCGTCCGCGAACGTCGTGCGCGAGTACGACGCGACGGGACGTGAGATCTGGTCGCAAACGACGCCGCGCAGGGCGAGCGGGCACGCCCCGCTGGCGTTTGACGCGCTTCGCCGCGCGAACGGCAACACGCTGATTTCCCATCTCGGCGGCATAACCGAATTCACGCCCGCGCACGAGGCGGTCTGGTCTGTCACGTGCGCCGACTTCCCCGAATTGAAGTTGGACAACCTCTGCGGCATCCAGGAACTGCCGAATGGCAACCTCGTCGTCGGCACGTACGCGAACGGGCGTCCCGACGGTTCGCGCACGACGGTGTTTGAAATCACGCGGGACAAGAAAGTCGTCTGGTCCTACGCGTCGACGGGCGACCGCAACATGATGACGGCCTTTCTCGTCCCCGGCTGGAGCAAGTAGAAGCGACATGAAGACGAAGCAGTTCTGGTATCCGCTCCCCGAGCGATTGATTGCGCAGCATCCGAGTGAAACGCGCGGCGACGACCGCATGATGGTCTTGCATCGCGACACGGGAATGCTCGAACACCGCAAGGTGACGGATTTTCCCGACTACGTCACGGCGAACGACCTCATCGTCCTCAACGACACGAAGGTCTTTCCCGCGCGTCTGATTGGCACGTGGCGCGATTCGCCCGGCGCGGTGGAAGTGCTGATGGTCTCGCCCGCGACGGACGCGGACTCGCTCGACGGCGCGGGGGCGCATGACGGGCGGGACGTCCTCACGTGGCGCGTGATGATTGGGTCGGGGCGTCCGTCGCGGGAAGGGCAGGTGGCCGTGTTCGGCCCGAACCGCGAACTTGAGGTCGTTCTGAAGGAAAAGGTCGGCGGCGGAATGTGGACGTGCGATTTCGTCTCGAAACGTCCGCTGGCCACGTTGCTGGATGAGTTCGGACACGTCCCGGTGCCGCCCTACGTCCATCGCGAGGGGACGGCGGAGGAGGAACGGGCGGATCGCGAACGCTACCAGACGATTTACGCCAAGCACGTCGGCAGCGTGGCGGCGCCGACGGCGGGGTTGCATTTCACGCCGGAGATTTTCGCCGCGCTGGATGCGAAGGGCGTGAAGCGCGTGGCCGTCACGCTGCACGTGGGGCCGGGCACGTTCCGTCCGGTGAAAGCGGAGAACATCGAAGATCACGAGATGGACTTCGAGGCGTTCACCGTGCCGCCGGAGACGGCCGACGCGATCAACGCCTGCCGGGCGCGGGGCGGCCGGATCTTCTGCATCGGGTCGACGAGCGTTCGGACGCTGGAGACGGTGGCGTGTCGCGAGCGCGGGCCGGACGATCCGCTGATGGCGGCGGGTTCGGGGGCGAGCAACATCTTCATCTATCCGCCGTACACGTTCAAGGTGTGCGACTGCATGCTCACGAATTTCCATCTGCCGCAGTCCACGCTTCTCATGATGACGAGCGCGTTGGCCGGCCGTGAGCGGATGCTTTGCGCCTACGCGATGGCCGTTCGCGCGAACTACCGCTTCTTCAGCTACGGCGACTGTATGCTCATTGTGTAGTGTCCTCTGAACCATCCGTTCCGCGTCCGCGTGTTCGGTGCGACATTCAGAACGTTTCCCGCTGATGTTTCCCGTTGAACAGATCATCCCGCAGCTTGCGGATTCGCTGGCACGTAACCGCACGGTCGTGTTGCGTGCACCGCCTGGTAGCGGCAAGACAACGTGCGTTCCGCCCGCGCTGTTGGATGCCGCCTTTCTGGACGGACGGAAAATCCTCATGCTCGAACCGCGCCGGCTGGCGGCGCGGAGTTGTGCTACCTTCATTGCCCGCAAGCTGGGCGAACCCGTGGGCGAAACGGTGGGCTATCACGTGCGTCTCGAACATCGGACGAGTGCGCGGACGCGCCTTGAAATCGTCACGGAAGGGCTGCTCGCACAACGGCTCGTGAACGATCCCGAACTGGCGGATGTCGGACTTGTCATTTTCGATGAATTTCACGAGCGGTCATTGCAATGCGACCTCGGATTTGCCATGACGCTCGACGTCCGCCGTGCCTTGCGTCCCGATTTGCGAATGCTCGTGATGTCGGCCACGCTCGATGTGGAATCCATCGCCGCGCATCTGGGCGATGCGGACGTTCATACGGCCGAGGCGCGGATGTTTCCTGTCGAAACGCGCTTCCTTCAAATGGAATCCACCGCGTCCATCGCCCTTCAAATGGCGGGTGCCGTGCGGCGGCTGCGTCCGGAACGCGAGGGGACGATTCTCTGTTTTCTGCCCGGCGAAGGCGAAATCCGCCGGTGTACCGAGGCGTTGTGCGACGTGCCGGACGTCTATCCCCTCTACGGCGCGTTGTCGCGCGAGGAGCAGGACGCGGCTGTCGCGCCTTGCGACCGCCCTCGGGTCATTCTCGCCACGAGCATCGCCGAGACGTCGTTGACGATTGCGGGCGTGACGACGGTCATCGATTCGGGACTGATGCGCGTGAGCCGTTTTTCGCCGAGTTCGGGTATGAGCCGACTGGAAACGTTGCGCCTGACCCGCGACCGGGCCGACCAGCGGCGCGGCCGTGCCGGACGCACGGGGCCGGGCGTCTGTCTGCGCCTTTGGACGGCCGCGCAAGATCGACTGCTGCAGCCCGCGATGCGGCCCGAAATCCTGGAAGCCGATTTGGCGTCGACCGTGCTTTCCTGCGCCGCGTGGGGGACGACGGCGTTGGACGGTCTGCCGTGGTTGACGCCGCCGCCGGCCAGTGCCTGGGCGAATGCAAAAGATTTGTTGTGTCTGCTCGGTGCGCTCGATGGCGACGGACGCCTGACCGACCACGGTACGCGCATGGCGCGTCTGCCCGTTCATCCGCGCCTTGCGAACATGATTCTCCGAACGGGCAACACGCGCCTTGCGGCGTTGCTCGAAGAGGGTGCGCCACACGCGATTACGGACGTGCGCGACGTGCGCCCGACACCGCGCATGAAGGAACTCGCCCGTCGCTGGGAACGTCTGGCGCCGCCGTCATCCGCCACGTCGTTTCACGAACCGGGTGAAGACCTTGTCTTTGCCTTTCCCGATCGCATCGCCCACAATCGCGGAAACGGTACGTTCCAGATGACGTGCGGGCGCGGCGCGTTCATGGAGCGCACGGAGGCGCTGGCGTCCGCCGACTATCTCGTGCTCTGCGACCTCGACGATCGCGGCGGCGACGCGAAGATCCATTTGGCCGCGCCCGTTTCCGAAGCCGCGTTGGAAGAGTTTTTCGCTGGACAGATTGTCGAGGACGTGCAGACGGAGTGGGATCGGCGGAACGAGTGCGTGAAAGCCGTGAATGTGCGGCGGTTGTGGAAAATGCGGATGCGCGAGGGCGGGCAGCCGACGCCCGACGCGGCACAGGTGCAAGCGGCGTTGTTCACGGGTATCCGGCAGAAGGGCGTGGCGAACCTGCCGTCGTGGACGCTGGGCGTTCGCCAACTCCAGGCTCGAATCTGTTTTCTCCAGCGTGAACTCGGTGGCACGTGGCCCGACGTGTCGGACGCCGCGCTCGCCGCGCATTTGGAGGACTGGTTTGCGGCGTTCACGTTCGGCATGAGCCGCTGGGCGCATTTGGCGAAACTCGATTTGGCCGCCGTGCTCGACGGGTCGCTCGTGGCGGCGGGGCACGACCGGCGGGAACTTGATCGGCTTGCGCCCGTGAAGATGGAAGTGCCGACGGGGTCGCAGATGACCATCCATTACGAGGGCGCGGAGCCGTTCGTGGCGGTACGGTTGCAGGAGTGCTTCGGCCTTCACGCGACGCCGAAAGTGGCGGGTGGAAAAGTCCCGATCGTCATGCATCTTCTTTCGCCCGCGCAACGTCCCGTTCAGGTGACGAAGGATCTGGCGGGGTTCTGGCGGGAGACGTATGCGCTCGTCCGTAAAGACTTGCGCGGCCGCTATCCCAAGCACTACTGGCCCGAAGACCCGTTCACAGCCGTCGCTACGCGCCGCGTTCGCCCGCCTGTTCGCTGAATCGTCCGTTTGTGTGGCGAATCGTGTCGGGCTATACTTTTGTAGTTTGCTCCCACGGGGGGCTTGCGAGTTGACAACGACGAAAAATCTTGCCAAACCAAACGTTTTGTCGGAATGGGACAAGTCATCCGTTTTGTGCTACAATAGTCTTGATTCGTTTCACTCTCAGAAAGGAATAGTCATGTCTGATTGCTGTGTATTCGCGGGCCAGGGCGCCCAGGTGCCCGGAATGGGCAAGGATTTCGCGGAGGCGGATGCCGCCGTGATGGCGCTCTTCGATAAGGCGAATGCGGTGCTGGGGTTCGACCTCAAGAAAATCTGTTTTGAAGGTCCGGCCGAGGAACTGACGAAGAGCAACGTGTGCCAGCCTGGCATTTTCGTTGTCAGCTATGCGGCGTTCCAGATGCTCCAGAAGCGTCGCGCCACGTCGTTCGCGGCGGCGGCGGGGCTTTCGTTGGGCGAATGGGGCGCTCTCTGCGCGGCGGGGGTACTCGATTTCGATTCCACGTTGAAGGTGTTGGAGGCGCGCGGACGCTTCATGCAGGAGGCCTGCGAGGCCACGCCCAGTGGAATGATTGCCATTGTTGGCGCGTCGCCCGCGCAGCTCGATGAGCTCTGCGCGAAGACGGGCTGCACGCCCGCGAATATCAACAGTGCGGCGCAGGTCGTGTTGTCCGGCGACAAGGCGCAGATCGCCGCCGCCGCCACGACGGCGAAGGAACTTGGCATCAAGCGCGCGATTCCGCTTCAGACGGCCGGCGCGTTCCACTCGAAGTTCATGCAGCCCGCCCGCGAGAAACTGGCGCCGATTTTGGACGGCATCACGTTTAGTGCGCCGAAGATTCCCGTCATCTCCAACGTAACGGGTCAGGTGCATTCGTCCGATCCGGGTGAAATCAAGGCAGTCATGCTCCGCCAAGTCACGGAGACGACGCGTTGGGCGGACGATATTGAGGCGGCCAAGGCGCTCGGCTGTACGCGCTTCATTGAGTTCGGGCCGGGCAAGGTGCTGTCGGGCCTTATCAAGAAGATCGACGCCACGCTGACGACGCTCAACGTCTCGGATGCCGCGACGCTCGACGCGACGGCGGCCGCGCTCTGAGTGTGGATGACGTGGAAAACGGAAAACGCTGAATAGAAAGAGAAGGAAGATCAATGGGAAATCTTGACGGCAAGGTTGCGATTGTGACGGGCGCCGCCCGTGGCATCGGCCAGCAGATTGCGAAAAAACTCGCCGAGGCGGGCGCGAAGGTCGCGGTTGTCGACCTCAAGGCGGAATGGTGCGAAGAGACGGTCGGCCTCGTGAAGGCCGCCGGCGCGGATGGTGCGGGGTTTGGCTGCAACGTGGCGAACTCTGCGGACGTGGACGCGGTTGTGAAGGGCGTTCTGGATAAGTTCGGGCGGATTGACATCATGGTCAACAACGCTGGCATCACGAAGGACGGACTGCTCATCCGCATGAGCGACGACGACTGGGATGCCGTACTGAACGTCAACTTGAAGGGTACGTTCCTCTTCACCCGCGCCGTGGCGCGGCCGATGATGAAGAACAAGTCCGCAGACGGAGTCCAGGAGGGCGGCGCGATCATCAATATCGCGTCCGTCGTCGGCATCATGGGCAACGCCGGACAGGCGAACTACACGGCGTCGAAGGGTGGCGTGATTGCGCTCACGAAGACGACGGCCAAGGAACTCGGCAAGCGCAACATCCGTTGCAACGCCGTGGCGCCGGGCTTCATCCAGTCGAAAATGACCGACGTACTGCCAGACGACGTGAAAAAGGCGTATATGGACACGATTCCGTTGCAGCGTTTCGGCACCGCGGAAGACATCGCCAAGTGCGTTGCGTTCCTTTCCGGCCCCGACGCCTCGTACATCACCGGACAGATCGTTTCCGTAAACGGCGGGATGATCGGCTGATTTTGTCGAACTTTGCCCTCGCAATCGGGCGGAGAATTTGGTAAAATAACTTGCGTCTAACCAAAGGAGAATTGAAATGGCAGGCAAGCTTGAAGATCGCGTGAAAGAGATTATCGTTGACCAGCTCGGCGTCAATGCGGAGCAGGTCACCTTTGAGGCGTCGTTCATCGACGATCTCGGCGCTGATTCTCTCGACTCGGTCGAACTCATCATGGCTTTCGAGGAAGAATTCGGTGCGGCGATTCCGGAAGAGGATGCCGAAAAGCTGACGACGGTTGGCGCCGTGATCGACTACCTCAAGAGCAAGGGGTATGGCGACGAGAAGGCCGCGCAGTAATTTGGCGACCACACGCGAAGGGAAAAGGGGTGAGCCGTCTGGCTTGCCCCTTTTCTGTCTTTTTGCTAGAATAACATCTCGTGAAAAATGAACGTTCCAGCGACGCGCTCAACCAGCGCAACACGGTTTTCGATAATCGTCTCCGGCCGGAGCGTTTTCAGGATTTTGTCGGTCAGCAGAAGATTCGCGACCGTTTGGAACTCGCCGTGAAAGCGGCCAAAGAGCGTGGTGAAACGCTTGATCACGTTCTTTTTTCAGGGCCGCCCGGTTTGGGGAAGACGACACTTTCCTACATTCTTGGCGATGCCATGGGCGTCCATGTGAAGACGACGAGCGGGCCGGTTTTGACGAAGCCGGGCGATTTGGCGGGACTGCTCACGTCATTGGAGGCGGGGGACATCGTGTTCATCGATGAAATCCACCGCATGGCGAAAACCGTGGAGGAATACCTCTATTCCGCCATGGAGGATTTCGCCATCGATATCATGATCGACCAGGGCCCGAATGCCCGCAGTGTCCGTTTGGAACTGCCGCGCTTCACCCTCGTAGGCGCTACGACGCGCATTGGCTTGATCGCGGCGCCTCTGCGTGCGCGTTTTGGCCTTGTGAACCGTTTGAGTTTCTACGAGCCGGAGGCGTTGGCGGAAATCGTGACGCGCTCGGCTGCCAAACTGAACGTCG